>NZ_JACJEB010000001.1:215860-522113 GCF_014163845.1 Shewanella sp. SR43-4 | reverse complement strand
AAGACAGCTGCGATTACGTAATTTGGGTGGGATTATCATTATCGATTTTATTGATATGCTAAGTAAAGAACACCAAGCACGGGTGTTAGAAAGTTTAAATGCGGCCTTGGCGTTAGATAGAGTCAAAACCAGCGTGAGTGGGTTTTCTGGCTTGGGTTTAGTTGAAATGACCCGTAAACGTACCCGCGAAAGTTTAGAGCATGTGGTATGCGGTGAGTGTCCATCTTGTAAAGGCACTGGCACCATGAAAACGATTGAAACTGTGTCATATGAGATTTTTCGCGAAATTATTCGATTAGATCGAGCTTATAAAGCCGATGAATTTTTATTGTATTGCTCACCGGCTGTGTACATGAGTTTTAGCGGCGATGAATCACATTTGTTGGCAGAATTAGAAGTCTACATTGGTAAACGTATTCGTTTGCAAAATGAACCGTTATACATTCAAAGTAAATATGATGTGGTGATGATGTAGTGTCGACAACTCGTACGGGAACGATCAACAGAGTATTTTGGCAGATTTTGGCTATTACACTGGTGCTTTTTGCATTGGCGGTGAGCCTTATTCGTGGTTTATTGCCTCATATTCCTGAAGTCCGTACTGAGTTAATTGATTATCTTGATAGTGAGTACCAACTGCATGTGCAGATGGATAAACTCAGTGCTGAATGGCAAGCATTTGGGCCTGCATTGACCATTAACAATTTAGTCCTACCGCCACAGGATAATCTGCCAATTACAGTTGTCAGCAACAATGTGCATATCAAACTCGATTTTTGGCAGTCGCTACTAACCTTGAGCCCGCAGGTTGAAACCGTTGTATTTGATGGTCTTAAGGTGGCGCTCAATCTCGATCAGTTAACTGCTACTGACGATAATACTAAGCCTAGCGATAAAGCCACTCTTGACTGGTTATATGCCCTGTTATTGGAGCAATTAGGTCATTTTTCAATAACCGATGCCTCCCTGCAACTGGTGAGTAAACAGCATGATTATCGGCCGATTTTTATCGATAATTTATTATGGCAAAACAGCACTAATCGTCACCAAGCACAAGGCATCATCTATGTTGATCCACAGCAGTCAAAGCAAGAACAGTTAACGTTACGTATTGATCTTAGCGGTGATGGTTATCAAGCGGATACTATAGCTGGTCAACTTTACGTGGCCGCAGACTCATTAGACTTAGGCAAATGGGCCTCTAGACAACATAACGCGCAAACAGACGCCGATAATATTGAGTTTCAAGGGGTCATAAATCTTGATGCATGGATGACGTTCGCGCATCGTCAAATTGAAGATGGCATACTGGTTTTTAAACCTAGCTGGTTACAATGGCAAGATGCGGACAGCCAGCAAAAGTTTGCAATCAATTCAGGTTCATTGCAATGGATCCCACAACCTGATGGTTGGCGAATTGACAGTCACAATTTAGATTTATCCACCAATGATCAAACTTGGCCATTACTCACCTTGGCTATTGGCAGTGGTGATGGTGATTTTTTTGGATATGCGAATCAAATTATCCCGACCTTGCTTAAGCCTATGTTGCCATTAGTGCCAGGTTTAGGCATGCAGCAAGTACGCAGTTGGCAGCAGCTTAATCCTCAAGGAAAAATTGGCCCTATTCGGCTGTATAAACAGGCAGAAAAAGCCCTTATCGCTAAAGTTGAAGCACAGCAATTACAATGGCAGCCCTATGAGTCTATACCGGGTATCAGCCCTTTCGATGCCCAATTAACTTGGGCAAATAATCAACTTGAATTTAGCTTGCCTGAGCAAAAATACCAGCTCGATTTTAGCGATAATTTTAGTCAGCCAATAATACTTAATAGCAGTGCCGTCATGGGCCGATATGATGTTGGCCAGCAGCGCTTGACCGTGGCTAGTATTGAGTTGAGTAATAGTGATCTTACTCTGCAAGCGGGCCTTAATCTTGAGTTTGCTGAACAGACTCATATGGGATTAGCTGCTCACGTGACTATTAATGATGTGGCTCATCTTGGGCGATATTTTCCATTAATGGCGATGAGTCCAAACTTAATTAGCTACCTTAATGACGGGTTAGTCGCTGGGCAAGTGAATGATGCGCAGTTAGTCTGGCATGGGGATTTAGGTGGCTACCCCTATCAAGACAGCAGCGGAGTCTTTCAAGCCGCTTTTACTCTTAATAATGGCAATTTTAAGTTCCAACCTGATTGGCCTGCTGTGAGCGATCTTACATTATCAGCCTTGTTTGAAAATGCGATGATGGATTTGCATATTGATCAGGGCAAACTTGATGACGTTACGGTAGACGGCGCGCGAGTGTCTATTCCACATTTGGGGGAAGCGTCGTTGTTAAAGGTTGAAGCCGATATTAATACTGATGCTCAAGCTGCAACCAAAGTAATTAATGCTTCACCGTTACATGATTCTGTCGGGTCTACGTTAGACGTAGTGCAAATCCAACAACACATTAATACTCGATTGGATCTGGCGATTCCCTTATATGAAGGGGGTGAGCAACTCATTAAAGGTCAAGTCACATTTAATAATAACCCAGTGTTTATTGATACTCCCGGTTTAGATTTACAGGGGGTGACAGGGCAAGTGAGTTTTGTTAATCAAGTAATTGAAGGTAAAAATATTAAGGCTCGATTATTTCAACAGCCTCTCACGTTTAGCTTGAGTACCGGTAAGCGTAACAACAATATTGCATTAAATGTTGCGCTGAAAGGACGCTGGGATCTTGATGCCCTACCTGACAGTTTAGACAATCCACTGACTGAAACCTATCACGGAAACATGGACTGGAATGGCCAGTTAACCATGATTTTTGATCCTAGTGGCTACAGTTTACAAGTTTCTGCAAATTCCGATCTTGTAGGAACATCATTAGATTTACCTATCCCTTATGAAAAATCGGCAGCGGAACCGAAAACGCTCAGTGCAGAACTGATTGGCGATAACAAACAATCATCACTGAGCATTAAACTGGGTAATGATGTGGAGTTTTGGGGAGGATTTAATGCCGATAATGGCAGTCAACTGGCCTTTTATGATGTGATGATAGGTCGCCATTTTAGATTGGGTGACAGATTAAATAAGCAGTATGGGCACATACATGTAGATCTGCCTAAAGTTGACTTAGCGCAGTGGCTACCGCTGATTAATCGCTTTAGTGCGACAGCAGAACCTGAAGTCGTGACCTCTTTGATACGAGACCGTATTTTAACTGTCGCCGAGTTGCCTGATACTGAGTTGCAACAACCCATTTCGCCTGCGGTTGATGCTAACCTTGCGACTCCGGCATTTCCACCATTAGCGGGAATTCATGCCAATATTGGCCAATTAACGGTACTTGGGCAATCATTCGATAAATTGCATTTCGATGCTAAGCCAACCGAACATGTATGGCGCTTTGATGCTCAGTCACAACAGTTTGATGGCCGTATCGATTTTTATGCTAATTGGCGCGATCAAGGTATTAAAGTTGTCGCAAGCAAACTGCATTTATTGCCAACAGCCAGTGCAACAAAAAGTGATGATTTATCCCCGACTGTTATGCTACAAAATCTGCCTACGTTAGCGATAGATGTGGATGATTTTAGTGTAAATAATTTATCGCTCGGTCATTTAGTCTTGCAAGGATTGCCCGTAGAACAAGGCTACCAATTCCAGACTCTTTCACTGACTAAGCCAACGGTAACATTGCAGGCAAATGGCTTATGGTCAGTTGATAATGGCACTGAAAAAACCTCGTTTGAGGTCAATTTACAGGCCGATAAGTTTGATGACCTCTCGACGATATTGAACATCAACCCTGGGCTAGAAGATGCGCCATTAGATCTCAATGGTCAGTTATCATGGCAAGGTGCACCTTATCATTTCATGCTTGATACACTTAACGGCCAGCTAAAATTTGAGTTAGGTAAAGGCCATTTATCGGAAATAAGCGATAAAGGTGCACGGGTATTTTCATTATTTAGTTTAGATTCATTATTACGCAAATTATCATTAGATTTCTCGGATGTGTTCGGTGAAGGCTTATACTTTAATCGCTTCAACGGCAACCTTGCGATTGATGATGGTGTAGTGAAAACCACAGATTCAGAAATGGATGCTATTGCGGGCAATATGCGCATACGCGGTTATACCGATCTCACCAGTCAAAGCTTAAATTATGATATTCGGTTTGTGCCGCAGCTTGCGTCGAGTGTACCAACCGTGGTGTTATTGAGTACCAGTGCATGGACTTTAGGTTTAGGGGCATTTGCCCTGACAAAAGTGTTAGAGCCCGTGATTGAAGTCATTTCTGAAATTCGTTTTCGAGTGACCGGCACCATGGACAATCCACAACTTGAAGAGCTTGAGCGTAAGAGTAAAGAAATTGAAATTCCACAAGCTATTTTACCGCAAGCCAATGAGTCGAGTGTTGAAACTCAGATTAAAACTGGAGTTGATTCTAATATCGCGCCCAAGCTTAAAAGTGATACCAAGGGCGAAAATGAAACTCAAGCCCCAGAGCAGAATAAGCAATATAATGTACTGCCCAATACCACAGGGGCAATTAGCTCAATACCAACGAATCAGGTTTCTCGAATGATAAAGGCGCAAATGTACACCGACGCTTTATCAAGGGGCCAACACGCAGGCGAGCCATTGGCTCATGTCGTTTCGCTACCAGGAGTGAGAGATGCAAATCAGCTTATTACAATGCCAAAGCAGTCGCGATGTCCAAGCCAATCTCGCGTTTGTCGACTCGCAGCTTAAAGACTTACCCCGAGAAGCCAATGAACCACAATTAGTGGTGTTACCTGAGTGTTGTTTATTGTTTGGTGGTCACGAAAGCCAGCAGCTTGAATATGCAGGTAGCCAGCATCAAAGCGAACTTAAAAACGCGTTAGCTTCGATGGCTAAAAAGTATCAAGTGTATTTTATTGCCGGCACTATTCCTATGCGTGCCGATGATGGTCGAGTCTTCAGCCGTTGTTATTTTTTTGATGATCATGGCGTCACCCTAGGTCATTACGATAAACTGCATTTATTCGACGTTGAGGTGAGTGATAACACCAAAACCTATCGTGAAAGTGATACCTTTCATCCAGGCGATCATATTAGTGTGATTGATACTCCGTTTGGCAAAGTCGGCTTAGCCATTTGTTATGATATTCGCTTTGGCGACATGTTTCGGGCTTTACGTTTAGCTGGAGCAGATTATATTGCTCTACCTTCTGCATTTACCAAAGTGACTGGGGAAGCGCATTGGCAAGTGTTATTGCAAGCCAGAGCGATTGAAACTCAATGTTATTTATTGGGCGCAGGCCAATGGGGACAGCATAATCAAGGCAGTCGAGAAACATGGGGGCACAGTATGATTGTTGATCCATGGGGCAGAGTTATTGCTGAACGAGCGACGGAATGTGGCTGGGTACAGGCTAAAGTCGATTTAGCGGAATTACAGCGCATTCGTCAGCAAATGCCGCTGATGGGCCATAATCGATTTAGAGAGCCACAGCTGAAATAATACTGGCTGAGCCACGACTAACACTGAATTCGCAGTACGCGTTACCAATTAATAAAGAGAATTTTAATGCCATTTTTAACCCAAGTAGAGCAGAGTTTATTGCAAGATGGATTAACCTTAGACGGATTGCAAGGTTACTTAAATACCATTCATCAACACAATATCGATTTTTCAGACCTGTATTTCCAAGGTAGCCGTCATGAGTCTTGGGTTTTAGAAGATGGCATAGTCAAAGAAGGCAGTTTCCACATTGAGCGTGGTGTGGGTGTACGTGCTATTAGCAGTGAAAAAACCGGTTTTGCTTATGCCGACGAGATTACTCCAGCCGCTCTTGATGCCGCAGCGAAAGCCGCCCGTGGCATTGCCAGTGCCGGTGAGCAGCACAAGGTACAAGCCTTTAAGCGTCAAGCGGCACATAAACTCTATGACAGTGCCGATCCAATTGCGGCTATGGACGAAGTGAAGAAAATCGACTTGTTAAAGCAAGCCGATGCGTATATCCGTAGTTTAGACAGCCGTATTATTCAGGTTGTGGTGAGTTTATCTGGCGTACATGAGGAAATATTGATCGCTGCCAGTGACGGTACATTGGCCGCAGATATTCGTCCATTAGTGCGTTTTAACTGTAGTGTTATTTTAGAAGACAACGGCAAGCGTGAACGCGGTAGTGCCGGTGGTGGTGGTCGTCACGATTACAGTGCCTTCTTAGCCACAGATGAAACTGGCTTACCACAGAGTTTTGAATTTGCTCGTGAAGCAGTGCGCCAAGCTCAAGTGAATGTTAATGCCATTGATGCTCCAGCAGGTGAAATGACCGTAGTGTTAGGTAACGGTTGGCCTGGTGTGTTATTGCACGAAGCGGTAGGTCATGGCTTAGAAGGTGACTTTAATCGCAAAGGCAGCAGCGCCTTTAGCGGTAAAATGGGCCAGCAAGTGGCATCGACATTAGTCACCATAGTCGATGATGGTACATTGGAAAATCGTCGTGGTTCATTAAGTATCGATGATGAAGGCGTACCAACTCAAAAAACCACTTTGATTGAAAATGGTATTTTAACCGGCTACATGCAAGATAAGTTAAATGCGCGCTTAATGGGACAATTGCCTACGGGTAATGGTCGCCGCGAATCTTATGCTCATTTACCTATGCCACGGATGACGAATACTTATATGAATGCCGGTGAATCAGACCCTGCAGACATTATCAAGTCAGTGAAGAAAGGCATCTATGCGCCCAACTTTGGTGGCGGTCAAGTCGATATCACTTCAGGTAAGTTTGTGTTCTCAGCTTCTGAAGCTTATTTGATTGAAGACGGTGAGGTAACTCAGGCAATTAAAGGTGCAACTTTAATTGGTAATGGCCCTGAAGCCATGGGATTAATTTCCATGGTTGGTAATGACTTAGCTCTAGATAAAGGCGTAGGCGTGTGCGGTAAAGACGGACAAAGCGTGCCTGTTGGCGTGGGGCAACCAACATTGAAAATTGATCGTCTAACGGTTGGCGGTACAGCTTAAACGTTAGCCTATTTAGCCGTAAGTAGCCGGCTTACTGAGTGTTATGACTTGGTAAGCCGTTGTATATATAAGGCTTATTTTGATAGTCTTGTTTATTTAAGGATATGTATAGTCAGGTTAATAATCTATGTGGCTGTGAAAATAACTGTTTTAAGTTATACTTCATCAAGGAATTAGAGTATTAACTCTAGAGGTGTTTATGGTTGCAAAGCGTCATAGTAGTCCACATAGCCAGAGGCGATTGAGCTTGGTGTTGTGTTCGAGTGTTTTTTTTGTTCATCTTAGTGTTTTCGCTGAGCCCATTACGTTTAGCAATGCTTGGCAGCAATTAACTCAAGTAAGCGATCATCTGCAAGCCAAAACCCAGCATGTTAACCGCGCCAAAGCCGAAGAAGACGCTGGTGATGCACTGAATTTCCCATCGTTGAATATTGCCGGTAGTTATACCCGTCTTGAAAAACCGATTGAACTTGACCTCAATGATCTTAATCCACTTGCCTCGCTTGATAGCAGTACCTTACCGCCGGCGCTTGGCGGTGCCCTAGCCAGTATTCCTAGTTCATTGTTTGTTACCCCTTTTACTGAGCAAGATGTATTTCGTGCCAGTTTGCAAGCCATGTGGCCGATTTACACTGGTGGTAAAATTACTGCTGCGCAAGGGATACATGCAGCACAAGTTTCTGAAACTGAACAAGAGTTGGCCCTAGCTCGGCGGGAGTTATTTCTGCAGTTAGTTGATCGTTACTATGCGGTGTCGGTGACAAAAACCTTAGTTGATACTCAAAATCAGTTGGTAGATTCGTTAGCGTTACATGTCAGTCATGCACAAAAATTGGAGCAACAAGGGCAAATCGCCAAAGTTGAACGCTTAAATGCCCAAGTCGCGTTAGAAAATGCCAAGGTCAATAGGGGTAAAAGCCAGCGTCAATATGAGATGGCCGAAATAGCTTTAGCGCGGATGTTGCATATTCCCTCAGTCGATCCTATTTCAGCGCTGTTTTTACTGGAACAGCAACCGTCATTGCCACAACTTAGCCAGCTGACGTTAACTCAGCATCCGGCATTAAAACTGCTTGAGGCTAAAGAAGCTCAAGCCAATGGCTTAGTGGACTTAGAAAAGGGCAGTTATTACCCCACAGTGTATTTATACGGTAACTATACCTTGTATGAAGATGACAGCTTATTTTCACAAGTGGAACCTGATTGGATGGTAGGTGTGGGCATGAGCATACCGCTGATAAGCCGTGATGGGCGCAGTGGTAAAGTACAAGCCGCCAAAAGTGCTTTATTGCAAGCTCGATACACTAAAGCACAAACCAAGCAGGATTTAAGTTTACTGATCGATCAAAGTTATCGGCAAATGCTGCAAGCTAAAGAAGAAGCCGATGCGCTGAATACGTCGTTAGCGTTAGCGACTGAAAATTTACGTTTACGAGAGTTATCTTTCAATCAAGGCTTATCCACATCAATTGATAGGATCGATGCAGAGTTAAGCTTAACGGCGGTTAAAACTCAGCAATTAGGGGCTAAATATCGCTATATTCAAGCCTATGCCAAAGTGATGGCCATTAGTGGTCAAGTCGATGAATTTATTAACCGAACTCAACTTCAGGGGGCTGCTTATGCGGGCTAACAAGATCATCGCGGTCATTGCATTCGTGTTACTTATATTACTGTTGGGCTATGGCGTCATGCTGGCCTTTACGCCGCAACCTAGCGTGTTACAAGGGCAAATAGAAGCTCGTGAATACAACATCTCTTCTAAAGTGCCAGGGCGGGTAGAGCAGGTCTTAGTGCGCAAAGGCGATCAGGTTGATGTGGGCGATATTTTGTTTGCCATCAGCAGTCCTGAATTGGATGCTAAGCTAGTGCAGGCTCAAGGTGGTCTAGAAGCCGCAACCGCAATGCAGCAACAAGCGAATAATGGCGCAAGACAACAACAAGTCACAGCCGCTAAAGAGCAATGGTTAAAAGCTCAAGCTGCCACCGAGCTTAGTCTAAAAACATATCAGCGCATTGAAAATCTATTTGATGAAGGTGTTGTCGCAAGGCAAAAGCGCGATGAAGCTTATACCCAATGGCAGGCCGCTAAATATACTGAACAGGCAGCCTATGCCATGTATCAAATGACCGACGAAGGCGCACGCGATGAAACCAAAGCGGCTGCGGCAGGCAAGACTCGTATGGCAGAAGGTGCAGTTAACGAGGTGAATGCAATTTTAGCTGATAGCCAAATGCGTTCACCTAAAAAAGCTGAGGTGAGTGAAGTACTGTTACAAGCGGGTGAGTTAGCACCGAGTGGCTTTCCGGTAGTGAGCATTATTGATATGAGTGATGCTTGGGCTGTATTACAAGTGCGAGAAGATCAATTATTGCAATTTAAACAAGATCAAAGCGTGATGTTAGATATCCCCGCATTGCAGCAGCAAGTTGAATTTACCGTGTCGCACATCAGTGTGATGGGCAATTTTGCCACTTGGCGCTCCACTGAAAGTGGCCATGATTTTGATATGCGTACATTCGAGGTGGAACTGACACCTAAGCAGAAAATAGCCGATTTACGTGTTGGGATGTCGGTATTATTTCGCGCCGACAAGCTCAACGAACATTAATAAGGCTTGCTGATGAGGCATCTATTTCGGCGTGAATGGACAGTGTTATGGCATTCGCCTTGGCAACTCGCCTTGGTGAGCTATATTCCGCTCATCGGCGTACTTGCGCTGTGGTGGTTGTTCAGTGCAGGCTTGCCAAGACAGCTTCCGGTTGCCGTGGTTGACTTAGATAATAGCCAAATTAGTCGTATGCTTACCCGGCAATTATCGGCAAATGCCGTAGTTGCTCCTCGCGCATATGCTAATGAAGCATCAGCGATTGACGCTATGCGTAAAGTGGAAGTTTATGGTTTAGTTATTTTGCCTTATCAGCTTAACAAAGACCTATTAACATCCAAACAACCCACGATTGATATTCGCTATAACAGTCAATTTTTATTAGTTGGCAAGTTACTCTCTAGCCAACTACAACTCAGCCTTGCTGAGGGCTTAACGCATATTGGTGAAGTAAATTTATTGCTCAAAGGAGCCAATAAAGCCACAGTCGATGTGAGTTTAACGCCTATTAGTAATCAAACCACGGCACTATTTAATCGCAATAATAACTATGTCGGATTTCTGGTTCCTCCTATATTGATTGCATTGTGGCAGTTGCTGTCGATGCTGGTTTTTGTCAATAGTGTCAATGCGGAGCTGCTCCCGCAGGGTGAGCGTAACTATTTAGCCAAAGATTTTTGGGCTAAGGTGTGGGTTAAAATCCTGTTCTACAGTCCCATTATGCTTATTCATGGTGGCTTTATTCTGCTGTGGTTATACCATTATTTGGCGATGCCGATAGCGGGTTCGTTATGGCTTTTGGTATTGGCGCAGATGTTCATGCTCATGGCGTTGTGGTTGATCGTGTTATTTATTTTTATGCTGATGCGTGACAGTGCGCGGGTGGTCAGCTTTTGTACTGCCTTATTTGCTCCTGCGTTTGCGTTTATGGGGATTACCTTTCCAGTTAATGATATGCCTTTATTGGCTAAATGGTGGCGCTTGATTATGCCATCAAGTCATTATATCGACTCTCATGTCAGTGTGGTGAGCTACGGGGTGAACTTGCCACAAGTGTTACTGCAAATCAGTTCATATTGGGGCTTTTTACTATTAATCCCTTTGCTTTATGTGTTGGGGCGTCATGCTCAGAAAATACCGCCTCAAGTTCCCGTGAGCAAGTCAATTAGTCTGGGAGTCAAGTGATGAACTTCTGGCAGTTAATGGTTGCAGAATGCAAAGCGATACTGGCTGATAAAGCCATAGTCGTGACCTTATTTGGTGGCGTGTTATTTTACTCAGTACTTTATCCGTTACCGTATCTGCATCAGGTGCCGACAGAGCAGCAGATTGTGGTCGTTGATCATGATAATTCATCTCTCAGCCGATTGGTGACACGTCATGCCGATGCCAGTGCCAAGATAAAAGTACTCGCTAATGTAAACAGTATTGACCAAGCCCAAGCTTGGATTGATGCTGGTAAAGCGCACGGTTTATTGGTTATCCCAGCAGATTTTAGGCGTAATTTGTTATTGGGCAAAGGCGCGACATTAAGTTACGGCGGTGATGCGAGTTACTTTTTAATTTATTCTGCGATTGTTGAAGGCTTAGTTTCTGCAGGTATTGATGCCAGTAAACACGTGCAAATGATAGGTTTGCTCGCCCGTGGACAAAACCCAGAGTTAGCGCAGCAAGCTGTTAATTCTATCCATATTAATTCGGTGCCGGCTTTTAACCCCAGTTTGGGTTATACCCCCTATGTGGTACCGGGTTTATTTTTATTAATTTTGCATCAAACCTTATTAATTGGCACAGGTATTTTGGGCGCAGGCCAATGGGGTAAACAGGGCTACTGGCAGCAAGTCCGGCCAGTGACCTTAGTGCTTGCAAGGCTTAGTGTGTTTATGATGATTTATGCATTATTCAGTAGTTTCTACTTAGGCGCTTGTTTTTATTGGTATAAAGTCAGCGTGGTTGCCTCTGTGATTGAAGTAGGCTTATTTATGTTGCCCTTTTTATTGGCTACGGGTTCGTTAGGTATTTATCTCAGTAGTTTGTTCCGCCGGCGTGAATTACCCACCCAATTGTATTTACTTGTCTCTATGCCAATTTTATTTGTGGCAGGATTTGTGTGGCCAATTGCGTTGATTCCACAGCCATTGGTAGTGGCATCGCAAGTTATTCCTGCTGTGCCAGCAATTATGGGGATGCTCGAGTTAAATCAATTAGGGGCAGGTTGGTCGGCCGTGTTGCCTAAATGGCTGCAACTATGGGGCCTATTCGCCATTTTTGTCACTATGGCAATAGTGGCCATTGCACGTAAACAGCAAGATGTTAATACTCCATCATAGTATCGTGTGTAAACTTAGTATCGAGTGTAAACGACAAAAAGGCTGTAGCAGTCTCACGTTCGGTCAATAAATTCTGCTAACAAAAATAGACAGGTATCGTATTGATTGACCTGTCTATTACTGCACATTCAGCAAGATGTACTAACAAAAAACTGTTTGGCTGATTGCATTGAACCGTGACGGTTTTTTGGTCGGGGTCCAATTACATCATTCCGTCTTGTGTGCTGGTTAATGATGCTTGTAAACGTTCAACGTTATGCTGATAAATACTGCTGTTATCCACTTTTGCCGCATATTTAAAATCAGCTAATGCACCTAATTTGTCATTATTGATTAACTTCATTATGCCGCGATTATTGTAGGCATAAGCACGCTCTACCATTGATGCAATTGCGACTTGAGTACGGGCACTTTTCACTGCAGCATCACAGGCTTTTTCGGCATTTTCCATGTCAGATAATTGTACGTAACCTGCACATAAGTTCACATTGCGAGAATAGTCATCCACTGTGTATTTACTTGCAGACAATGTTGCTGTGAGCCCTTGCTGAACATCACCAGATTGCAATGCGTTAACACCTGGTACATCTTCAATTAATACCATTTTGTAGGCATTGCTATTGATGTGATGGCCTTGTTCGTCAGCCATAACACTTGTCGATGCTGTCAGTATTAATGTGGCACTCATTAGGCCGTTAACTATGCTTTTTTTCATGATGTCGCTCCCTTAAACGTTTACGTAGCGCCGCGCTACAGATGAACTTTAGTCAAAAGGACTAAAGCCGACAAACGATAAAAAACGCATTAATAGATTAAAAAAATTCACTTATATCGACAAGTTAATCGAGCTTAGTGCAGTGATGGTGAGCGACTTAGGTATTTTATCGTGTTTATCTTGATTGATTGTTGCGATGCTTTATTTAACATCACTCAATAGATACTGCTGATCGGTGGCCCGTACTTTTGTTTATGACTTGATGCCACAGTCAAGTTGTTGGCAAAAATAGTCATTTATGCTGAGGTTTGCTTTTTTGGAGTGAATCTTAGATTATCAAACTAGACATGTTGCTCCTCTCGCTTTCTTTTTGCGCTGACCATTTTTAAATATCAAGCATGATATTGACCGCCAAAAAATTGCTAGACTTTGCCATACAAAAGAAAAACAAGAAGGACGAGACAGACGATGATCGCTGCCTATTCACTATATTTAGCTACTGCATACAGTGGTATTTTATCAGCGGAAACATAATGAAACTTTTGTATAAAATTGTATTTTCGGTAACTGTTTTTTTGGTTGTGCTCTATTACTCGAGTTTTTATATTTTACCGAGTATCACAATAGTAAATAATTCGGGAGCCGAGATCACTCAGGCTGAAATTGATTTACCCAGTACTCATTTGGATTTTGGCTCAATTGAACAAGGCACGAGTAATACGCTTCATTATGCTTTAACGCAACAACGAGATGGGGTCTATACCTATAGAATCGACGCTAAAGATTTAGCGGTGTATCACGGTAGTTGTGGTTACGTTACCAATAACGAACTTCATAAGCGTGTTGTGATTTATATCGCCAGTGATGCGCAAGTAGTGTGTAAATAGGTATAAAAAAGTCACATTACTGCGAGTTTTAATCGCTAGGATTACTTAATTCAACCTATGACAAGCCGTTATTTTAGCTGCACCACGATTTTTAATCATTTTCATGGCTCATGTGAAAACTGCTTTTATCTCAATCTGAGCCAGATATCCTAAGCCCTTCAACTTTTGACACCTAACAGCTTTCATCGTGAAAGCTTTTAAGTATCCAGTCTATTAGCAATTGCACTTCTGGGCGCTGCTGTTCATTGGAATGGCGGGTGAGATAATAGCGGTCATGGCTATAAAGTGGCTGGGAGAATAATGGAATCAGGATTTTGTTATCAAACCACGCTTGGCTGATAGGCAGGGGGATTAATGCTACACCAAGCCCTTGCTCTGCTGCTCGCGCGACACTGAACATACTGTCTAATTGAATAATTTGTTTTGGTTTGAATTGCTCAAAGCCGATATTGTCAGCCCATTGATGCCATGCGTAGGGTCTAGCTTTATGTAATATCAACGGCACCTTGGTTAACGCTTTAAAGCCTTGTGATGATAGCTCAGAGTGGAGCTGTGCATTACATGCTGGCATATACGTTATTGGAAATAGGTCATATACATTGTCGCTAGGCTGCTGTTTACCCGAGAGCATAATCGATACATCAGTGTGTTTTATCACATCACTGCGCGATTTAATCGTTTCGAGTTTAAGGTTGATATTGGGGTATTTGGATGACCAGCCAATAAGTTTAGGCATAAACAGCTCGCTAGCGAAAAACTCAGGCATTGAAATACTGACTTCGAGCATTCTGTCTGATTGATTAAATTCACTGACAGTGTTGACCAGTTGCTGCATCACTGGCTCGATCGCTTGGTAAAACCGTGCACCAACTTCAGTTAAGGCAACCGAGCGGGTTTGACGGATAAACAAGCTTAGATTGAGGGTTTCTTCCAATTGCTTAATTTGGTGGCTAACGGCAGATGGTGTGAGGTACAGCTTTTTAGCCGTCTCTTTAAAACTTAAGCATTCAGCTGCGACGCAAAAGCAACGTAGGCCACGCATTGAGGTGTGTAAAGGAAGCATTTAATTCTCAGCAAGGACTAATTAAGTCATTTAATGGAGTAACAGTGTCGACTAAGCAGTAGTGCATTTTTATTATCATTATTGTGAAAGCAAAGAACAGACCATGCTTTAAAGTCTTATTTAAACAAAGTACTAACACATGTGGTATTTATATTTTGAGTTGCTTTAGTGCTTAAACGAATAAACATTGCACCATCTCAGTGCAATGTTTTAGCATTATGGGCATCAGGAGGTAAGCAGGGCTAGGGCTTATTGCTGCTACTCGATTAGAAGTACAATGTTTCTAGCTTAGTGCCATCAATAAAGATATCGCACTTATCAGCGGTGCTTGATTTTGCAGATTGGATAATACTCGCTACCACGCCAAAGCTACCGCCTTGATCGCCTAATACCGAACCGAAATAGCAATCACCTTTTACAGCCATGCCTTTGAACTTAGCGTTAAGATGCTGGGTTGGGGTCATTGGTGGGAATCGACCTTGCATGATCGTGTCACCATTAGCGATTAACTGTAGCTTGTTTTTTTCTTTGTCGTATATGCCACCAAAAATGATGGTTTGGTCATTCACTACCACAGTTTTGTTTTGTGCAACGATAGGGGGTTTAGCGGCACAAGCGCTAAGAAGCACGCCTGCGGTTAAAGTAGAAAGTATAAAAAGTTTGCGCATTATTATTCCTTAGTATGCGTCGAGAGGCGTATTCTGGCCCTCGAATGAGTAAACTAGCCCTGTTTACCTATTTGGATTCAACGTTATGCACAGTGGAGTTCCATAGTGCACAACGTGCTTATTCTAACAACTTATCAACGAATGCCAATAATAAAAACAGCCTGCTAAAAGAGCAGGCTGTTTAGTCACTCTAGAGCAGTCTTTTATAACAAGCTGACATAAAATTTCAGTTCAGTGACCACACCTTTAGGCGTCGTTGCTGTCAGTGTTACTTGGCTGGTGCCAGGTGTACCGATATTTTTGAGGGTAAAGGTGGTTGATGTTCCCCCCGCCGATGTTGTGTTCGGTACGCTGTAGCCAGAGAACTGCAACTCACCTTCAGTGCTGGCAACGGTTAAGATGGTACCTGAAGGTAATATTTGCTTGGCACTATCTGTTAACACCACAGTAAACGTCGATATTTCATTTAATCCGATAGGTTGAATATCACTGGTGTAATCGTTAATCACAGCGTCATCTTGACTCACAACAAACGTCGCATTAGAGCCTGACATAGTTAACACCAATGCTTTACGAATATAGGTGGTCGTGGCAGTGCTATCACATAAGCTGCCTTCACACTGAGGGCCATTAAATTTACCATCAGCCGCTTGATACGCAGTACTGGCTTGAATATTAAAATATGGCTCACCTAAGTCATGGGTGCGAGACTCATTGTCATCCCTAAAGGCATCAGGTAAATCAACAAAGCCACTGTTATGGTAAGTTTCAACATCCATACCATCACCATTACACGCAATTGACGTTGTGCCATTTAAACAACCATTAACCACGCCGCCATCAGCAGCATCAAACACATTGTTACCGTTGGTATCGAAAAAAGTTTCGTGCCCTAAGGCATAAGCCATAATCGTGACACGGTGATCGCTTACTCGTGGCGATGCCGATGTCCAAATAACTGAACAGCGACCATCTGCAATAGTACACGATGGCTCAATTTGTCCACCTTCAGCGGTGAAGTTGATGGTCGTGTCATCTGGTGCCGGGTTACCAAAACTGTCAGAGGCATAAGCGGTAATGGTCACTTGCTCGCCATTGTAGTCACCCGCTTCAGGATTACCGTTTGACCTTGAAATACTAAAGCCTAGTTGCTGTGGTATTCCGGTATTGACGGTGAGTTGCTCTGATTGGCTGGTAATGGTTTTATTCGTGTCAGCATCAGTTGTTGATGCCATTACCCGAACCGGTGTTGGAATCGTACCGGCTTGAACGCGAACGCTGACCAAGCCTTGGGCGTTAGTAATACTGCTATCTGTTACTGCGCCATTAGCAAACTGTAAACCGCCAACGGTAGTATCTAGACTAAAGTTTACTTGTTGTTGAGCAGCAGGTTGACCATTCGCACTAGAAACTAAAAAGGTGACTAAAGATGATTCAGTTGAGCCTGTGCCGCCTGAACCTTTGATACGGATTTGGCTTGGGTCAGCTGACACAAAACTCACGTTAGATAAGGTCTGGCGGGCTAAGATAAAAGGTAAGCTTGCGCGTAAACTACTGCCATTAACAGTAGTGGTCGCGATGATAGTGTCATTGCGTTCACTATTACCACTGCAACTAACATCAGAAAATGTTGAGCTTGCTGAGCCAGATAAGCTGGTGATAGGTGAATCGAGTGAGGCATTATCATTGAAGGAACAGTCTGAACTAAAGCTAATACTGGTCGGGCTTTGTAAGCGAGTCATATTGCCAGCTATGTCTTCGCTGACGAGCGTCGCGGTAACCCCAAAAGTGCCACCGGCGCTAATGGTATAACTACCATCCGCTGCTGTTAGTGTTGTGGCTAATTCTCCTTCGACAAACTCACCATTAGCATCAATGGATCCCATTTTTACGATGCCGGCAGTGGCAATGTCGTCAGTCGCTAACACTTCATAAGCGCTAGTACTGCTGAGGGTTACCCCTTGATATTCTGTTGTGGCTGTTAATAAACTGGCGCCTAACTCTGATGCTGACGGAGTATAATTAAGAGTGGCGATACCTGAAGCTTTAGTCAGAGCAGTCGCGGGCGTTAACGTCGCACTACCGGCATTGAATGTGACAATTTGGTTAGCAATACCTTGGTTATTGCTGTCGGTAAGTAACGCGCTAAGTTGCACTGTTTTATCAAGATTAAAGCGGGTAATTGGACCTGTAGCATCTGTAATTGAAGCTGTTAATTGAATCGCTTCAGCAGGAATACTTGTGGTGTATTCTTTAAATTGATAATTGCGACTCGCGCTAACTGAGTCAGCATCGCTTGGTGAATAAGTTGCGCTAAGAATGCCAGCCTCGATGCCGCCAGACGTGACAATCGTAGTCGCAAGGCCGGAAGATAATGTTAATGCGCTAGCGGGTGTGACTGTGGCAGTGCTAGTACTGAATGTAATCAGGGCTCCGCTGACGTTAGCATTACCGAGTTTGAGATGTGCAACGGCACAAAAACTGCCATCGATATCAAAAATCAGAGATTCAGTACTGGTATCACATTGGCCATTGACGACATTTTGATAGCTTACAGTAATACTGTAACTGCCATTTGACGTGTCAGCATCGGTGCCATCCGCAGCACCGTTGCAACCTGTAAATAGCAACACTGAAGTTAATAGTAACATTAGTGTGCGAGTCATCATTTTTAGCCGCATTAGCAATATCCTTATTCTATTAAACAGACTATTTTTGAAATGGCCCTAGTCTCTGATTTCAGCTCTTAAATACTTATATAGCTCTTTAGACGATTTTGATTCTGGGCCTTTAGCCAGTTCTTTATTCGCTTGGCGGATCAGTTGACGCAGTTTTTGACGATCAAGTTGTGGATGTAAATCCAGAAGTACTTGAACCTCGTCATCACCATTTGCTAATAAACGCTCGCGCATCTTTTCAAAAATCTGTATTTGAGCAGCTTCATTATTGTTTTTGTTCAACACTTTATCGAGTGCTGCTTCAATAGGTTCATGCTCGTATCCACGCATCAATTTACCAATGTATTGCAAATGGCGGCGATAGGCTTCGGTTTTTTGCTTAATCAGTTTTGATTTTAGAATCGCATCATATAAGAATTCATCTAAACCCATTTTGTCTAATTGAGTTTTGCTCAGGGCCACTAAACGCATGCCAAGTGCTTGAGCATCCTCACTTTCTTTTTTAACGCCTGTTCTGCTGACATAGTTGTCATCATTATCATAGGGCTGCTGAAACAGTTCAGAATCGCCAACAATTTTCATAGTCATAAACCTCAAGTCAATATGCGTTAATGATAGCATTTATTTGGCCTAGAATATGCAGAATTTATTGATGATAGTGAGCGATATAAATGCACGGTTATCAATCGCCAATTGAATTTGATATGCTAACGGCAACTAGACTAATCAAAGAGTAATTTTGTGGCTTCTCATCCTTCTTCAGCGCCTAGCGCAACTGAACCAACACCTAGAATTGATTCTGAATTATCTGCGTTAAAAGATGCTGTCGCTGTCGCGTTAGAATACGCAAAAGTGTTAGGCACTTCGGCCGCTGAAGTGGCTATTAGTAAGCAGCAAGGTTTGTCGGTTTCTACCCGTGAAAAAGAAGTTGAAACCGTTGAGTTTAATAAAGACGGTGCGTTAGGCATTACCATTTACCGCGATGGTCGCAAAGGCAGCTCATCAACCTCGGACTTAAGCCCAGAGGCGATTCGCCAAGCGGTAAAAGCCGCCGATGGTATTGCAAAATATACCTCAGAGGATCCTTTTAGTGGCTTGGCTGATCCCGCTTTGATGGCGCAAGATATTCGCGATTTAGAGTTATACCATCCACACGATATCGATGCAGAAGAGCTGGCACAGCTGGCTATTCGCGCTGAAGAAGCCAGTTTATCAGTTGATAGTCGTATCCGAAATTCAGACGGCGCCAGCGCTAATGCGCATACAGCTGCCAGAGTGTATGGCAATAGCCATGGGTTTCTTAATGGCTATTGCAGCTCTCGCTACAGTTTGAGCTGTGTGGTGATAGGCGAAGAGTCTGATGGCAATTTACAGCGTGACTATGACTATACCGTTGCGCGTAAGTACAGTGATTTATTGTCTCCAGAAGCCGTTGGTTTGCAAGCGGCAAACAAAACTTTAAGCCGTTTAGATGCACGTAAAATTGCCACCGCGAAAATGCCGGTGCTATTTGCGCCAGAAATTGCTACCGGCCTGATGGGCCATTTAATTGGTGCGATCAGTGGCAGCAGTATTTACCGCAAGTCGAGCTTCTTAATGGAGGCATTGAATACCCAAATATTCCCAGACTGGTTTAGCATCGAAGAGCAGCCACATTTGTTAGGTGCTTTAGCCAGCGCTAATTATGACAGCGAAGGTGTCGCTACCCAAGATCGGCGTATTATTGATCGCGGCCAATTAGCAACTTACTTATTAACCAGTTATTCTGCACGTAAGCTAGGTATGACCAATACTGGTCATGCTGGTGGTATTTATAACTGGACCTTAAGCCATTCAAACCAAACATTTGATGACTTGGTCAAAACCATGAATACTGGCTTAATTGTTACCGAAGTAATGGGCCAAGGCGTTAATGGCGTTACGGGTGATTATTCTCGCGGCGCGGCTGGCTTCTATGTTGAAAATGGCGAAGTGCTATACCCAGTAGAAGAGATCACCATAGCGGGTAATTTAAAAGACATGTTTATGGGAATACAAGGTGTAGGTAAAGATCGCGATTTACGTTCATCAATCCGTACCGGCGGAATTTTACTGAGCGAGATGAAAATCGCGGGGAATTAACCCCTTTTGCTGATCAACGCATTTATGGTTTAAATGCAAACAATGAAAGCCTCTTATCTAATTGATTGAGAGGCTTTTTTTAGCTTTAATTTGGCTCTTGAGCTTTATCACTCTACTTTACCTTTCCTGATAGTCGTTTACAGGCAAGGGGTGTCATAACTCTTGCAAATGTAACTAGATGGTTAATGGAGTAAATATGTTTCACAAAAAATAAGTCGATTGATGATAATGTCTGCAATGGGAGCCTTGATATTAGGCTGTGGATTAGACAGTGAAGAGAGTAGTGATGATGTTGCTTGATCAATAAATAAGCTCAAACAAAAAGCCGATATCAATGATATCGGCTTTTATGTAGAGCATGCATTACAACTGAGGAGGATTAATCTTCGACTTTTACGCCCCACACGTCGTGCTCATCAGCATGAATAATCTGTACCCATACTTGATCACCTGGCTGGACGTCAAACTCGTCGGTTAAATAGACCTTTCCGTCAATTTCTGGCGCGTCCATGTATGAGCGGCCGACTGCGCCTTCGGTGTTTACTTCATCAATTAGAATGAGATATTCTTGCCCAATTCGAGCTTGCAATTTGTCGGCACTAATTTGTGCTTGCACAGCCATAAAGCGCTGTAATCTGTCTTCCATAACATCATCAGGGACATGGTCTGGTAAGTCGTTGGCCTTGGCACCTTTAACCGGCGAGTATTTAAAACAACCGACGCGATCAAGTTGTGCGGCTTCTAAAAAGTCGAGTAACTCTTCAAACTCTGCTTCAGTTTCACCCGGGAAGCCAACAATAAAGGTTGAACGAATCACTAATTCTGGGCAAATCTCGCGCCATTTAGCAATGCGTTCTAATACTTTGTCTGAACTACCAGGACGTTTCATTAGTTTCAGTATGCGTTTATTGGCATGCTGAAACGGAATGTCTAAATACGGTAAAATACTACCTTGTGCCATTAATGGAATGATGTCATCCACATGTGGGTAAGGGTAAACATAATGCAAACGTACCCACACACCTTGTTTGGCTAACTGCTCACAAAGCTGCTGCATATGGGTTTTAACTGGCATACCATCCCAAAAAGCGGTTTTATGTTTTACATCAACGCCATAAGCAGAGGTATCTTGTGAAATAATCAGTAATTCTTTCACGCCAGCATTCACGAGACGTTGTGCTTCACCTAATACGTCACCAATAGGGCGAGAGTCTAGATCACCGCGCATTGAAGGGATAATGCAGAAAGTACAGCGGTGATTACAGCCTTCGGATATTTTCAAATAGGCGTAATGTTTAGGAGTCAGTTTGATGCCGTGATCAGGCACTAAATCAATTAATGGATTATGTTTTGGTTTCTCAACATGCAGGTGAACTTGCTTTAACACTTCATCATAAGCATGAGGGCCAGTCACCCCTAAAACATTAGGATGAAGTTCGATAATTTCGTCTTTCTTTACCCCTAAACAACCCGTCACTAACACTTTACCGTTTGCCGCTAATGCTTCACCTATGGTCTCTAAAGACTCTTGTACTGCACTATCGATAAAGCCACATGTATTGACAATTACCAGATCGGCATCATCGTAACTGTTGGTGACATCATAACCTTCAGTGCGCAACTGTGTCAGGATCCGTTCAGAGTCGACAAGGTTTTTGGGACAACCCAATGAAACAAATCCAATACGATTACCGGTGGTTTCTGTGTTCAGGCTATTGGCCTTAAGTGTTTTTACCGGAATGTCTAACGTGGTGGTTTGCTTGGGTTTAAAAGTTTCAACTGTCATATGATCTCACACATAAAGTTAACGATATTGGTGGGGATGTCAAAGTGGGCGGATTATACCTGAACGGGCTAAAAGGTATAGATCCATTTAGCGTGAAAAGTATACTCATAAACAGTATGTAAAGTATAGGTGATAGCGGACGTTAGCTGATGGCAGAATACAAAAACGACGGATAATGTTAACCATTACCCGTCGTTTTTAATCTTGCATAGATATAGGAGTAAACCTATTTGTAAATAAGTTAATTTGTGCGGTATTGGCTTAAAATCTTACCTAAATCACTTGATGCTTTTGATAGTTCTTTAACACCACTTGAAGACTGTTGCGATAAACCTCTAATAATATTTGATTTCTGTCTTATTTCAGTCAGTTCTTTAGCAATATCATTGGCTACGGCACTTTGTTCTTCTGACGACGTTGAAATTTGGAAGCTCATGTCCATAATCGATTTCGATGATTCAGAAATGGCATTAATATCGGTACCAATATTGGCAATTAGATCGCTACTGGTCTGTGCTTGCTTGACGGTATCGCGAGTAATACTGTCGATATTGAGTGTTTCACTTTGCAGTAATTCGATCATTTTATGAATTTCAACCGTTGCTGCTTGAGTACGACCGGCAAGGGTTCTTACTTCGTCTGCAACCACAGCAAAACCACGACCCATTTCACCAGCGCGCGCCGCTTCAATGGCTGCGTTTAATGCCAGTAAGTTGGTTTGATCTGAAATGGCATTAATCGTGGTAATGACTTCATTAATATTGGTGGCATTGACTTTTAAGGTCGTGACCGAGTTTGAAGTTTGTTCAATGTAGCTAGATAACTGCTTAATCTCATTAATGGCACGTTTTGCTCGGTCATAACTCTGGCGTGTGTATTCTGAATCTTGTTCCACTCTTTGGGTCGAATTACGGGCAATATTCGACACTTCTGCCGCAGATGCGGTCATTTCTTCCATTGCCGTAGCGACTGAGTCGAGTGAAGCATACTGTAAGTCAATTTGTTCAGCACTTTGTACTGCATCATTGGCAAATGAGCTGGAAGTGGTTTGCAATGTTCCGGCACTTTTTTTCACAGCAACGACAAGTTCAGTTAATGTGTCCATGGCTTTGTCTAGTGCGCAGCCAATGGTACCGAACTCATCACGGCCAGGATGGAAACCTAAACGAGAGGTTAAATCACCTTTGGCAATTTTTTCTGTGGTACTCCACAACACCCATAGGGCACCACCAATAAAGGTGGCATTCCAGTAAATCACCAATGCAAACGGTAACACCCACAAGAATGATAGCAATAACGAAACTAATGCTGCTTGCTTAGCCGTAGCTTCTTGGCCATAGACTGATTCACTCATCGCATAATATTGGTTATTTAATGTATAAACGGCAGTAACAGTATCTTGTTGGCGTGAGCTGGTTTGCAAACGACCCGATACTTGTAAGCCGAGATTTGAGGCTTGATCTAGCTGATTGGTCGCCTCAAGTGCCTGTACTGTAGCGGCCGTTTTTTGCTCTAAAACATGCAGAGATTGCTGCTCAATGTTGTCTATTTTACTAAAGTAACTGCTAAACGATACGCTTGATAAAATGATGAGGAATAGTCCGAAGATCGTCCAAAACTTATCGTTAATGGACATTTTGATGAAGAGTTTATCGATATTTCTGAAATCAACTTCTTTCATGGTTTTAGTACCTAAACCTGTAAATACAATAAATTTGAATACTAGATGAGCCGTTAGTGTTTTGATACTAATAGTCAGCGTGGCAGTATTTTTTTGTGACCAATATGGCATTGGTTCATGTTCAATATCGACAATAACACGAATAACTTAAATGAATTATCTATGTCGACAGCTCATCCGGTATCTGCCATGTCAATCAGCCAATATTAGCGTAATAGTTAGCTAAAAGCCTTACATTTTCAAGCTGATGTTACGCCAAAAAATCTAATATGAAACAAATAATTCTATTTTTAATTTTCTTTTCAACAGAATTGTTACAAAACTTATCTTGTTAAGTTGTCATTATACCTGACCGTGTTCTGAGTCTAGTTATTGTTTTATTTGATGTATTTCTTTTATTCTTTAATGCCGTTTTTCTACAAGGATAAAATTACTTGTTAATCAATCAGATATCAAATTTATTTACCTCATTAATGTGATCTATGTTCTTTTTTCTGTAAACAAACTTTGGGACAATCGCGCCGCATATTACAAAAAAATAGCATTTATATTACAAAATATGGGGTTACAAAATGAAAGGACTGACTAAACTAACGGCGGTTTCACTCGCAGTTGCTGCAGCATTGCCTATGATGGCAAATGCAGATGTATTGATAAGTGAATACGTTGAGGGTAGTGCAAATAATAAAGCGATTGAACTGTACAACAACAGTGATGTTGCGGTTGATTTAACAGGTTACAAATTAGTTCGTTATAAAGACGGCGATACAGCAGCGCTAGATATGGTTGAGTTAACCGATTCGATAGCCGCAAAAAGTGTCAAAGTGATTTTGCACCCAAGTGCAGCGATTACCTTACCGGCAGCCACAGACTCTATGACTGGCAACTTGTACTTTAATGGTGGCGATGCTGTTGGTCTATTAAAAGACGGTGTGTTAGTTGATGTAATTGGTGAAATTCCAACGCCAAGTGGCTGGGGGTTAGATGCCACCTTCCAACGTAATTTAGATAACTTAACGGCTAACACTACCTATGATGCTACCCAGTGGGTTGAATTAGAAAAAGACACTTTCAGTGGTTTAGGTTCGCTTGATGCTGCGGTTGCGCCAGAGCCATCTACATTTACCTGTAATGGTGCAACGCTAACTAATATTTATGACGTTCAAGGTGCTGGAGATGCAAGTCCTTTACTTGCCGAGGGGAGTTTTTCATCCGCTAACGAAGTAACCGTAAAAGGGATAGTTACTGCCAGAAGTGACAGTTTATACAAAGGTTTCTTTATTCAAGACATGCAAGGTGATAACTCACCTTATACTTCTGACGGTATTTTTGTTTTCATGAACCAAGCGGCACCAGACACGATTCAGCCCGGCGCTGAAGTGTGTGTGCAAGGTAAAGTCAGCGAGTATTACGGCTCAACTCAGATAGACATTAAAGACGATCAAAAATTTGAAGTGGGAGCAATGGGTGACGTACCTGCTGCCAGTGCATTTTATGTTGCCGATGGTGAAACGCTTGCACAAGCATTAGAACGTGTTGAAGGCATGAAAGTGAAGCTAGATGCTGGTAGCGAGATGAAAATTTCTCGTACCTTCAGTTTCGATTATGATTCATACCGCAACAATATGATGTTGTCTCATAAAGCGCCATTAATGAAGCCTACTCAAGTGTTTGAACCGAATTCGGCCGATGCAATTGCACTCGGTAAAGCCAATGCGGTAAATCAGTTATTTGTAGAATCTGACTTCAAAGCAAAAGACGGTGAAGTGCCTTACTTCCCTGACTTTAATGCTGAGACCGGTTATATCCGTGTGGGCGATCAGCTCACAAACCTTGAAGGTGTGATTGGTTATAGCTACAACTCATACCGAATTTTAGCGACCAACACCATTACAGCGGGTGATTTTATCCGTGTAAATGATCGCACTGATGCGCCGACTGTGGCAGACATGGGTGATATTCGCGTCGCTAGCTTTAACGTATTGAATTTCTTTAACGATGCTGTTGGCGGTGATGCCAATCCATCAAACAGTAACCGTGGCGCGCTAACGGAAGAGGAGATGGTTCTGCAACGCACTAAGATTGTGTCTGCGCTAGTGGCCATGAATGCTGATGTTGTTGGCTTAATGGAAATTGCTAACAATGGCTTTGGTGAGCTAAGTGCAGTGCAAAATTTAGTTGATGCACTGAATGCTGAATTAACCGATGAGCAAGCATATCGCTTTATCGAAATTGCAGATGCGGACAAATACGACGGTAAGTTTATTGGTACTGATGCCATTACCGTTGGTATGTTATATCGCCCAGCGCGCATCACTTTAGACGGTGCTGCAAAAGTTATTGCAACGCCTGAGCAACATGCTGCAGAAGGCGCTCAAACTCGCGAGAAAGATGGTGTGGTTGAGAAAAGCCCTAGTTCTGATAAGTTCCAACGTCACAGCTTAGTGCAAACGTTTAGTATTAATGATGAAAAACTGACCGTCGTTGTTAACCACCTAAAATCGAAAGGTTCAGGTTGTATCGAAGACTGGGCTGAGTTTAATGAAAATGCTGAGCCAGCAGACATGCAAGGCAAGTGTAATGCTTTTCGTGTATCAGCGGCTAAAGTATTGGGTGAGTCATTAAAAGATGTCGAAGGCGATATACTGGTTATTGGTGATTTAAATGCTTATGGCAAAGAAGATCCAGTTGCAGTATTGACTGACTATGATGCGTCAACCACAGATCATGTTATCCGCACCGCGTCTTGGACCACTTTAAACGGTAAAGTGTACGAGCGTGAAGGCAGTGTCATTGATAAAGGTTATGGGTTAATTAACTTAAACACTCAAGCTCATGGTGCAACGACTTACTCATACAGCTACAACGGTGAGTTAGGTAACTTAGACCATGCACTAGGTAATGCGAGCTTAGCAGCTAAGTTAGTCGAAATTGACGACTGGCACATCAACTCAGTTGAATCAAACCTGTTTGAATATGGTAGTAAATACACTGGTGATTTGGTTAAGTCTGAAAGTGCATTCTCAGCTTCTGACCATGACCCTGTGATCATTGCACTAAGCTACCCTGCGCCAGTAACACCAACGCCTACGCCAACACCAGAGCCTGTTCAAGACAGTGACGGTGGTAGTTTAGGTTACTTCGCATTGATGTTATTAGGTGCACTTGGCTTACGCCGTCGTAGTTAATGATGATGTGTTAATCGGTATCGTAGTTAATTGATGATACATAAAAAAGGATGACAGCTGTCATCCTTTTTTTATGAGCCATGGTGTATAAACCCGTTACTACTATTGCGTACTATGTGCAGATTCGCACACATAAAAAAAGGCGCCTAAGCGCCTTTTTGTTAAGCAAACTTAGATTGATTCAATTAAATCATACTGTTCACGTAACACTTTAATAATGTCAGCTTTTGGATTCGCAGGTAATGGAATCGTGGCTCCAGTTACTTTTTCAGCTACACCAATATAAGTGCGTGATACGCTCATCATAGCCTCTAACGGCAAGTCGTTGTCACGGGCAAGCGCTTCACGTTCTGGCATTCTGTCTTTGTTTAATAAAATGTCGGCATCGTCAAAATGGTTTAACAAGAATTGACGGAAACCTTCTTTGGAATTTTCAACAATCTTACCTTCGCGATAAGCTGCGCCATCCCAAATACGTGATGAATCAGGGGTGCCAACTTCATCCATGTAAATGAGTTTAGCGTTGCCGTCTTTATCGTTGACATAGCCAAACTCAAACTTAGTATCGACAAACACTTGGTCAAGCTTGGCTAGCGCATCAGATATTACCTTAAAGCCTTGCTTGAGCAGGACTTCATACAGGTCGATATCTTGTGGTTTTTCAAAGCCAAATGCTTGGTAGTTGGCTTCAATATCACTGCGGCTAATATTGACGTCATCCTGTGCTGGCACACCAGGAATACCGGTTAAAATACCTTTGGTAGACGGGGTGATTAGCAGTTCAGGTAGTTTTTGATCTTTGCTTAAGCCTTCTGGCAGGGTGATGCCACAAAAGACTCTTTCACCTTTTGAATAAGCACGCCACATCGAACCCGTTATGTACTGACGGCAAATCGCTTCCACTTTAATCGGGCGAGCTTTTTGAACGATCCACACAAAAGGGTGTGGAATGTCTAAAATGTGGCTATCGGCTAAACCATTTTCAGCGAACAAGCCAAACCAATGATTAGAAATGGCATTGAGTGCTGCTCCTTTACCCGGGATCCCCTGCAAGTTACCTTCGCCATGAAAAATGCAGTCAAATGCAGAAATGCGATCACTGATCACCATAATCGCCAGCGGAGTATCTTCAGGTACATCGTAACCTTTGTCGCGAATTAAGCGGCGGCTATCAGCATCTGTTAACCAGTAAACACTGCGAACTTTGCCACTGTGAACAGGCTTGTCGGTACGAATAGGTAAATCATTGTTAACTGCAAGAACGGAATCAGCAAGACTCATGCGAGTGTTCCTTAGGTTGAAGGGTGTATAGGGTTTTTATGGCGGCTATTTTACCTGCATTAAACGGGTTTGCCACGGGAAAGGGTGAGTTGAAATAGGCTTTTTTGTTATGCGAACAATCTTTGGGTAGTTTAGCAATATCTTGTTCAAGACTTTGTGAGGTTAATCAGGCAAAATTCATTTCCTAAATAGTGTTTGGAATAACAACAATTGAACATCGAACAAGAAAATATTAATAACCGTTTGGGGCTGATATTCGTGTCTATTGCGGTATTTTTCTGGGGTATTTTGCCTATTGCGTTAAAGCTATCCGGTGGTTTTATTACCCCAGTTACCCTGACTTGGTTTCGGTTTGTCATGGCATTAGTGGTGACCTTGTTAATTCAATGGCGCTTAGGTGCATTACGCCAATTTGCAGGACTGCCGGCAGCGATATGGATGAAATTGGTATTAGCTGGGGTATTGTTGATGTGCAACTACGTATCGTTTGTGTATTCATTGGGCTATTTAGCCCCAGGCACTGCGCAGCTTAATTTTCAAACCGCGCCGTTTTTTTTAGCCTTTGGCGGGGTGCTGTTTTTTAAAGAACGCTTTAACGCATTTCAACTGAGTTGTTTTGCCACCTTAGGATTGGGGATGTTGATGTTTTTCCATCCACAGCTCGATTTAAACCAAGCCAGCGATCATCAAGTATTGATTGGCATTATGATTGTGCAATTTTCGGTGATGTCGTGGACCAGTTATGCATTATTGCAGAAATCGGTAAGTCAGCGGTTATCACCCAGTAATGTGCTGTTATTTATTTACGCATTAGGCATTGTGCTTATGGCGCCATTTAGTGATTTTAGTCAGTTTGAAGCAATGACATTAAACCAATGGTGGATCGTCCTGTTTTGTGGTGCCAACACCTTGATTGCATATGGCTGTTTTGGTCAAGCAATGCAATATTGGCCCACGGCACAAGTCAGTGCCATGTTGGCATTAACACCGGTATTGAGTTTTACTGCGACAGAAGTTGTGGTCAATCTTGGTTGGTGGAGCGGGGTATTTGCCGGTGCCGATATTGATGTGTTGTCATTTGCTGGCATCGTTATGATTGTGTGTTCGGTGTTTGCCGTGCAAATTGTACCCTTGTATCAAAAGCGTAAGCAGGCCAAAGCGTTCAGGACTGTACTGTAAATAGTCGCTAGGCATTAACTATGTTGCGCGAGGTAATAAAGCATTAAACCAAATGCGCTAAATAGTGTGCCGCCAATTATCATCATCCATAGCAAGGTTTTATCTTGCTTGGCTGATTTTGTAGCGTCAAGGAATGTCGAGCCAAATATCTGTGCAACGACGAGTAAAAAATCCATTTAGATTACCTATCGGGTTAATTCATTCGAGAATGATAATATTGCCTACATTCCTGTTGTAGCCAAATTAATTAGTGTTAACTGTTAGTTTTTTTGAACCAAGACTATGTTGTAGAAAACAAAAATGGAGCCCTTAGGCTCCATTTTTTGTGTCATTCAACTGAATGATTAACCGTTGTCACGTGGCTTACGTGGACGACGTTCTGCACTTGCAGGGCGGTCACTAGCCGGACGATCACCCGCTGGGCGGTCAGTACGTGGACGGTCACTACGAGCACGATCACTACGTGGACGACGTGGAGCGCCTGCGCCGCGAGTCGTGTCAGCGAAAACTTCATCACCCGCTTCACGAATGTTTAAAGGACGACCACAAACACGCACTTTTCTTAGGTGTGAAAGGATGTCTTTAGGCATTCCGTCTGGTAAATCAACTGTTGTGACTTGATCAAACAATTGGATTTGACCAATGAAACGGCTGTCGATGTTTGCTTCGTTAGCGATAGCGCCAACGATGTTACCTACACCAACACCATTTTCACGACCTACATCGATAACATAACGATTCATTTTCACGTCTGGGTTATCTTTTAAGCCTTCTGCATCACCAAAGCTGTTTGGCGCTGGACGGCTGCTACGCTCGCCACGGTCACTGCGTTCACGACGTGGACGATCGCCACGGTCGCTATTGCGGTCACCACGGTCGCTACTACCACGTTCGTCACGTGAATCACGTTGACGCTCGGTAATAGTCGGTAACTGTAGTGGACGTTCTTGCTGTACTTGTTGCAACAAAGCAGCAGCCAGTAAATCGGTATCAACTTCAAGTTGTTGACATAATTCTGCTACAGCGTTTTTCATGAAATCTAAGTCACCGTTGATGGTTTCTTGGATTTGCTCGCCTAAACGAGATAAACGACGCTCTGCAACTGATTCAGGGCTAGGTACTTTCATTGGTGAAATACGGCTGTTTGTAGCACGTTCGATAGTGCGTAACATGCGCATTTCACGATTGGTTACAAATAGAATTGCCATACCAGTACGACCAGCACGACCAGTACGACCGATACGGTGTACATAGGCCTCTGAATCATAAGGAATATCGTAGTTTACTACGTGACCAATACGTTCAACGTCTAGACCACGTGCCGCAACGTCAGTCGCGATTAAAATATCTAACTTGCCGCGCTTAAGCTGCTCTACAGCACGCTCACGAGCTTGCTGATTCATGTCACCATGTAATGGCGATGAAGCATAACCACGGGCTTCTAATTTTTCTGCTAATTCAACACAGCTGTTACGGGTACGAACGAAGATGATAATACCTTCAGTATTTTCAACTTCTAAAACACGTACTAACGCTTCTAGTTTATTGTGTTGTGATACTTGCACATAACGTTGGTCAATAGACTCAACCGTTGTCTGGCTAGACGCTATGCTGATATTCACTGGGTTAGATAAGTGCTTAGCTGCAACGCGCTTAATTTGCTCAGGCATAGTCGCTGAGAATAATGCAAGTTGGCTATCAGCAGGCTTGTGCTCTAATACCCATTCGATATCGTCGATGAAGCCCATTTTTAGCATTTCATCGGCTTCGTCTAATACTAATGCTTTTAAGCTATCTAGTTTTAATGTGCCACGACGCATGTGATCCATTACACGACCTGGAGTACCAACAATCACTTGTGGTCCACGCTTAAGGGCGTTTAATTGTTGTTGCATGCTTTGACCACCGTAAATCGGTAGTACGTGGAAGCCTTTCATGAATTTGGCATAACTACCAAATGCTTCGGCAACTTGAACCGCTAATTCGCGGGTTGGAGCTAACACCAAAATCTGTGGAGCATTGATTTTCATGTCGATTTTGTTTAGTAAAGGCAGGGCAAATGCGCCTGTTTTACCAGTACCAGTTTGTGCTTGACCGATAATATCTTTACCAGCCATAAGCGGGTCGATACTCGCAGCTTGAATTGGAGTTGGGTTTTCATAACCTAACTCGTCAAGCGAACGCAACAAAGACTCAGACAGGCCGAGTTCGCGGAAAGTTCTTTCAGATGACATTGAGTTGTAGCCTTGTGGATGCGCACGAAGTTCGGAAGCTCGTGCTAAAGTTTCACAGACAGAAAATCAACCCCGTGTCGATTTCCCGCGCCGATAAGGGGGCGTATTATAGCAGCAAGATTGCAAGTTGACCACGTAAAAACTGAAAATAAACATTAATTTGGCCATTAAAGTTGAAGATTGGCCTGATTCTTGATTTTTAAAATCTGTTAATTGGTTGAAAAGTGAACACTTGTTGTCGCAGGTTAAGCGATTTATGGGGCTTTGGTCAGCTTATCGATACTGATCATTTGATACACTGTTTCAGCAACCGCCACGATAAAGTCTATGTCTAAAGTATCGATTGTGTCTTCGGGTGTATGGTATTGAGCATGCGGTGGCACCCCAAAGTACACCCAAGGATAACCCGCTTGGTGAAATGGATAATGATCAGATGCCCTAAGCCAGTCGGTTTTATTCATCCTTCCACTTAACAAATTGCTGCGATGAGTCTTAATGCATAATTGAGTTTTTTGCATTAATTCTTGCTCAATCGATTCAAAATCAACTAGGTTTTTCTGGCCTTCCATGTAAATGGCTTTGCGACGATCGGGATGACCTATCATGTCTAAATTGATGCTCAGTTCAATTTCCATTTGTGGATATTGTTGTAATAAGGCAACTAAAGCATAGCTACCATATAGGCCGGGCTCTTCTGCGTCAGTAGCCACTAGTATTAAGTTCACATCATCTAACGGCGGATCACCTTGCCATTGGGCTGCAATCGCCATCATTCCTGCAATACCTGATGCATTATCATCGGCTCCTGGATAGCGTTTACTGGCTGTTTGACCTAAGTGATCGTAGTGGGCAGTAATGACTCGCCATCGGTTGGAATTGGTTTTTGCTGCAATAGTGGCAATGATATTGACTCCTGAGGCGGTCGAAAATTGATAATCATAGCTAAACGGTACGGCAAATGTTGCTTGCCAGGGTTGTAATCCCATTTCAGTAAAGCGTTTGATTAAGAACTCTTGCGTGAGGCGAGCACCTTGCGTGGCGGTTTTGCGCCCTTGAAATTCTGCAGTGGTTAAGATTGAGATATCTTGGGTGATTTGTTGATGAGCATCAGGCCAGCTGCTTAGTATAGCTGATGAGCATTGGCGCGGTGTTTGGCTGCAGCCGCTGAGTAAGCCTATTGATAAGCCACACCATAAGCCAAAGCTAACCACCTTAAAACAAGTTTGAGCAGTAAACATGGGGTGTTATCTCCTCTTATTTGCTTAAGGTGGCGGCTTGGTTATTTCATTTCTGCACGTTGTTTGTGAAGCGCCAACATTGGCTTTAAAAATCTAGCGGTATGCGATTGAGGATGTTCAGCTACATCTTCTGGAGTGCCAGCAGCTAAAATCATGCCGCCGCCAGCGCCACCTTCAGGGCCTAAATCAATAATCCAATCTGCGGTTTTTATCACATCTAAATTATGTTCAATCACTACCACAGTGTTGCCATGAGATTTCAAGCGATGCAGTACATCTAACAATAGTTGAATGTCGGCAAAGTGCAGCCCTGTAGTGGGTTCATCCAAAATATATAAGGTTTTTCCGGTATCGCGTTTAGACAACTCTTTAGCCAGTTTTACTCGCTGAGCTTCACCACCAGACAAGGTCGTTGCACTTTGGCCTAAGCGAATATACGCCAAGCCGACATCGATTAAGGTTTGCAGTTTACGTGCAATAGAGGGGATGGCATCAAAATAGACGCGAGCATCTTCAACGGTCATCTGCAGTACTTCGTGAATGTTTTTGCCTTTGTATTTTACTTCTAAGGTTTCACGGTTATAACGCTTACCTTTACACGAATCGCAAGGCACATAAACATCAGGTAGAAAGTGCATTTCGACTTTAATTAAACCATCACCTTGGCAGGCTTCACAACGACCGCCTTTGACGTTAAACGAGAAGCGCCCCACTTGATAACCCCGGGTACGTGATTCTTGCGTGCCAGCAAACAGCTCACGGATTGGGGTAAAAATACCGGTATAAGTAGCAGGGTTTGAACGCGGTGTGCGACCAATGGGGCTTTGGTCAATATCAACGACTTTGTCACAATGCTCCATGCCTTCAATGCTTCTATAAGGCGCAGGTTCATCGACGGTAGCGCCATTGAGCATCCTATGGGCTATTTTAAAGAAGGTGTCGTTAATCAGTGTCGATTTACCTGAGCCAGATACCCCGGTAATACAGGTAAATAAGCCAACAGGTATGGTTAAATCAACATCTCTTAGGTTATTACCCGATGCGCCAAATAGTTCAATCACTTGTTTTGGGTTCATCGGCGTGCGCTCGTCACTAATGTGAATTTGCTTTTTACCGGAAATATACTGACCCGTGACCGATGCTTCACAGTTAAGAATGTCTTCTAAGGTACCGTCACAAATGACTTCGCCGCCATGCACGCCAGCGCCAGGGCCGATATCAATAACATGGTCTGCAAGGCGAATAGCATCTTCGTCGTGTTCAACCACAATGACGGTATTGCCTAAATCACGCAGGTGAATAAGAGTTTGCAGTAAGCGTTCATTATCGCGTTGATGCAAGCCGATTGACGGTTCGTCCAGCACGTACATTACGCCCACTAGCCCGGCACCGATTTGGCTGGCTAAGCGAATGCGTTGCGCTTCGCCACCGGATAAGGTTTCTGCTGAACGCGATAAGCTCAAATAGTTAAGGCCAACATTAACCAAAAAGCCTAAACGTTGGCTGATCTCTTTTAATATTTTTTCGGCAATCTGTGCACGTTGCCCTGCAAACTCTACCGTGTCGAAATACTGTTTGGCTTCGCCAATTGACCACGTGGTGAGCTGCGGTAGATTGAGTTCGCCAATAAACACGTTACGGGCTTCTTCACGTAAGCGCGAACCACTACAGCTGTTACACGGTTGCATATTAATAAATTTAGACAACTCATCGCGCACCGAATTACTTTCGGTTTCGCGGTAGCGGCGATCCATATTATTTAAAATGCCTTCAAACGGATGGTTACGCACCACCACATCACCGCGATCGTTGATGTATTTAAAGGCAATACTTTGTTTGCCTGAACCGTATAGAACAATCTTTTTGATTTTGTCACTCAGCTCGGCATAGGGTTTTTCAACGTCGAACTTATAATGCTCGGCGAGTGAGCTGAGCATTTGAAAATAATAAAAGTTGCGTCTGTCCCAACCTCTAATGGCGCCACCGGCTAAGGATAATTCATCGTTAGCGATCACTCGGTCGGGATCAAAAAACTGCTGTACACCTAAACCGTCACAGGTTTGGCACGCCCCAGCGGGATTGTTAAACGAAAAGATCCGCGGCTCAAGTTCTGCCATCGAATAGCCACAGTGCGGACAGGCAAAGTTAGCGGAAAAAATCAGTTCTTCTTTACTGCTATCTTCCATACTGGCTATTTTGGCAATACCGCCAGACAGCTCTAATGCGGTTTCAAATGACTCCGCTAAACGCTGTTTCATGTCTTCACGTACTTTGAAGCGGTCAACGACCACTTCAATAGTGTGTTTAATGTGTAAATCTAATGTTGGTGGATCGGTTAAGTCACACACCTCGCCATCAATACGCGCACGGATATATCCCTGTGCTGATAAGCTTTCCAGCAGTTTAACGTGTTCGCCTTTACGATCATTAACCACAGGCGCGAGCAGCATTTGGCGACTGTCTGCTGGCATGGCCAACACTTTATCAACCATTTGGCTAACCGTTTGCGCCGACAAAGGCTGATTATGTGTTGGACAGCGCGGTTCACCCACTCGGGCAAACAACAAGCGTAAGTAGTCATAGATTTCGGTAATAGTACCGACCGTTGAACGCGGATTATGTGAAGTGGATTTTTGTTCAATTGAAATGGCGGGGCTTAAGCCTTCAATATGATCGACATCAGGTTTTTCCATTAAGCTCAAGAATTGACGAGCATATGCTGACAGCGATTCAACATAGCGACGTTGGCCTTCTGCATACAAGGTATCGAAGGCTAATGATGATTTTCCTGAACCGGATAACCCAGTTATCACAATAAGTTTGTCACGGGGAATGGTTAGATTGATATTTTTAAGATTGTGGGTTCGGGCACCGCGTATTTCAATTTTATCCATCGTTTCACTCTATGACTTATGTAAATAAAACAGCGATCAGTATCGCATAGTTTGTTAGCTGACTTCATATCAATTTTGATTAAGTCGATTTTATGGTACGCATCGAACCGCGCTAAAGTTCAGGACTGAAATTTAACATGTACAAATAAAAGACCTTATATACAAAACTGTGATTTCCTTTTGAGCTAATTTATGACGCTGTGATAATATGCGCATCTTATAATATTGTTGAATGACTTATCGAAGGGCAACAGCATGGCCAGTAATGGACTGTCGGGTATGGAGAAAAAGGTCGCATTTTCGTTAGCCAGTGTGTTTGGCTTACGCATGATGGGCTTGTTTATGATTATGCCTGTCTTCGCGCTGTATGGTCAGCATTTAGAAGGTTTCTCGCCGCTTTGGGTTGGTATTGCCATTGGTGCCTACGGATTAACTCAAGCTTTTTTACAGATCCCTATGGGGATTTTGTCCGACAAATACGGACGAAAGCCAATTATTCTTGGTGGTTTAGTCTTGTTTGCCATTGGGAGTTTAATTGCTGCATCGTCTGACCATATTTACGGTGTGGTGTTTGGCCGCGCAGTACAAGGTATGGGCGCAATTGCTGCGGCAGTGCTAGCACTTGCTGCCGACTTAACCCGAGACGAACAACGTACCAAAGTCATGGCCATTATCGGCATGTGCATTGGTTTTTCATTCGCCTTGTCGTTATTAGTTGGACCGATTGTAGCGCAATACATGGGCTTAACTGGGCTATTTTTGTTAACTGCAGTGTTAGCGGTATTGGGGATGTTGATAGTGCAGTTTTTTGTGCCTAATCCTATTCGCCATGCGCCTAAAGGCGATACCGTCGCGACACCGACAAAACTTAAACGTATGTTGCAAGACCCGCAGCTGTTTCGCTTAGATGCTGGGATTTTTATTCTGCATTTAGTGCTCACCGCTGTGTTTGTTGCATTGCCGCTCGATTTAGTTGATGCCGGCTTAGTGAAAGAAAAACATTGGATGCTATATTTCCCCGCTTTTGTTGGTGCCTTTTTCTTAATGGTGCCATTAATCATTATTGGGGTGAAACGCAACAATACTAAAACCATGTTCCAAATCGCTTTGATCATCATGATGGTATCACTGGCGGCGATGGGGCTTTATGCCAACAACCTCTGGGTGTTAAGTGGCGCCGTGGTATTATTTTTTACCGGTTTTAATTACCTTGAAGCGTCATTACCGAGTTTAATTGCTAAGTTTTGTCCTGTCGGCGATAAAGGGTCGGCTATGGGCGTGTATTCAACCAGTCAGTTTTTAGGTGCATTCTGTGGCGGCATGTTAGGCGGCGGAGCCTATCAACTTGTTGGCGCTTCTGGGGTGTTTTTTGTCGCATTAGGGCTAATGTGCGTGTGGTTATTGTTAACTATAGGCATGCAAAAACCTGTGTTATTGAAAAGCTATACGCTTGAAGCAACAGTAAAAGATAAATCCGACGCACAAAATATGGCCAGTAGTTTGTCGCAGCTAATCGGTGTTGTCGAGGCCATAGTCGTGCTTGAAGATAAAGTGGCTTATTTAAAGGTCGATGATAAATTCAATTTAAGCGAAGCGCGAGCTGTGTTAGGCTCTGTGAATTAGATCGTGTTGATCGTACAGCTTAGTATTCAGATAAAGTAAACAGATAAAAATCTCAGGAGATTTCGATGGCCAGTCGTGGTGTGAATAAAGTAATTTTGGTAGGTAACTTAGGTAAAGATCCTGAGGTTCGTTACATGCCAAACGGCAACGCCGTAGCCAACTTTACTATAGCGACAAGTGAGTCGTGGAAAGACCAGCAAGGTCAAATGCAAGAACGTACTGAGTGGCATAACATTGTGATGTATCGCCGTCTTGCAGAAATTGCTGGCGAGTACTTAAAAAAAGGCTCTAAAGTTTATTTAGAAGGCAAATTGCAAACCAGTAAATGGCAAGATCAGGCTACCGGTCAAGACCGTTACAAGACTGAAATTAACGCCATGGAAATGCAAATGTTAGACAGCCGCAACTCTGGTGATAACAGCGGTGGTGGTCAATATCAGGGACAAGGTCAAAGCTCGGGACAAAACATGGGACAACAACAGTCTCGTCCTGCACCGGCTCCTCAAGCTCGTCCGCCACAGGCACAATACAATCAAGCAGCACCTGCCACAGGTAATGCAGCTTACCAAGCTCAGCCAAATGCCGGTCAGCAAGGCGGTTATCAGCAACAGGCTGCGCCAGCACAACAAGCTGCACCAGCTTACGCACCAAAGCCAGCGGCACCACAGGGTAATTTCCAATCACAAAATGCCCCTGCACAGCGTCCAGCTCCACAGCCACAGCAAAATTTCACCCCAGATTTAGATGAAGGTTGGGATGACGATATCCCGTTCTAGGACACATGATTTATCGTGTTAACTAAACCTTTAAGGCCTGCTTTTGCAGGCCTTTTTTATGTCAGATAACTAAGATCGCTGTGCCTGTCACAGTGCCGTTTGGGATAGGATCAACTAGTCGATTAAAGCAGAGTATTCGTCAAGTGACTTATGACCTCTAGCCGTCAGAAAGTTCAACAACGCTTCAGGGCTTCGGTTTAGTAAGCGTTCAATTGGAAACGCGACTGTTTCAATGACCTCAACAGCTTTTTCAAACTCGCCTAAGCTAAACGCGACATGAGAATCAGAGCCCATAACCAGCAGTCCACCGGCTTCTTTTACGGCATTAGCAATTTCAATACAATTTGGTGCACTGCCTTTTCTAGAGGCTAAAAAAGAGGAGTTATTTATCTCTAGTGCCACGTTATATTTTGCTGCGGCCGCGGCAACACGCTGAATATCGATGGGATACGCGGGATTGCCAGGATGAGTAATGATGTCGACATTACCGCTTGCAATCGCATTGATTAGCGCCGTGGTGTGAGCCTCTTTGGTTGATGGCGGAAAAACGGGTTCATGAAAACCTGCCAATACAATATCGAGTTCTTTTAAATAATCGCCAAAAAAGTCAATTTCGCCATGCTCATTTTTGATATTAGCTTCAATGCCGCGCAGTACACCAATGCCATCAACAATTCGAGGTAACACTTTCATATTCACAAAGTGCCAAAAATGGGGAGCGTCAGCCATATCTGGACCATGATCGGTAATGGCGAATAACTTAAGCCCTTTGGTTTTCGCAACAGACAGGTAATCGTATAAGGTACTATAGGCGTGAGACGACGCTATAGTATGAGCGTGAGTATCAACAAGGAATTTCATGGCGAGTCTCATTGTCCAAATTAAAGAATGTAGACATTCAGTCTACTCCGTTACGTGACTGTTCTCTATGATCACTCCAGCTAAAATAGTAAACCCTCTCATTAAATGAAACGTTATATTAATACTTCGACGACAAGTATAACGATGATTTAACAGTTTATTTATTGTTTAGCGTTGATTACTTTTTTAGCATAGTTCTGTTGATTATTGTATTGGTTACTCTAAGGCGATGTGCTAAACATAGCACTATCTGTGTATCAGATATTAATAAGATATAGGCTATTTTTAGTCAGTTAATTTTAAGTGAAGAGGACATAATGAGAGCCGAACTAAGAGCAAAAATCATCGAAGTGTGTGATAAGAAAATGGCCTTGAAAGGCGATAACGTCGGTTTGTCATTTTACGCTTTCTTTGCTAATGAAAATGATAATCCGGCACTATTGATGGAAGCGGCAACATGGTGGATTGAAACCCATCAATTAGACCATTTTGTCAAAGCCCATAAAATTAAACATATGGTGAATAATGGCTTGTAATCATCTGCAGCACTTATACGCTATGGGTCATCATTAATTCAATAAGCCATCTCGATAGTAAGCCTACTGATGCCTTGATTGATGAGCGGTTGCATATTGTGAACTCAATGATCGAATAAATTATTTTTGAACGATCAATCAAATTGTATTTATCGTTTGCATGGTTTTAATGTTATATTTTCAATCTTGAGCACAATTAGCTGAGCTAAATATAATGCTCACTACCAATATAGGTAGCAGATTTTTTCAATTTAAAAGCTGGAGTTATGAGTGGAATTGATGGGGCGATTAGTTGTGATTATAGGCACTTTACTCTTGTTAAGTGGGTGTGCTAGTACCTCAACACCGGGCGATCCGTTCGAAGCGGTTAATCGAAAAAGCTGGGATTTTAATTACCAGGTTATGGATAAATATGCGTTAAAACCAGCAGCCCAAGGCTATGAAAACGTTCCTCAGCCTATCCGACAAGGTGTGACTAACCTTTTATCAAATCTCAGTGAACCGCTTTACGCATTAAATAACCTCTTGCAATGGAAAGTGACTGACAGTGGCAGTAGTGTGTTACGTTTTGTCGTCAACACAACAATCGGCTTAGTCGGTATTTTTGATCCTGCTACAGACATGGGACTGGCTAAAAAAGAAGAAACATTCGCACAAACCTTTGGTGTTTGGGGGATAGGTAATGGACCATTCATTATGTGGCCTGTTTATGGGGCCAGCACGGCACGTAATACCGTCGGTGATTTTGTTGATATTTTTGTCTATCCCTTGTCTATTCTGACATTTGAGCAAAGAGCGGGGAAATTTGTTCTTGAAGGGTTAGACAGTAGGATTGAATTTCAGCAATATGAACCTATCTTAGATAAGTCATTAGATCCTTATGGCTATGTTAAAGATGTCTATCTACAGCGAGATGCGCACTTAGTCAGTGACGGAAAAGTAGATGAGGCTGATACAGAAGAATTTGATCTAGAGTTCGATGACGAACTATTAGATGATGAGCTATTAGATGAAGCTCCAGTAGATAAAAAAATAGGCGATCAAACTGATATAAAAAATACGGACTAGCCCATGTCAAACATCAAAACGTTTTCATCTTGTACAAGTGAATTAAAAAATATTCGCCAATTTGTGGAACATGCTTGCCAAGACTTTCCCTTTCGCGAAGATAAAGTTAATGAAATCGTATTAGCCGTTGATGAGGCTTGCGCCAATGTGATTCGCCATGGTTACCACATGTCGAAAAAAGGCTGTTTAGAGATAGAGATCAGCAGTGACCATGAACACGCGCGATTTGTGATTAAAGATGTGTGTTCGCAGATTACTGATAAACAATTAATACCGCCAGAAAATAATTTATGTGAACCGGGTGGCCTAGGCCTTTGCTTGATCCATTATGTGGCAGAAACCGTAAGATTGCTCCCACATAAAGGTAAAGGTAATTGGTTAGAATTGACGGTTAAATTTGAGTGATATGAAATGAATATTGAAATTGAGCAACAAAATAATTATCAAGTCGTTAAGCTTTATGGTGAAGTCGATCTGAGCAATTCACGCAGCATTAAACTCGACATCATCAAATTAATTAAGAGTAAAAATAACGTTATTGTCGATTTTACCCATCTGCAATATATCGATAGCTCAGGAATGGCGTCATTAGTTGAGGCGTTTAATGAGGCCAAAGAAAACCATACTGAGTTTCATATTGTTGGTGCTAATGGTTCGCCGCTTCAAGTATTGCAATTAACCCGCTTAAACACAGTGTTTAACTTAGCGGATTCAGTAGGTGCTGTAACTCACAATGGTTAAGCCTATTATTACCGTAGAGCATTTGTTTGCCCAGTATGGTGACACCCAAGTACTTAAGGATGTCAATTTAGAGGTCAACCCCGGAGAGATTCTGGTGGTGATGGGCGGTTCTGGCTCAGGTAAAAGTACTTTACTCAATCATATTCTTGGGCTTAAAACACCGGTTTCTGGCACTATCATGATTGATGGTGTGAATATTTTTACGGCTAAAAGTAAACAATTACGTCATTTACGTCAAAAAATGGGTGTCGCTTTTCAAGGTGGCGCACTGCTGAGCTCGTTGACTGTGGCCGATAATGTCAGGTTACCCTTAGAGCAGAATACTTCTTTAGACACCCAAACTATCGATATTATGGTGCGGATGAAGCTTGAACTCATGAATATGGCCGGCACTGGTCATATGATGCCCTCTGAATTATCGGGTGGCATGTTAAAGCGTGCCGGCTTAGCTAGAGCGGTTATCATGGACCCTAAGTTACTATTTTTTGATGAACCGTCGGCAGGACTAGATCCGACTACCGCAGTAGAGTTGGATGAGCTTATTTTAACCTTAAGAGATGCTATGAACATGACCATAGTGGTGGTGACTCATGAGCTTGAAAGTGTGTTTAAAATTGCCGATCGTGTGGTGGTTTTGTTTAACGGCGAAGTCGTGGCAAATGGCACGGTTGACGAGATTAAAAATTCGCCAGATGAACGTATTCAAAATATGATTAACCGCCAACCTAATACTTACCGAGACGATGGCGAGGTTTACTTCAATCGACTGTTAGATAAGGACAATATTTAATGACCGCCTTATTTAATGCGATCAGTAATCTGGGCGCCGCAACACGAAAAAATATCGACAGTTTAGGCCTAGCGACAATGTTTTTACTGCGCATTGTCAGCAGCCTATTTACTGGGCTGGTGTCATTTAAACAAGTGCTCAAGCAAATATACTTTATCGGTAATCGGTCTTTAATCGTCATTATTGTCGCAGCATTATTTACTGGCATGGTGGTGGCGCTGCAATTTTACGACACCTTAGTGCGCTTTGGATCGGTGGATTTGTTGGGTTCGGCAGTGGCCTTGAGTTTGATTAAAGAACTGGGCCCGGTAATGACTGCATTGATGCTGATTGCGCGAGTAGGCTCTGCTACCTGCTCTGAAATTGGTATTATGCGCAATGAGCAGCAGTTTGATGCGCTTGATTGCATGGCGATTAACAGCTATCGCTATGTAATGTTGCCACGTTTACTTGCTGCGTTAATTTGTGTGCCTATTCTAACGGCAGTGTTCGACCTGGTTGGGATAAGCGGTGGTTATATCGTTGGCGTTCACATCCAAGGCGAAAACCCCGGTGCATATATTCAAGGTGTGCTGGATACGATTAGCTTTAAAGATGTGCTGGTTGGTCAAATAAAGTCGTTGGTATTTGGTTTATTTATTATGTGGATACCTTTGTATTACGGCTTTTACTTACACCTGAATCAAAAAAATATGGGCGCTGAAGGCGTCAGTAATGGCACCACTCAGGCAGTGGTAATGAGTGCAATTATTATGCTATTTAGTGACTACATCGTTAGCTCATTAGCGCTATAACTCGAGGTAACAATGAAAAACAATTACGTCAATTTTCTCGTCGGCCTGTTTGTGCTGTGCGGGATTGGAGCCTTGGTATTTATGTCTGTTACCATTGGCGGGGCATCTATTTCTAATAGCGGTCAATATACTTTAGTCGCTAAATTTGAAAACTCTTCAGGTTTAAAAGAGGGGGCTTTTGTTGAAATGTCCGGTGTAAGGGTTGGGTTAATTAAATCGATTAAGTACGACCCTAAAGCGTATGAATCTGTGGTTACAGTGTCATTAGACAACAGCATTACTGTGCCAGATGATTCCGTCGCGTCTATTCGTACATCTGGGATTATCGGTGACAGGTTTCTTAAAATATCCAGCGGTGGATCAGACATCAATATGGAAGATGGTGATGAGTTTATTGATACAGAATCATCAATTAGCATCGAAGAATTAGTTAGTAAATATATGTTTAGTCAGGATAAATAATGAAATCGATAATAGCTTTAATCATAATGTTAGTGATGCCGTCTGTAGCTTTAGCAGCACAAGGACCGACAGATCGGGTTAAATTGGGTGTGTCAGATATCATTAGTATTGCTTCTGATAGTGCTTTGTCGGTTGAACAAAAAAAACAATTGCTCAGTGATGTGATTGAAAAGCATGTGGATATTCAAGCGTCTGCGCAACGCGTATTAGGTAAGTATTGGAGAGAAGCCAGCGACAGCGAAAAGCGTCAATTTATGGTGTTGTTAAAAGGCGTTTTAGTCGATACTTATATTGTATTGTTAGAAAAATATGATAATGAAACCGTTGCTTACACTGGCGAGACCATCAAGAAAAAAGTCTATGCAACGGTAGATACCGACATACATACCAAAGACAATATCATTCCAGTTTCTTACCAGCTTTATCAGCGCAATGATGAATGGAAAATTTACGACTTTGTAGCGGAAGGTTTATCAATGATCCGTACCTTTAGTAAAGACTATCAAAGTACCTTAAAGAAAAGTGGTGTTTCTGGTTTAAATGAAGCCCTTGCTGCTAAATTAGCCCAAAAGTAAGGTCTTCCCTTTGAGTATAGACAGAGCATTAGCTAATAATATCATTGATGAAACCTTGTGGTTTAAAACCACCTTGGCGCTCACGTTAACTGAGTTTAATTATTATCTCATTAAGAAAAATGGCCAAATTAGCTGTAATTTTTCATCCTTGTGTGATCAACATTACACTAACCTGTATAAACAGTTTCAAGCATTGTCGTTACAGCACAGTACCATTGAGATATTGCCATTAAATGATGATGGCAAGACGTCTTGGGCACTGCCTTTTGGTAAAGATTCGAGCTTATTTGACTGTATCATTTTGCTCGATTTGCCTGCCAATGTAGAGTCGCATCATGTTAGTGCATTGTATTTCAAGCTTTTATATCAGCTAAAAAGTTTTCAATTCTCTGAAGCATCTTCACAGCTCAATGCCGCTCAAGTATGGATCCGCGATGAGATAGAAGAGATTACCCGCTTACAACAGCTAATGTTGCCAGACAAAGGTATTGAACTAAGCTCCGTTAAAATGGCCTACACCTACAAAGCAATGAAAGGCGCTGGTGGCGATTATTTAGATATTGTCGATCTCGGTAAAAGTCGTCCTGACATTCAAGGTGATATAGGAATGATTATTGCCGACGTATCGGGGCATGGCCCAGCCGCTGCCGTAGAGACAGCAATGATAGATGCGATTTTACGCACCTTTGAGCCGAAGAACTTATCCAGTAGCTCTTCAGAAGTACTCAATTATATCAATCAACACTTTTTCACTAAAAAGCCCCGCGGCAGTTTTTTAACCGCCACAGTGCTTCGTTATAATTGTAAAGACAAAGAACTCATTTATGCCAATGCTGGCCATCCGCATGCGTACTTGAAAAAAGCCAATCGACTGGTTGCTCTAGATCAGGGCGGGATACCGATAGGTGTATTGCGTGAGCAAAATTGGGATACCTACAGGGTTAGCGTGGATGTTGGTGATATCTTGTTTGTTTATACTGATGTTGTCATCGAAACTCAAAATGCCCAAAAAGAGCTATTTGGCTTTGATCGCTTAGAAAAAGCCATTAGTGCCGCCCCCGATGAACCCGAAGCTATGCTGGAGTATCTTGAACAGCAAATGAAACTATTTTGCGGTTTTTCAGAATTTCAGGATGACTTAACCATGTGTGCTATCCAGTTTATTTAAGTTAATAGAGTATTTAATCATTGAGAAGATGAAGATTGGGATGACGATATCCCGTTTTAGGACATCTCCAGCCATAGGTTTAATCGTTTTTTATCAATAACTAAAAAGCCCTGAGTTAACACTCAGGGCTTTTTCTATCTTACGGGTTTATTGGGTGATTAAGCGCTTAATGCTTCAGTTGGGCCAAAGAATTCATAATGAATTTGGTTTTCTGGTATACCTAAGCTGGTGGCGATAGCTAATGCTGCTTTCATAAAGCCAGTAGGGCCAAGTAGGTAAAATTCTACATCGCGGTCTGCAGGCAGTTGCTCTGCAATCAATGATGCATCAATGAAGCCTGTCGCATGAGGTTGGCAATATTGTTCTGGTTGGCTGTAAACATACAGCGGCTTGATGTGATCATGGATTGAGGCAAGTTGATCAACATGGTGTTTAAACGCATGGACATCACTATTAAGAGCCGCATGAATAAAGCGAATATCGCGGCCTGAACCAGCTTCAGTATTGAGCATACTAATCGCAGGCGTAATGCCCACACCGCCGGTGAGTAAAATTAATGGTTTGGTATTTTTACGTAAAGTAAAATCGCCACTGGGGGCACGTAATTTGACTTTATCACCTAACTGAATGTGGTTATGTAAGTGATTTGATACCACACCATTAGGTTCACGCTTGACGCTAATTCTTAAGTAATCTTTGCCTGCCGCGTCAGATAAACTGTAGTTACGACGCATTGATACGCCATCGATATCATCAAATACTAAGGTTAGAAATTGACCGGCTTCAAAGCTTGGCAAACCTTTATCATCAAATGGTTGAAAGTAGAATGAGGTAATCACTGAACTTTCATCTACACGTTTTATTAAAATAAACTCACGATCGCCGCGCCAGCCACCAGTTTTCTGTTCGTTCTGTGTATAAATTGACTCTTCAGCCGCAATTAATATGTTGGCTAACTGACCGTAAGCTTTGGCCCAAGCATCAATCACTTCGTCTGTTGCAGCATCGCCGAGTACGGCTTTAATGGCCTGTAATAAACAGCTGCCAACCGCATCATATTGGTGCGGCAATATACCTAGTGCGGTATGCTTTTGGACAATTTTACTGACCGCAGCGCTTAAATTACCTAGTTCATCAATATTGGCACCATAAGCAATCACAGCGTTAGCCAGTGCTTTAGGTTGAGTGCCTTTAGCTTGGTTAGTTTGATTGAAATAAGGCAATACTTCAGGATGCTGGGCAAACAGTAATGGATAGAAATGGCTGGTAATGTCATTGGCGTAAAGTTGTAACGCGGGGACAGTGGCCTTAATAATTTGAACAGTTGCAGTGTCTAACATTCATGATTCCTTTTTGGGGAGTAAATAGCGATAAGCTTCAATCAATTACCTTGTATACCTAGACATTACACAGAACGTGCCAACATTTATCACACTGATTTTAAACATATAAATTTAATAAAGGTTAAATTGACCTAGATCGGTAAGTGTGTCAAATTAACCTAAATTAGGTTTATTTGACTTATTATGAATATTGTTCCCTTTATCGACATTGTAGAAGACTTAAATCGTGACTTGATAAAATCGGAGCGTTACTTGCGGCTGATTTTAGCGATTCAACGCGCCATTCCGTGCGATGTTGTAGCCTTACTGAAGCTTAAACAGGATCATTTGGTGCCTGTAGCTGTGGTGGGCTTAAAGCAAGAAGCGTTAGCGCGACAATTTTCGATTAACCACCATCCACGCTTGCAGCAAATTTTAGCTAACCCACACGTTACCCGCTTCGATGCCGACTCAACACTGCCCGATCCCTATGACGGTTTAGTCGATGATGGCAGTGAACAATTGCACGTGCATGACTGCATGGGTAGCACCATTTATATCGATGGTAAAGCCTGGGGCGTTTTAACCTTAGACGCTATGCAAGCAGGTAGTTTTGATTCGCTTAATCCAACCGAAACCCGTGCTTATATTGCTGCTGTGGCCGCTGCGATTAGTACCAGTGAACATATTGAAGCGTTAGAAATTCAAGTTGAACGTAATCATCAAGTGGCACAGTGCATGTTAGCGACTGCAGGGCCGTCGAGCATTATTGGTAACAGTGGCGCAATTACGGATTTATTGTCAGAGATAAATACTGTTGCCGCCAGCGATCTATCGGTATTAATTACCGGGGAAACTGGTGTGGGTAAAGAGTTGGTTGCCAAAAGCATTCATCAACAATCACGTCGTAGCGAGCAACCGTTAGTACAAATTAACTGTGCAGCACTGCCAGAAAGCATCGTTGAAAGTGAACTCTTTGGTCATGTAAAAGGTGCCTATTCTGGTGCGGTAAGCGATCGTCGGGGCCGCTTTGAGCTGGCCGATGGCGGCACATTATTTTTAGATGAAGTGGGTGAATTACCGTTAGCGGTACAAGCTAAGTTATTGCGTGCATTGCAAAATGGTGAAATTCAGCGTGTTGGTAGCGACAATATTATTGTGGTGGATGTCAGAATTATTGCTGCAACTAATCGTAATTTGCAGCTAGAAGTTAAAGAAGGTAGGTTTAGAGCTGACTTGTATCATCGTTTAAGTGTTTATCCACTGCCTGTGCCAGCATTACGAGATCGCGGTAAAGACGTTATTTTATTGGCAGGCTATTTTTTAGAAAAAAGCCAACATCAACTTGGGGTCGCGAAACTGAGGTTGCAACAAAGCGCGATTAATCAATTAGCCCAATATCATTGGCCTGGCAATGTGCGTGAGTTAGAGCACTTGCTTAGTCGCGCTGCCTTAAGGGCCATTAGTGAACAAGGTCGTCATGCTAGTATTATTAGTATTAGCCCTGTGCATCTGGGGTCAGAGTTTATGGCGAGTCATTCTGAAGCACCACAGCAAACCGCGATGGAGAATCAATCCACCAATGATTCAACGGCTAGGTTATCCCAAGTGATAACCCAAGGACTGCGTGATGCCACCGATGAGTATCAGCGGCAAGTCATACAAACAGTATTCGTGACTGAGCGAGGTAACTTAGCTGCAGTTGCAAGGTCCTTAAAGCTAGATAGAAGTAATTTAATTCGTACCATGCGTCGTTTAGCGCTTGATCCTAATACGGGTGAGTAAAGCGAAACAACACTGGTTAAGTCAGTAAACGGTTCGAGCTTATCTTATTGAGTCAGAATATTTTTTTGTTGTTTGAGAAATTTATTAGCACAAATTCAGGTCAATGTAAGTTGAGTGAGATAAATTAGGATTACCTAAAGGATGAATGTGATGCAAAAAAGCAGTTTAAGTAATATTGCGTTAGTGGTGGCATTGGTTGCAGTAGCACTTGCCGTATTAATGGTATTTGGATCGACAATAGGATTATGGGATCCCATAGTCGGCTTCATGGCCAGCCGTAATTACAATAACTTGCTGGGATATGTTGTCGTCGTGATTGGGTTAGTTGCATTAATTACCAGCTTTACCATTAAGCAAAACAGTCGTGCTAAGGGTAGAGGGCTTATCAATTCGACCATAGCATTAGTGCTTGGATTAGGCATATTGGCGCCGAGTATTGTGGCATTGGTTATTGAGCCAGTTAAATACCCACCTATTCACGATATAACCACTAATACCCAATCGCCACCGCAATTTGAATTTTTAACTGACAGCCGTGAAGGCGCTAAAAACAGCTTAGTTTATGGTGGACCCGAAATCGCTGCGCAGCAACTGCAAGCTTTTCCTAATATTAACCCTATAGTGTCAGACTTAACCGCTGATGCGGCTTATCAAAAGGCACTTATGGTTGCGGAGTCAATGGGTTGGACTATTGTCGCTCAAGACCCAAAGGCACGTCGTTTTGAAAGTACCTCAAGAACCCCATTTTTTAACTTCGCAGACGATATTGTTGTGGTCGTGTCTGTATTAGAGCAGGGTAGCCGTATTGATTTACGCAGTGTATCGCGGGTTGGAATCGGCGATCGCGGTGTCAATGCACAACGCATTCAAGAATTTAGCCTGCGGTTTGCTGAATAAATTAAGTCGCAGGTTTTAACAAGTAAAAGGAGCATAGAATGCTCCTTTTACTTGTTAGCTATTAAATAAAGAGGTGCCCAAATGCGTTACAGTGATGGATATCTTGTTCCACAATCTAGTGCGTCATTATGTTGCTTATTGTTTCTATTGCTCAGGAGTCACGCAGATAAAGTTAACTGCATCTTCCATGTTACCTGTACCGCTATAGGTTGCCACTTGTGGGAAAGGGCATAATGGTCTTGTCCGTGTTTTAGACCAGTTAGCGGGTAACTCAGTATTTTCAGAACGAACAGAAGCATTTATGCTCTCAGGTGCTTGCCCTTGTTCTACCCATGCAACGAGAGAGTCAAGCATATCAAAGCGGTCTGTAGCTAACCCCTTACCGCAATGGTTCATACCAGGGACTAAATATAAGCGAGCAAACTCGTCGGCTTGATTTTCATTGACGTTTTGCAAGCCTTTGTACCAGTTAACTGTATCGTTAGGTGAAAATACTGCGTCAGAAGTACCATGAACGACCATTATCTTAGCGCCTCGATCTCTCAATACAGTTAGATCAGTTGGATTTGGTGGTGTCATGAATGTCATTCCTGACTGGGTGTAAGTATCATCAATCGCATAAATACGCTCAACATCGGTATCCATATCAAAAGGCATCACAAATTCATATGCACCGAGTTCCGTTGAACCATTATAAGGGGTTGGTGCGGTTGAGAATATAAATGCCACAGCGCCTGGATCTCTCATCATCGCCATGAAAAATTCCCAGTTATAATAATCATTGGTGCCCATGCCTGCATCATAGGGGAAGTCTGAATAAATGGCCGCATCTGTATTGCTATTACGTGGCCCAGACATAATGTTTGTCATTACAGACTTCTGCGCAGCAGTTAAACATGTGCCATCTCGGTCAGCTGGACAGGTTGGCACATCTCGATCTAAATCAAATGCATCTTGGCAACCATAAGTATCTTGTACCATTCCGTCGCTTGCACCATCTAATGCATCACATTGCTGTGCGACTTTACTTGCAACGAGTGCAAACTCTTCTTGGGTGAAGCCATTTTGTAAAGATGCGAGCACATTTTCGACGTCAATATCTACTAGGCTTGAATATTGCTGAATACCATAAAGCTGTGAAACAGCTGCTTTGGGTAAGTTGAACCCTGGGTTACCCACTAAGAAACCATCATATAAATCGGCATAGCGTGTTGCGGCAACCATGGTATGGCGTCCACCATTTGAGCAACCTCCAAAGTAAGAACGATCAGGCTGTTTACCATACGCGGTTTCAATTAAAGATTTAGCCATTGGCGTGAGTTCGGCAACCGCATTGTAGCCATAATCTAAGCGTGCCTGAGGATCTAGCCCAAACATGGGTGTTGCTGATGCGTGTCCGGTGTCGGAACTGATGACTGCAAAGCCTTTGTTTAGCGCACCAGAATCCTTGCTTGCAGATGTAAGGAAACGACCAACGGCTTTTTGCACTTTACCATCTAAGCCGCCATTGGCTTGGTAATAAAAACGGCCATTCCAGTCTGACGGTAAACGCATTTCAAAACCAATAGCGTACTCGGCATCACCATCCATCCCTATGCCAGTTCTTTCGTTCATTTTCCCTGTGATTAAACAATGTGAAGGAGACGGGTAAATTTCGCCTGCGTCATATTCCACATCACCCGCGGGGATAAGTTCTGCACTGATAATTGTAGTGTCGGCATAATTGAACTCAGTTGCGAGTGTGGCACAACTGGTGATACTTGCAGGTATGGCGGCCTCAAGTTGTGGAATGCCTTCCGAAGATGAGTCACTATTGCAGCCGTAAAGAGCAATACACAAAGGTGCTAAAGCTAAGGGAATCCATAGATTTTCCGTTTTCATATTAATCCTCATTGTCTATACCTGAATGGTAATATGTTAAACGTATAACATATGATTTTCAGGGTAAATACTGATAAGAATTTAATGACTAATGGGTCTCAGTTTCTACATTGTTGGGAAATAGATCGCAGTTGGTTTGACAAAACTGAAATTTAAACAGCTTTTAACTAAGATAAATACTTTGCTAGCAATGTGATAATGTCATTTGGGTTGGCTGAGGTGTTTTGTACAGAGGCTGCAAATCTTGTTGAGCTTTGTTTTACTATGGGTATAAAAACAGGCTCATGAATAAACATGAACCTGCGTATAATCAAGACTGTACAGTATAATAATGCTTATTTTTCAGTGTCTCTATAATCTTTTTCTACAGCGTTGAGCCTTAGGGTAAATGCTTGTAAGTGTGTGCGCATTTCTGCCTCAGCTTGTTGACCGTCTTGTGCGATAACCGCTGCAATAATTGCATCATGCAGGCCTACTGGATGGACTTTGTCATGGCTAGGTTCAAATTTTGAAGTTGCATTACTGATAACTTGCAACAGAGATTTGACGATAGCCGCGAGAAAACGATTTCCTGACATATCAGCTAAAATATAATGCACTTTCTGGCGTGAATAAACGGTATCAGAATAGTCTAATATGTGTTCTTCACAGCGAGAGGCCTCACGTAATTTTTCTGCCAGTTCAGGGGTGCAATTTTGCGCTGCTAATTTAGCCACCATAGGCTCAATTTGTAATCTTGCCTCGCAGACTTCGGCGAATGACATTTTTTCCATGAGGAACAATTCCTGACACACATTAGTCAGTCGTTCAAATGTCATCAGTTTTACGAAAGCGCCACCCATCGCACCTTGTTTAATTTCTACAAGGCCACTCGCTTCAAGTCCTTTGATTGCTTCTCGCACTACAGTGCGACTTATTTGAAACAATTCAATGAGTTCTCGTTCGGATGGTAGTTTATCACCAGCTAAATACTTACCTTCAAAAATAGCATTCTTTAGTTGGTTTCCTATTTCATCGGAAGCTTTCATGTGTTTGACGGAGGTAAAGTTAACCAAGTTCAGTGTCCTAAATTTGTTCTGGTTTATATTCTATCATGCTCATACATATGCTTAATAGTTATGCTGATGAAATATCCTTGTTTTCCCGCTCTTATTTATGCGTCAAAACTGCTTGTAAGTATATGACTCAAATTCGATTATTTGCTTTCTGTTGATATTCATCTGTTGAATTTCTCTCATCGGTAATGCCTATTATATTTTTGTTGTTAGAAAGTCACAAAATCACTTTTTTTTGAGAGCTACTCCAAAGATGCAATAACTATCCCTTTATGGGTAATATAATATGTCATACATTTAACGTATCAAGTTTGGGGTTAACATTAACTATTATCATATTAAGACTTTTCCCCACTTTCTGAGCGAACCCTACTTTTGATGCAAGTAGAACACAGTAGCTCTGTACGGTTATGAGCGGGTTCAATATCGCAGTTAATGCTGTTGGACCCATTGTGACAGTGAGGGCAAAAGGAGTATGACAATGAGTAAATGATTCAAAGAAGCCGGAAGCAATCGATCAATACACCGCGAATGTCCTGCAAAATGGTATTTCACGACGTAGCTTTTTAACTCGTGCTGCAGTAGGTACTGGCGCAGTTGCATTTACCGGCCTAAGTGGCGGAATGGCTTCTGCTGCAACAGATGACGCCTGCCAAAACGCAGCTAAAAGTTCAGATGGCGGCGCAACGTTAGAGTTTATGCCTAAGCCGAAACCGATTTCTGACAGACTGATCGTATCGACACAAACGTTCGACGTGGTTGTGGTTGGTGCGGGTGCTTCAGGTGTTCCTGCAGCACTATCAGCGGCGGAGAATGGCGCTAAAGTTGCGGTATTACAAAAACAAGCGATTGTCGTTTCTCAAGGTAACACAGGTTCTGGTATTGATTTGGCCAACAGCGATAAGGCTGGTGTCGAAGCCATGGTTAGCCGTTTAATGAGCGACAGTGCTCATCGTTGTCACCCTGAACTTGTTAGAGAATGGGCGTATAACTCTGGTGAGGCAGTTTCTTGGGTTATCGATCGTGCTAAAAAAGGTGGCGCGCAAATCGTAGACCAAGGCACTAAAGTGCAACATGGTATCCGTGGTGTCACTGAACATAAGCTCAATTTTGTGACCTCATTTTGTGGCCCTAAGCCATATACCACAGGTGACGGCATGCGTGATTTAGCTAAAGTAGCTGAAAAAGCGGGTGTTAAATTCTTCTTCAACATGCCTGCACAACAACTAATCCAAGATGAATCTGGCAAAGTTATTGGTGTTATTGCCAAAGACCGTGATGGCAAATACCACAAATACCTTGCTAAAAAAGGTGTGATTTTGTCGTCTGGTGATTATCAGAATAACGAAGCAATGTGTAACTTCTTCATTCCTGATTTGAAGCATTTTGAACGCAAGCAAATGGATCGTACTGGCGATGGTTTCTCTATGGCTTACTGGGCCGGTGGCGTAATCGAACCTATCGGTCATACCAAAATGTTGCACGATTTTGACGCCGGTCCAGCTTCAATGTGTGATATGCCATTCCTTGCTGTTAACCGCAAAGGTAATCGTTTCGTCAATGAAACGGTTGAAATGTCATTGATGAATAACTACCTACGTGATGCAGAAAATGCGGGTAACTACTCTCAAGTCTTTGATTCTAACTACATGGACCAAGCTGCTAACTGGCCTGGAAAACTGTACTCACCTGAAGAAATGAAAATCTATATGCCTGAAGATCCAGCGCCTAAGGTCGGCGTGTTTGCATCTCAGACAAATACCTACTCAGCCAATACCTTGGAAGAGCTTGCAGTAAAACTGGAATGTGACCCTAAAACCTTCGTTGCCAATGTTAAGCGCTATAACGAGCTTTGCAAAACCGGTAAAGATGACGATTTTGGTAAGCCTTCATCAAAAATGCTTCCTGTTGTTAAAGCCCCTTTCTATGGCATTCACCGCCGCATGCGTATCTCAACCCTTTGTTCAGGAATGCTAGTCGATAAAAATCATCAAGCGCTTGATGCTGATGGCAACAAAATTGGCGGCTTATTCGTTATCGGTAACTTAGGTGGTGGCTTCTATGGTGGCGTTGATTACCCACTGACTGTATTCGGATTGTCACTAGGACGTTGTTATACGTTTGGCTACTTAGCAGGTAGGTATGTGGCCAAGCTATAAAACGAACACCCAGTTAAATGGATGCCTGACACTTGGCAACCTTCCCAATGAATAATGGAATAACACAATGAAGAAATTAACACTGCGCAACATCATGCTTTGTCTTGCATTGAGCTTTTTCGCAAGCGGTGCAATGGCAAACAATAACACCTTATTGGATCAAACTCATGCGGCTAAAGGACTCAAATGTGCTAGCTGCCACGGTAAAGCTGAAATTCGTGAACCTGTGACTATGTCTAAATGCGTGACATGTCATAACACCCAAAAGCTAGCAGCCAAAACCAAGAATGTGAAACCTACAAATCCACATGAAAATCGTCATTTTGGCACTGAAACTGACTGCCTTAAATGTCACAGCGTACACCAAAAGTCAGAGAACTACTGTGGCAGTTGCCACCTTCGTTTTGACTTTGTTGTGCCATAAGTCGGCCATTTGGCACCTTAATATCTCGACCATAAGAAAACTTAACAATAATTAGGATGAGAAAAATGATGATGAAAACAAAACTACTACCTTTGGTTGTGGCATGCCTAGCAGCAAGCCCAGCCTTTGCGGCCGAGCCAATGGCCAATTTATTTAATGACGGCAGTGTAAATGGTCAATTTCAATTATTTGACTTCCAACGTAACTTTGATGGCGATAGTACTGATCGACGTGATACATCATTCGGTGGTCTTTTCTACCTGCGATCCGGAGAAGCTAACGGTATAAGCTTTGGCAGTTCATTTGCTTCAGCTAACCCAATTTGGGATGCAAACGATGATGGTCTGTATGGCCTTGTTGGTGGTGGAGCGCCTGGCTCTAAGGTTGAACGTACATCTGTTAACCGTTTGCAAGAGTACTTTGTTAGCGGCAACTGGTACGACACTAAAATAGTGGTTGGTGCGCAAGAGTTACGTACTCCCATGATGAACCCGTTCCCATTAAGAGCAATCCCGTTCACCTATCGCGGTGCCAGTATTAAGAATACCTCAATTGAGAACTTGGGCGTGTCAGCGCTGTATATCACTGATTACATGGGCTGGACCAACGAAGAGTTTGCTAGTGTGGCTGATGGTATCCGGGGTGAATTTGCACGTAAGGGCGTTTTCATCGATGTTGAAGACAATCCTATTTACGCCTTAGGTTTGGATTACAATCTGCCGTTGAATGCGGTCAAAGCCAAAACCAGTCTGTGGTACTACTCCATGGAAGACGTTTACAATCAGTATCATGTTAAATTGGACATGAGCGGTAAAATGGGCGCTGCCAACTGGTACTTCATTCCGTCTTATTTAAAACAAGACTCTACAGGTAAGCTAGATCAGAGCGCTGCACAGTTTGATACTTACCAGGCTGGGTTCCATTTAGGGATGAAATGGAGTGGGTTTGATGCCACGATTAAGTACGCAAAAACCGGTGATGGCGATGTTGTTGCCCCATTTGGTGATGAAAAAGTGATCATTCAGCAGGTGGTTCAGTCTTCGCGTGCTAATGAAGAAGGTTACGGTGCTCAGTTAGCATACAACTTTGCACCTGACTCAGCTCTCAGTGGTGTGAGCACATATCTTAACTGGGCTAGTTATCAAATAGATGGTGATTCAAGCAAAGACATTGATGAAACCGACTTGTCTGTTACTTATGATCTTTCACAGTTTGTAAATGGTCTAAGTGTACGCGCACGTCATGCCATTGTTAATTACTCTACAGGCGATGACCTAACTGACACTCGTTTTTACGTCTACTATAAATTTGCTTTGTAATTGGGTTACAGCATATAGACTAGCTCTAAAATAGAGTGACGTTTTGTTAAGCCAGTTGGAATATCCAACTGGCTTTTTTATGTCAGTTAGCTTGAACAATATGTGGTTTAGGTTGTCAGCATAAAGTGAACGACGCTGATTCCCTCGGTGTAGGACTCAAGTGTGTCGTTATAATTTTGCTGGAATTATGAATGGATTAATTATCTATTTCGGATGTTTATCATTTAACTGCAGTAAATCCCAAAGATTGCCATAAAGATCTTCAAATACCGCCACAGTGCCATAGTCTTGCTCTTGAGGCGGGCGCACAAACTTAATCCCATCAAGTTGCATGCGGTTATAGTCGCGCCAAAAGTCATCGGTATTCAAAAAAAGAAATACCCGTCCGCCAGCTTGGTTACCAATAAAATCATGTTGCTCTGGTTTGGATGCCCGCGCTAACAGCAAAGATACCCCGTTTGAACCCGGAGGTGCGACTACAACCCAGCGTTTGTCTTGTTCTGCTTGATAGGTGTCTTCAATCAATTCAAACTTCAATTTATTGACATAAAAATCGATGGCTTCATCGTAATCATTCACCACTAGCGCGATGTGAACTATAGACTGTTTCATTATTATCCTTTGATAGCTTTGTAAGTTAGCGTTGTATATTAGCTAGTGAGTTAATGCAAAATTTACTGTGCCATCGATTATGCATTAATTAATCTGAACTCGGGATAACAAATATCTCGCAAACAGCCCTTTGCCTTGCTAACTGCGTTATTTTTTACATGAGAAGACTTGCAACAGGCCCGCTATTGACGCGTTAATTGGTCAGGTTTGGTGATCTTGACGCATAAAAAAAGCCACAGTAATGAACTGTGGCTTACTGATACTAGCGAGTCAGTTAATTCTAAATCGATTAGTTCTTTTTAGAATATTTTGCCGCTTCTTCACCTGCTAAGCGACCGAAGGTGATGATGCCTGAAATTGCATTGCCACCTAAGCGGTTAGCACCATGAACACCACCAGTGACTTCACCAGCGCCATACAAGCCAGGTATAACCTGTTTCTGAGCATTCATGACTTCAGTTTTAGTGTCGATCATCACGCCACCCATAGTGTGGTGAACCCCAGGTGTCACTTCGATTGCATAGTAGTTACCTTCGTTTAGTGCACGAGGTAGATTTGGACGCTCAAAATCAGTGTCTTTACCGCTGCTCACTAAGCTATTATAACGTGCAACTGTTTCGGTTAACGCTTTACCGTCAATACCTTCCATCTTGCCTAATTTCACTAAGCTGTCTGCCGATGGTGCAACACCTAAACCAATATACTTATCGATTTTAGACAGTGATTTACGTACAGAGTCATCAAAAATCAAATAAGCTGATTTACCCGTTTGCGCTAAGATTGCCGCAGAGGCTTTATCACGAGTGGTAATTTCGTTGACGAAACGCTTACCTTCACGGTTAACCAAAATCGCACCATTACCACGTACCGCTTCAGTGACCATTACGCCACCTTTTACTGATAGTGTTGGATGAGCTTGGATGTATTCCATGTCTTTCAAAGCGCCACCGGCATTTTCAGCCACATCCAGACCATCACCTACAGCACCAGGTTGGTTAGTAGAGATAAAGCCTTTTAATGAAGGATCAAGCTTAGCGACACGTTCGTTATTTTTAGCAAAACCACCCGTTGCTAAGATGACTGCATCGGCTTTCACCCAGTAGTAACCTTTATACATTCCCTTAACCAGAATACCTTTCACTTTGCCGCTGTCATCTTTAAGTACTTCAATGCCACGAGTGTTCATGCGTAAGTCGATATTGCGTTTTACGGCATTATCATAAAGCACTTGAACAACATGAGCACCCACACCTGCGCCACCAGTTGGACGGTGTGCACGCTTAACCGATGCACCACCCATCATGCCAACATCGGTTAAATCGGCGCCCATTTTGGTCATCCAATCAACTGAGCCTTTAGAGTGTGAGCTTAAGACTTCAACTAATGCTGGATCGTTTATATCACGGCCGCCTTTCATGGTGTCTTTGAACATTAGCTCAGGGCTATCTTTAATTTCTTTGGCTTTTTGTTGATCAGTCCAAGCAGCGTTCATACCACCTGCAGCCAATTTAGCGTTACCGCCGATAACAGGCTCTTTTTCAATCAGAATGACTTTCGCACCATTATCTGTTGCCGATATTGCCGCAGAGAAACCTGCGCCACCAGAACCGACAACCACTACATCAACCGTATCGTGAGGTGCACTAGCAAGAGCAGCCTGACGTTCTGTTTTATCTTTGGCCAGTTCAGCAATAGTGGGTTCGTCACGTTTCCATTTTTTAGCATATGGCATATTGAAATCGAAGCTGTGGCAAGAATCACAGTACACCATCGATTTTTCGTGCGCGCTGTGACATGAGGTACAAGCCACTTCACCGGGAAAATGTGAAGCATGGGCATTGTAATGTTCATGTTTTGTGGTTTCAGCCACTTCAGCTAAAGTGCCATGGCAAGAAACACATTGGGCATTTTCATAGGTTAAGCTGTCGTTTGATAGCTCGCCATCTGGAGTATGACAGCTATCACACTCTTGGTTTTGCTCATGGAATTCAGCTAAGTTATCAGCCGCAACAGCGTTGCCCATTAGGCCTGCTGTGCCCATTAGCGTGGCAAGGCAGACTGCAAGTTTCATTTTTTTCATTTTTGCTCCTCCTTCTAAACCTAATGATGCTTAGTTGATTAGGTATAAAAGCCAGTTATTGTTTTAGTGTGGCTGAAGTGAGATCACTTCACTTTAAAAGTTCGGTCTAAAATTAGGTGTTAAGTTGTTCAGCGGTTACTTCTGCTTACCTTAATCTTTATCCATGCCACTAAAACCAGCAATAAGATAAACACCAGCAGTGACAGAAATGACAACTCAATCACAAGCATGAAAAGGTGCTATGCAAAGATGCATAGCTATAAGGGCGTGTATGCACTTTTGCATAGCTTATGTGGCGCTAGATCACATCGAATTAATATTTAGGTAAAAGGTACATAATGATTTACTAATTCGCGGAATGCGGCACAGTTTCAAATGAGCGAAATAGTTAACATCGCAGTATGAAGATCCTATTACTATTACTTATTACCCTCACTTTTCCTGCATTCGCGCAAGACAGCATTGTGCTAGGTGTGCATTCAAAAACAGCGCCATTAGAGTGGCGTAATAACGGAGTGGATCAAGGATTTAACATTGAGTTGATGGATAGAATTGGTCAGCTTACTAACAAGCGCATTCTTGTGCGGCGTAAGAGTTTTCAGCAATTAGTTCAAGATGTGTATAACCCTAACAGTGATATTGACGTGATTGTGGTGGTGAGCCCGGTGAACATGGATCGCAAGTTAGCTCAATCTGATCCTATCTATGCCACCCACGCTAAAGCTTATACTTTGCAGGGTAAGGGGTTAATTAACAGTTGGGCAGATTTAATTGGTAAGCGGGTGGCCATTAAAAAAGGCGCTTTTGTTGATGTTTTTTTATCTGACCATTTGCAAAATTTCGACCGCGTGGATGTTGATTTGTATGAAACCGGTTTTCAATTACTGATTAAAAATCAAGTCGACGTGGTGATTGCTGAAAGCTTTGTTGCGCGGCGTTTACTTCCGTTGTATCCATCGGTGCGCAGTTCGAGTGATGCCCTCATTTATGGCGCGTTTAATTTTGTCGCTAATGAGTCGAAAACTGAACTCATGTATCAAATTAATGAAGCGCTTAGGCAGTTAAAATTATCAGGCGAATACGACCGACTGGTTAATAAATGGTTTGGTACCGGGCGTGAAAAAGTGGATTTAACCTCTTCTGAAAAGCGCATGTTTGCTCTAGCCATTTTAGTGGCGATTATTTCTGCTATCGGGATGATTTTCACCGGATTGATAAGCGCTAGTTTACGCCGTCATACTAAAGCCCTTGATGCCGAACTCATTCAGCGCAGGCGCATTGAAGCTGAGATATCTGAATTATCTAAACAGTTCCAATCTGTTCTCGATGGCATCCCCAATGGCGTAACCATAGTAAACCAAGACTTGCAGCATTTATGGAGTAACGATAACAATATTCATTTGTTAGATTCAGCAGCATTTTACTATATCGACAACCATGCATTTGTTCTTAAAACGGCGGTGCTCGAGGTACTCTCTAGCCAAACCCCCTTGATTGCAGAAATGCGCTATCAACAGCAGTTTTGGCAATTACAAATCCATCCTATTGCAGAAAAACAAGTGGTGATTCTACTTGAGGAAACCACTGAGCAGCATAGATTGAGGCAAGCAAATGAAGAAGTTAGCCGCTTAGCGTCACTAGGGGAGTTGTCTGCGGGAATTGCTCATGAAATCAATAATCCAACCGGCCTGATTGTGCATGCGGTATCATTATTTACCGCGGCCTTAAAAGACTTAACCCCAGCAGCAAGGCACTATCAGCAACAAAATCCTTTTTGGCTTATTGCAGGATTACCCCCAAATGTAGCCATCGAAGAGCTTCAGTACAGTTGCGGCTCTATTGAAGAGGGCGCCAAACGTATCAGCCGAATTGTTAATGACTTAAAACGTTATGCCATGCCGCATATTGCCGATCAATATGCTCGAGTATGCCTAAATGACGTGGTTCAAGTTGCCCAGCGTCTTACCGCTAATCAAACCAAGGTCCATCAGATCAGCATGAGGTTATGTCAACCTAGCCCTATAATTAAGGGCGATGCGCAACAGTTACATCAGGTATTAATCAACCTTATTCAAAATGCTTGTCATGCCTGCACTGAACAACATGGCGAGATTATTATAGAAACTCGCATTGCTGGCAATACGGCAATATTGAGCATTATCGATAACGGTTGCGGCATGAGTAGCGCCACGCTCAAACGTATTACCGAGCCCTTTTTTACCACCCGTCGCAACGAAGGCGGTAGTGGTTTGGGTTTATCGGTATGCAGCAAAATAATTAAAGAGCATCAAGGCGAAATGCAGATGCAGTCGAGTTTAGGTAAAGGCGCGCAAATTAGTCTGATTTTTGCATTGGAACAACACACATGAAACTGGCCAGAAATATTCTGTTAATCGACGACGAAGCCGCCTGGTTACGCACACTCGCGATAACCCTTAACCGTCTCGTTCCTGAGGCTGACATAGATACTTGTCTAGACAGCCGTCAAGTACACAGCCGCTTACAAGTGGGTGATTATGCGCTAGTACTGGTCGATCTTACTATGCCATTTCACTCTGGCGAAGAGCTATTAGCGATGATCCGCAGTGACTTTCCCAATACCAGGGTGATTATTGTGACTGGGGTGAATGAGGTTGATACTGCAGTGCGCTGTATTAAAAATGGCGCTTATGACTACTTCATCAAAACAGACAATGTCGATAATCTCGCGCGTACGGTACGCCGAGCGCTAGAAGTGGTTGGGCTTGAAAGAAACTACCTGTATATCAAAGAAAAATTCTTAAGTCGTACTTTAGATAACCCGCAAGCGTTCAATAATATTTTAACTTGCGAGCCACAGTTATTAGATCAATTTCGTTATCTTGAAGCCGTATCTTGTAGCCCTGAACCCTTGCTAATTTATGGTGAAAGCGGCACTGGCAAAAGCGAGTTCGCCAAATCTTGCCATGCGCTTTATAACCCGAATGAACCTTTTATTAGCATTAATCTTGCCGGTATTAGTAGCGAGTCCTTTGAGCAAAAAATGAATGGCCAGCTGTATCATCACCATAATGGCGAGCTTGAAGCGGTTGCAGGCCTATTGCATCAAGTAGGAAGTGGGGTGCTGTATTTGAATGAAATAGGCGCGTTGCCTCTGGATGCACAAGTTAAGCTATTAGCGCTGTTAGAAACTAAACAATATTACCCTTTAGGCAGCGACACCGCTTATCCGGTTAAATGTAAGTTTGTGGTATCGACTCAAGATGACTTACTCAAACTACACCAAGCAGGTGAGCTTAGAAGCGATTTACTCTACCGCTTACGGGCTCATAAAATTAAATTACCACCGTTAGCAGAACGGCAGTTAGACATTGCTATGTTAATCAATCATTTCATCGCTCTTGCTGCCGCTGAAATGAATCTACCTGCGCCTATTCAGCCTCCCGATTTAGCGCCCAAGCTCGCCAGTTATGATTTTCCTGGTAACCTTCATGAACTCAAAGGCATGGTTTTTGATGCTGTGAGCAGAAGTGATGGCATAGCGCTTAATACCTCTGCTTTTATGGAAGCGATTAATGAACACAAGTCATTAACGGCAGCGCCGCAAGATCGCATTATTTTTCCCAAACAACTGCCCACCATAGCGCAGATGAACCAAGCATTAATGGACGAAGCCATGAGCCGCACTGCCAATAACCAAACCGCAGCAGCGCAAATACTGGGTATTAGTCAAAGTGCATTAAGCAGGCGGTTGAAGGGACATTAAAGCTGAACATTATGTAGTTTAGTTAATATATAGCGGCGACTGAGTGCAGGTCTTGTTAATGTGTTTCTAGTCGAAACTTTTGTGTTAACGCTGCACTCGACGTTTCGAATCACTGAATTCTAGCGTCTCGCTATTGATTATTGATTTCAATCATATTCTTTGTTTTAAATTTTAGCATGTTATTCGATTTGCATCCTTGGGCGTCTTCTCTACCTAAAGGACAAGGAGAAAGTTCATTAAATAATGCTGTATTAATACTAAACATTCCTTTTTCTTTGGCTAGCATGCCTTTTTTCTTTAGGCTCCCCAGCATCAAGTCTAGCTTTATGACGCTAATATGCAGTATGTCAGCAATCTCTTCTCGTGTTAGTTTAATATCAATAGTAAGCCACATTGATGAAAACTCTGTCTTAAAAGCGACCAAAATATCGAATAGAAACTTAATGAGTTTATCTTCAGGTGACGATGTTAATAAGAAAATAGCCAATGCGGTTTGTCTTTCGGTAAAATAGTTGGCATCAAACATAAAACGTGTAAAGAGCTCAATGTCATTCTTTATTAAGTTTTTAATCAAAGATTTATCGACAACTATTATCTCACTATCTCGAGCTACTTTAATACTTTTACAACAAGTACAATTGTTTTCTAATAGTAAATGATAATCAGTTAGTCTATTCGGGATGATGACATTAACAAATTTAGGTTTGGTATAGTTGTTTGTTCTTTTTATATAAAATAATAGTCCGGTGTTTAAATAAATAAAATTATTAAGCAAAATACTTTTAGGTATTAGCTCACCTTTACTTAAGGTTTTTTTCTCGCCATTTTCTTTAATAAAACTCATTATGTCGGGTTTAACTGCATCTGGAAAGAATATAGTAGATTTCCCTTTCATTTCAGAACTTAAAGACATAACTAGAGCCATACCAACATACCTTAACGTTTAATTTTCATTACATGATTTACTAATCGAATATCTGACAGTATAAACCGAAATATAAATTAACTAGTTTCAATTCTATGCATATTTATATTATGCGATATTTCTCACATCTTTTTTTAAGTTGTGATGAATGTTGGTAATTTAAATTAGTTTTATTTTCTGTTAAGTCAATCACATGTTACTTACGATTGTTTATACCTATATGTAGGTATTTAGGCGGATGGTTTGATTAAATTAGCTCAAGAAGTTCGCAGATGATAACGGAATGTTAAGTAGGGGCCAGCCAGTTAGTGTTGTTTGGTTTAAACCTTGATAACAACAAATAAGCTTTCGATTATATTTTCTAGAACAAACATAGTAACTGACGTTAAAAAGTAATTATTTCACAGGTAGTGACATGAAAGTAAAAAATTCAGATTTAAGGAGGTATTTAACAATGAGATCTCTCTATCAACTTGCCATGCTCATTGGTTGTGGACTCTTAGTAATGCAAAGTGCTCTTGCATTACCGTGGGACGATTTAACCGCAGAACAATTAGACACTACACTGCAACAAAAATTTACTGACGGAAATTATTCTCCTAAAGGGGCAGATTCTTGCCTTATGTGTCATAAGAAAAATGAACAGGTGATGGACTTATTTAAGGGTACGCACGGCAAAGTCATTTCAGACGCATCTCCGATGGCAGGCTTGCAATGTGAAGCATGTCATGGTCCACAAGGCAATCATAATCGAGGTGGTAAGGAGCCGATGATTGCTTTTGGTGCAAAAAGTAAGTTGCCGGTAAGTTCTCAAAACAGTGTTTGTGAAGGGTGTCATAACGATGCACAGCAGATGAGCTGGCACAACAGTACCCATAATCTTGAAGAAGTTGCCTGTGTAGATTGTCACAAAATCCATGCAGCCAAAGATCCTGTTATGGATAAGCTCACAGTTAATGACACTTGTGTTAGCTGCCATACCAGCCAAAAAGGCGACATGAATAAGCGCTCTTCACACCCGTTAAAGTGGAACAGCATGACATGTGTTGATTGCCACTCAGCTCATGGTTCAATGAGTGAAAATGCGTTAGTTAACCCCACAGTTAATGATACTTGTTATAGCTGTCATGCTGAAAAACGTGGGCCTTTCTTATGGGAACATGCACCAGTAACAGAAAATTGTGTCACTTGTCATAACCCTCATGGCAGTGTCAATGAATCTCTCGTTAAGCAACGCGCTCCGCAATTGTGTCAGCAATGTCATGCCAATGATGGACACGCTAGTCGAGTAGTCGCTGAGTCAGGTATTGATGCTTTTGGCGGCGGTAAAAGTTGTTTGAATTGCCACAGTCAAATACATGGTTCAAATCATCCCTCAGGCAGCTTGCTGCAACGCTAATGGAGAGCAAGATTATGTCATTTAAAATCAATCTTATTACTGTATCGATATTAGTGGCGGTATCTGGACACAGTTTCGCAGCGAATTTTGGGGTGAGTAATGCTAATACTAGTCATGTAAAAACCAGTAATTATGAATGTAACCGTTGTGGCGAGAATACAGATTATAGCGGTAAGATCGATGTGGCTTTTGGCTATAACGACATTGATGATATGCATGCCGGTAACGCATTAGGCACTTCAGAAGATGGCGCTATTGGTTCGTTAAGCAGTGATATTTTGTTCCTGAACAAATCTGGCTATCAAGCCCAAATAACTGCTCACCAATTGGGTTTCGATAATAGCTTTGCTAGTTTACAAATTGGGGATTCAGGCTTATATGAGGTGGTATTAGATTACGCTGCAATCAAAACGATTAAAGCTGATGATGTAAATAGTCAGTTGTGGCATAACGATGGAATGCTGACTCCAAGTACTGATGTTAATACGTTTAACTTAGCGCTAGAACGAGAGAAATTAGGCATTGGCGTGGTATTTAGCCAAGATGCTTACAATAGCTTTGTCAGTTACAGCCAAGAAGAGAAAACTGGTCACAGCTCAAGCAGTATCGTGACGCCTAGCCCTATCAATATTGGCTTGCCGGTGAACGCGACGACTTCTCAATGGGATGCTGGGATAGGTCTTAATGGCGATAATTGGATGAGCGAATTGAGTTATTCAGGAAGCATTTACAATAATAAAATAAGCGACTTAAGTCTGCCTTATTTAAACGATGTTTATGCCGCCTCTCCAGACAGCCAAGCGCATCAAATATCACTTTCTGGCAATTACCGCTTTGATCAGACCGTGATGAGTGGACGAGTTGCAATGGGTCGCATGATCCAAGATGAAAACTTAATTCAAATGAGTGGTAATCCACTGCAAAGCTGGGACGGTCAGGTTAATACCACTGATGGCCGTTTTGCAGTGACATCAATGATGAATAATCGACTTCGCTTAGGTGGCAACATCGATTATAACAAGCGAGATAATCAGAGTTCGACTGCAGAGTTTGCTCAATATAACTTTAATAGTTTAACGGGTGCATTTAGACAAAATACCCCTTTAGATTACGAACGTAAAAATTATGGCATAAATGCGAGCTATCGAATTGCCAGTGGTTATCGTTTACAGGCAGGTTATGACAGTAAAGACATCACTCGCAATTATAGTGAACGTGAAACAACTCAAGATGACACCTTATGGGCGAAATTAAATATCCGTAAGTTTGAAATGTTTAATATTAATGTAAAGTCTGAGTATGCTAGTAGAGATGGTTCTAAATATGAGTCAGATATATTAACAGCCTCAGAAGATAATGCAGTGTTAAGAAAGTATTATTTGGCAGATCGAACCCGTAATGCCTATGAATTAAAGTTAACGCATACACCTAATGATTGGATTAATGTCGATATTACCTCTCGATATGCCAAGGATGAATATAAAGATACGGATGTCGGTTTATTAGATTCAGAAGATTATGGTTATGATGTCAATGTCAGTTTTCATATTAATCAGTATATTGATACTTATGGATTTATTGGGCAGCAATGGATTAACTCATCGCAAGCCGGTAGTCAAGTTGGCAATTCATATTGGTACTCAGATATAGAAGATGAGTTTATTAATATTGGTGCAGGGCTTAATTATAGTGGCTTAATGCAAGATAAATTAATTATAGGTATGGATTATCTATTTGCTAATTCAACCAGTAATACCAATGTGATTGTTGATGATAGTCAACCATACGGTGACTATTACAGTTATAACCACAGTGCCAGTGTCTATGCTGATTATGCATTAAACTCACAAATGGCACTCAAACTCAGCTATCGATACGAACGCTATTACGATACTGATGCTGCATCTACTGGGATTGTAAGTATACCCGGACTAATAACACTTCAAGATATAAACCATGACTATAACGCACACCAAGTGATGTTGTCATTTAGCTACAAATTGCATTAAACGTATCGTAAATACTACGCGAGGATATAGAAATGGAACGTAGAAATTTCTTAAAAATGAGTGCAGCAATTGGCGCTGCAGCAACTATCACTGGGTGTGAAGATAGTGCGAAAGAAATCAATGTAGTACCGCCAGAAGTACCTGAAAGTTCGCTTGAACAGCTTAACTGGTCTGCATGCTTAGTCAATTGCGGTTCAAATTGCCCTATTAAAGTATTCAGTAAAGATGGTGTTATCACCCGAATTGAAACTGACCATGAAACAACTGATGAATATGGTGTAAACCATCAAGCTCGAGCATGTCCTCGTGGACGCTCACTTCGTCAAAGAACCTATGCAACTGATCGACTACGTTCTCCAATGAAACGAGTCGGCAAAAGAGGTGAGGCAAAATTTGTCCCTATCAGTTGGGAACAAGCTTATTCAGAAATAGGCACGAAATTACAAGCTATTAAAGATAACTACGGCCCTGAATCAATTTACATGCATTACGGTACAGGTGCTTATTATGGTTTCTCATCGAATACCGCTACTTGGGGTCGCCTATTGAATTTAAATGGCGGTTTTCTAGACCACCATTGGGATTATTCATGGGCCGGTGTGTATCCAGCGTGTATGGCCACTTATGGCGATCAATGGGATAGCATTGGTGGTAGTTCGTTAAGCGAAATCGTTAACTCAGATTTATTTATTGGGTTTGGTTTTAATCCAAATGAGATACGCATGAGTGGTAGTGGCGAAGGCTATGACTTTGTTAAATCTTTAGAAAGTAATAAAAAGAATATTAAAGTGTGGATGGTTGAACCCAGATACACAGATTCAATGCGGGGTAATGAAGATGAGTGGCTTGCTATTCGTCCTGGTACTGACGCCGCATTAATTGAAGCGGTTATTTATCAAATGATAAATAGTGGTTGGGTTGATCAACATGCCAAACCATTTTTAGACAAATATGCAGTGGGTTATGACGAAGCATCGTTAGTGAACACTAAGGCGTCTGTTACGCTAAATGCTGATCCGTTTATTGCTTCACACGCTGAATTTATCGACCCAGCACAAAACTACCATGATTATATTATGGGCCAAGGCATATTTGAGCAAGAAGGTGCGAAAACGCCAGCTTGGGCTGCCGTAGTCTGTGGCGTTCCAGCGAATAAAATAGAACAACTAGCTACTGCTATTATGGCCGCTGAAGCGCCATATATTTCTGCTGGTGCGGGTATTAGTCGTCATGCAAATGGCGATCAAGCGACTCGCGCCGTGTATACCCTAGCCATTATGACCGGAAAAATAGGCCGTGCGGGTGTAAATAGCGGTGCCATGCCGTCAAGTTATAGTTTTGGTGTTTCGGGTATGCCTACTGGTAGTAACCCTGTAGAGGTTACTATCCCTGTTTTCACATGGTCAGATGCCGTTGTTCGTGGTGAAGAGTTCAGTGGAACTACTGATGGTGTTCGTTTCACTTCTAGCGGCAGTCAAGAACGAGTCGATAATAATCCTGCTACATTGGGCACCAACATTAAGGCAATTATTAACTGTGCCGGTAATGCTTTAGTCAATCAACATTCAGACAGTAATGGCACCGCGCAAATCCTCCAAGATGACAGTATGTGTGAACTGATTATTGTCAGTGATTGTTGGATGACACCTTCTGCTAAGTTTGCCGATTACTTATTGCCAGACAGTACATGGTTAGAATCAGTCGATTATGCCAACGATTCATATGCATCGGGTCAAATGGCGTATGCAACCTTCATGAGCACCTCATTGAAGCCACTAGGCGAATCACAATCTATGTATGAAATTTGTGCTGGGATTGCGAATGCTATGGGTTATGGAGCTGAATACACCGAAGGGCTTAACGGCCAACAATGGTGTGAAAAGCTTTATCAACAAACCAAGGCGATGAATGCCGATGTTGATATGCCCGATACCTATGAGGAGGCACAGAAAATTGGGGTTTTCCGTAAATACATGTCTTCATCAGTGGTTGCATTTGAGTCTTATATTCAAGATCCAATAGCGAACCCTAGACCGACAATTTCTGGAAAATTTGAGATTTTCTCATTATCACTTGCACGTAAAGCGGCCACTTGGTCTTTGCCTACTGGAGACCAAATTACTCCATTACCGCAATATGTGGTGACTTGGGACGGCTATCAAGATCAAGACACTATCGATGCTGGCTACCCATTACAGTTATGTGGTTACCACACTAAAGGTCGAACTCACTCAAGTTACCATAATGTCCCATGGTTACGGGAAGCCGTAGAAGATGCAGTTTGGATGAACCCGAAAGATGCCTCTTCTCGTGGATTAGCTGATGGCGATATGGTTCATGTTTATAACGGTAGAGGAACAATTGAACTGCCTGTAAAACTCACTCCTAGAGTTACTCCTGGTGTGTGCTCTTTAGGGCAAGGTGCTTGGTATAAACCAGATGCGAGTGGCAAAGTGGGTCCATCTGGCCATGTTGTGGATATTGGAGGCTGTATTAATACACTGACAAAATATCATCCTTCTCCAGTATCAAAGGGAAATCCACAGCACACCAATCGTGTTCAGGTAGTCAAGGCTTGATAGGGGTAAATTAAAATGACACAAGAAACTCAATTAGGATTTTATTTCGATAGCAGCAAATGCACTGGCTGTAAAACCTGCCATATAGCCTGTAAAGATCGAATGGTTGGCAAAACACGCAGTAAGGATGATGTCACTAATCAAGGCGTATCGGCAATGCCTGGTATGTTATGGCGTCGGGTTTATGAATACGGTGGTGGTTCATGGGATCAAAATGGCGACGAAAGTTATAATCAAAATGTATTTGCTTATTATGCCTCTGTTGGTTGTAACCATTGTAATGAACCTGTGTGTGTCAAAGCTTGTCCGACTGGCGCTATGCATAAAAGAAAAGAAGACGGACTGGTACTGGTTCAAGAGTCGTTATGTATTGGCTGTGAAAGCTGTTCAAGAGCTTGCCCATATGATGCGCCGCAGATTGATATTGAACGCAAAGTCATGACCAAGTGTGACGGTTGTTTCGATAGATTAGCAGAAGGTAAGAAACCGATTTGTGTAGAGTCATGCCCTTTACGAGCGTTGGACTTTGATACGATGGAAAACCTACGAGCTAAATACGGTAACGGTGATGGTCACTTTGCGCCACTTCCTTCTGAATCGATTACCTCGCCTAACTTAATTGTTAAAGCGTCAAAGAAGGCCCAACCTGTTGGTGCAAGTACGGGGCGGATCTTAAACGTTCGAGAAGTATAAATTATTGAATAGAGGGTGTAATCAGCGTATTACACCCTTCCATCCTACTTAAATTTATAAGCAAATATGAACGATATGAACATTGAAAAGCTTCAAGATTTACAAGCCATTGCCAATGTATTGCATTCTGTACTGACTATTTATCCTGAGTTGGATTTGATCAATACCTTTAAAGATCAAGATATTGTTGAAAATTGGCCTCAGCTGTTAGTAACCGATACCAACATTAAAGGATTAACGCACCTAAAAGCTTATCTTGCTCAATGGACCGGTGATGAAGCTGAGTTGATTAGGCTTAAGCTAGACTACGGCATGCTTTTTTACGGCCCAGGAACACCTTTTGCTGCACCGTGGGGGTCTGCTTATACCAGCTCTTCACAGTTACTTAATGACTTTAGTACCGTTACGTTAAAACAGTTTTATGCAGTTAATGACATCAATATAGACATGAGAACCAACGAACCTCTAGATCATATTGGGTTAATATTTGCGGTATTATCTTTCTTATTAAACAAGGCGGCTGAAGATCCAACAAATCCACTTTATCAAAAAACAATTAATGAGCTGTTAGAAAAGCATTTACTTCCTTGGGCTTACCGATGTTTGGATCTAGCCTATTCCCATGCTGAAACAGATTATTACAAAGCGTTCTCTATTTTGGCTAAAGAATACCTTTTGTATCTGGAACAAACATTCGAACTTAACCCCAAACGAATAGCAATTTATCGATAGGTTAATATCTATGGCATTTCTTCAAGCATTAGTACAGCAGTGGCATAAGGCCGATCTTGGTTATAGCTTATTATTAAGTTTTCAACGCTCAGATGAAATAATGCAGTTGTTTAATGGTGCCACAGATATAAAGACTGTGGCTAACTTGATTGCTGCGTTAGTGTACAGTGAGGGTGAACCTCAATGGTTAACAAAAGAAAAACAAGATACTGAAAGTCCACTAGAAAATGAGTTGGTTGTTAAATGTTTAATTATCAGTTGCCAACTTTTATTTATAAAAGTATCTCAAAAAAGTAGTTTAAACCAAGCGGAAAGACTCATTCTTACCTTGTCTAATGTATGGGTTAGTCAAAAACGAGATGGTCAAAGTAGTGGTGATTTGATTGATCTAATTAAAAAAATTTATAGTCAGGTGTATTCAATTGAGCTAGAAAGTAGAAATACGATTAAAAATATGAAATAGAAGGTAACCAGATAGCAGCGTTAATTTTATTGGCAGAGATGACAATGAAGATAAATCTTTATATTGTCTGTTTGGTTTTATTTATCCGCTTTCAATATTATCCCCAAGTTCCATCCCCCCCACACCTTAACCTCGCCTTAACCCCTCCATCAGTATGCTGGTGCCATTATTGTGTAATACACAGGTTTGGGGATGCAGTTGATGATGGTAAAACCGGCGCTACGAAAAGCGATGCTGGCACTGATGGTGACGAGCCTGTTGGGCTGCAGCAGTGTCGATAATGTCAATTACGCTGACCGAGCCAGTCAGGCTGAGGCGAATACTAGCCAGCGTTTAATTGAGCAGTTGCTGCTGGCCTCAAAGACACAAGATGTGCCGACACAATCGATAGCGCGTTTAACTGACTTAGTTAATGTGCCTGAGTTGCAAAGCTTTATATCTGCTGCTTTGCAGAATAACCCTAGTTTGCAACAAAGCGTAGTGGCATTGAAAATGGCCTATGCCCAACACGGTATTACTTCTGCTAGCCGTTTGCCGTCAGTAGATGCCAGCTTTAGCGGCACTTCAACCGAAGACAGCGATGACAGTTATACCACTGATATTACCGTGAGTTGGGAGCTGGATTTATGGCAAAAAATTGCTGACAGCAGCAACGCTGCATTAAAAGACATTGCCAGCACGCAAGCCAGTCTACAAAGCGCGCAAGACTTAGTCGCCGCCAACGTGATGCGCAGTTGGTTAGACATTAGCCTTAAGCAACAACTTGTGGCGATTGAAACCCAGCGTTTAACGGTATTAGACAACAATAAAGCACTTATTTTAGCGCGTTATCGTGTTGGCTTAGGCAGCTTAGAAGATCTCGATAATGCCAATACTAGTGTCGCCAGTACACAAGCTACCTTAGCCGATTATCAACAACAGCTTGCCCAAAGCAAGCGTGATTTGACCTTGCTTACAGGGCAATGGACTGGCAACGATTTAGCGGTAACCATTACTGCGGAATTTCCTGCTGTGTTGAATCCCATTAACTCACTAGGGCAACAAAATCTAAGTCAACGTCCTGATATTAAAACTGCATTTTACAATATTGAAGCCGAAGCATTACGTACCGATGCCGCCTATAAGGCTATGCTGCCGTCGATCAGTTTATCAGCCAGTTTGACCGACATGGCGCAGTCGCCAACAGAAGCATTACTCACCGGACCTTTATGGAGTGTGCTGGGGCAATTATCTGCGCCCTTGTTCCAAGGTGGCAAATTATCATCACAAGCTGAGTTAGCCCAATTAACCACAGAGCAGCGCTATTGGGTCTATCAAGAAACCCTATTAAATGCGGTTAACGAAGTGGAAAACACTGTGGGCCAAGAATACTCCCTCGCCAAACAACAACAGCATTTAATCGAAGCGCAACTCAGCGCCGAGCGCAGTTTTGTCAGTTACGAGCAAAAGTATCGTCAAGGCTTAGTCGACATTTTTGATTTACTAACCGTGCAACAGCAAACCTTTGATGTTGAAGCGCAACTTGCTAACACCATTTATAACCGTCTTATAAACCGTATTGATTTAGGCCTAGCGTTGGGCTTAGGGGTATTACATGAAGCTTAATCGTCTAAACGTTATTGTCACCGTATTATCATTGGGCAGTATTTTTGCTGCCTTAGGTTATACCGTCTCGCAATTACCGCCTGCGCCTAACCAACAAGCATCTGCTACAGAGCAACCTATTAACCCAGTGGCGAATACAGCAGCAATCTCATTATTACCTCAAGTGGGGGTAGTGGCTGTCAACGGACAACAATATCAAGCAGAAGTCATCGGTTTTGGTGAAGCAAGACCACGTTATGAACTCACGCTAAACGCCGAAGTAAGCGGTAAGATTGACAGTGTTCATCGTCAGTTTGAATCCGGTCAGGTAATTAAAAAAGGCACAGTATTAGGCCAAATTAATGATATCAGTTATCAGCAAGCATTAACGCAAGCGCAAACCGATGTCGCCCAGGCTGAGCTCGATTTACTCGAGGAACAACGCCAAGGTGAACAAGCAAAATCAGAATGGTTACGTTCAGGTTTTTCTGGTGAGCCTGAATCACCGTTAGTGCTCAGAACACCACAATTGGCCCAAGCGACTGCCGCATTAGAAAATGCCAAGTTAACCCTTAAAAAAGCTAAGCAAGATGTGGCCTATACCAAGATTACTGCGCCATTTGATGCGCTAGTGGTGAGTCGTGATATTCAGCCCGGAAGTTATGTACAAACCGGCACCCAACTGGGCACTTTATACAGCGTTGCAGACGTTGAAATTAATGTGCCATTGTCAGATTTACAGTGGCAAAACCTGCCAGAGTTTGACAATGCACAGCTTGCTAAAACCCCTTGGGATGTCACCTTGTACAGCGCCGATGGCCGTAACCAGTGGCAAGGTTATATTGAGCGTGTTGAACAACATTTAACCCAAACTAGTCGTCAACGTTCATTAATTGTGGTGGTCGACAATCCACTCACGCAACAAACTCACTTGTATCCGGGCACCTTTGTTAAAGCACAAATCAACGGCAAATCATTAAGTGATTTATGGCAATTACCGTCGTCGGCTATTTCACAACAAGGTGATATTTGGTTTATCAATGATAGCAGTCAATTGGCTAAATCAGCTGCCAATATCGCCTTTGAAAAAGACGGTTTTGTGTATGTATTGCCTATTGTTAGTGAGCAAAGAGGTCGGCCGAGCTTAATCCAAATTGTTAAGCGCCCTTTAAGCAGCTTTAAAGTGGGCACTAAGGTGCTTGCTAAGTTAGAGGTTTAAGCCATGTCGGGATCTCAATCTACACACTCAGGGGCGATAGCCTGGTTTGCTAGAAATTCAGTAGCGGCTAACTTGCTGTTAATTGCTATGATAATCGTGGGTCTTTTCTCCTTAGGCAGCTTACGCAAAGAGGCCTTTCCGAGTTTAGAACCCGACAGGGTGACCGTGTCGGTGACTTACGACAGTGGCGACCCAGTGCTGGCTGAAGAAGGCATAGCAATTAAAATTGAAGATGCATTAGAAACCGTGCCGGGCATAAAACGGATAACGTCAACATCCAACGCCAATGGCAGTAGTGTGATAATTGAGAAAACCAGCGCTTATGATTTAGACACTTTACTCACTGACATTAAAACCAATGTCGATGCGATTTATAACTTTCCTAGTGAAGCTGAAAAACCCGTTATTGATAAAATGCGCATGCAAGATCATGCCTTGTGGATTGAGATCTACGGCGATGCTGACCGCGCGACGTTGCAGGCATTAGCCGAACAGCTTAAATCGGATTTATTAAGTCAGTCAGCCATTCACGATCTCGAGATTAAAGCCAAAGCCGAGCCGATGATTTCTATAGAAATTGATGAAGCTAAGTTGCAAGCCTATGGACTGACGTTTGCCTCTGTGGCCAGTGCTGTGAATGCCGAATCGTCAGCATCCATTTCGACTAGCCTATATAACGACGACAAAACCGTGCGGCTAAAAGTATCACAGCAAGCTTACCAATTAGACGATTTTATGGCGATTCCGGTGATCACCAACAGTCAAGGTTCGCTGATAACCTTAGGTGATATTGCGACTATTAAAGACGGTTTTGCCGACGATACCTTTGTGTTGTCGCGTTATAACCAGGCTAACTCAAGCGCGATTGAAATTGTGATGGACGAAAATGGCGATATTGTTGATATTGTCGAGCAAGCTAAGCAAGTCGTCGAAAAATGGCGCAGTTCTAATGTATTACCCGACAACGTCAGTATTGCTACTTGGCATGACAAAAGCACGCTGATTATCGAACGCTTAAGCTTATTGGTTAAAAATGCCTTGAGTGGTATCGCTTTGGTATTCATTATTTTAGCGTTATTTTTAAACTTGCGAGTGGCGTTTTGGGTTGCTGCAGGGTTACCGTTTGTGTTCTTCGGCACCTTGTTTTTTATGAGCAATACTTTTGCTGGCTTAAGCCTAAATGAAATGACCACTTTTGGATTTATTATGGCGCTGGGGATTGTCGTCGATGATGCAGTGGTGGTGGGCGAGAGTGTTTATAGCACTCGGCAAAAATACGGCGACAACATCGACAACACTATCAAAGGTACTTTAAAAGTGGCAACCCCAACGATATTTGGTGTGTTAACCACAGTAGTCGCTTTTGTTGCCTTAGCTAATGTTGAAGGTAATTTAGGGCAGATTTATGCCCAGTTTGGTACTGTCGTCGCCATTTGTTTGATGTTGTCGTTGGTTGAATCTAAATTTATTCTACCGTCGCATTTAGCACATATTAATACTCAAAAAAGTGCCAAAAAGTCATGGTTTAATCATATCCAACATGCTGCCGATAGTGGTTTGCAGTGGTTTAGTCGAGTGATTTATCAGCCACTTATTGAGTTTGCATTACGGTTTCGTTATGCGGTGGTATTGCTGTTTATCGCACTGCTTATTGTGGTTGCAGGTATGCCGATAACGGGCAGCGTGCGAGTGGCATTTTTTCCTGATATTGCTGGCGACACTGTAGTTGCTGACTTTTCGATGCAAAATGACGCCAGTTTTGGCCAGACCTATAAAAATTTAATGACCTTAGAAACTGCTGCAAAACAAGTCGATGCTCAGCTGGTGGCCGAACAACAGCATAATAAGGACAGCTATTTAACCAGTTTGCATGTTATGGCAAGCAGCAGTGACTCGGGCCAAGTTCAGGTTGAGTTAGCGCCAGACAGTCCTTATAGCCTCAAAGAATTTAGCCAAAAATGGCTTGAGCTTGTTGGCCAAATGGAAGGCATAAAAAAGCTTAAAATATTATCGAAGCAAGAAATGCTTGATAATTTTAAAGTGGAAATTAAAGCCAGCGATACCGATTCCGTCTTTGCTGTTGGCCAAGCGATAAAAGCGCAGCTAGAAACCATGGATGGCGTCAGTGGTATCGATAACAATTTAGACATAGGCGAGCCGCAATATCGTTTTGAATTAACCGCGCAAGGTCGTGCTCTAGGATTTGACACCGAAACCTTATCGAGCCAGATATTGCAGTCATTTGGCGGCGGTGTAGTACAGCGTTTTCAACGTGGTAAAGATGAGGTAAAAGTTCGAGTACGTTACCCTGATGAAGATCGTCAAACCATCGAAGATATTAAGCTTGCCAATGTTCGAACTAGCGACGGTACTATTGTGCCTTTAAGCCACGTGGCGCAGATTTTTAATGATTACCAACCGTCGAACATTACCCGTATTGACAGTCAACGGGCGGTATACATCAGTGCTGTACTAGACAAAGATAAAATTGCCTCAAACGAGCTTGTTAGTCAGCTAAAGCAGACGTTAGTGCCGCAGTTAGCAGTGCAATACCCCGGTGTGAGTTTCAATTTTGCCGGTGAAGCTGAGCAACAAGCTGAAACCACAAGCTCGATAGGGTCGATGTTTGTACTGGCGTTAATTGCCATTTATGCCTTGCTAGCCATCCCGTTAAAATCATACATACAACCGGTGATTATCATGACCGCGATTCCGTTTGGTATTGTTGGCGCCATTTTAGGCCATTGGTGGAATGACTTAACCATTAGTATTTTATCGTTAAATGGTATTTTGGCCTTAAGTGGCGTGGTGGTAAACGACAGTCTATTGCTGGTATCGCGCTATAACGAGTTGATTAAAGAAGAGGGTTTGTCGGTACACGATGCTATTGTTGAGTCATGTACCAGCCGCCTTCGTGCGGTATTGCTTACCTCAGTGACGACCTTTGCTGGTTTAGCACCTTTGTTAGGCGAAACCTCGTCACAAGCACAGTTTTTAATACCTGCTGCGGCAGCGCTGGGTTATGGTATTTTATTTGCTACCGTCATCACCTTGATTTTGACGCCATCTTTGTTGCTCATTCAATGTGAGTCGAAAGCATTTATCAATCACGTTATGGCTAAACTGCGCCCAAATCACCATACGACAAGCTCAGTGGTGTCGTAAACCGAGGAATATATTCGATGTTCACCGACAAATTGCAGTTGTTATTGGTTGAAGACGATCTTGATTTAGCTACGGCGGTGATCGAGTACCTAGAGCTAGAAGGTATTCTTTGTGACCATTCTGCCAATGGCAGTGCAGGGCTGAATCTGATTTTACTCAATCGCTATGATGCAGTGATATTGGATTTGAACTTACCTAAAATGAACGGTTTGCAAGTGTGTGAATCTTTGCGGCTGCAAGGTATCGATGTACCAGTACTCATGCTTACCGCGCGCGACACGCTTAACGATAAGCTCGACGGCTTTGCCAAAGGTGCTGATGATTACCTCATTAAGCCGTTTGCAATGGAAGAGCTCATTGTACGCATTCGAGTATTATCCCGTCGCCGAAGTGGTCAAGCTATGCGCCTGACCGTGGCCGATTTGGTCCTCGATTTGCAGCAGAAGCAGGCATTTCGCAATGGAGTAGGCTTAAAGCTATCGCCGACAGCGTTTAAAATTTTAGACGTGTTAATACGAGCGAGCCCTAACCCTGTGTCGCGTGAAAAACTGATGCAAAGTGTGTGGGGAGATGACCAACCAGACAGTAATAGTTTAAAAGTACACATGTTTAATTTACGTAAACACCTTGATGGCAACCAGGAACTCAAGTTGCTGCATACCGTTAGTGGTCATGGTTTTGCCATTAAAGATAACCAGTAGGATAGCCATTACATGAAATTAACCCCGAGCCTGCGAATTTTTGTACTACTGGTCATGTTGTTTACTGGTACTAGTACCATTTTAATTTTATCGATGCTCAGTGTGCACTATTTTATTTCTGGTATGGACCAAATCCTACAATCTACCATGTACGCTCAAGCACAAGATCAACAGGTTATCGATGGTCAGCCAAAAACATCACATTTTTTTACGGTGGCTTCACGTTGGCAAGACCTACCCGAAGAGATCCAACAAAATATTAAGTCTGAGCCTAGCGAGTTTAACGTCTTGTATAAAAACATTATTGGCGGCTCGCCCATCACGCCTCCTGTAAAAGGCTTTTTTGTTATAAAAGTGCTTAAAGGCAATGAGGTGCGATATGTCTCCAGTACCTTTGACAGTCAAGCTGGCACTATGTCTCCTCCTAAAGGCATTCCCTTTTTTGTGGTGATATTAGCGACTGCAATTTTAGGTATTGTGATGTTTACTATCGTGTTGATGTTAATGATGCGAAAAGTGGCGCGGCCAATGAAGCGTTTAAGAACTTGGGCAAAAGGATTAAATAGCCAGCAATTAGCTCAGCCAATACCCGACTTTCATTTTAGCGAATTAAATACCTTAGCCGATATTGTTAAAACGAGTTTAGGCACTGTGCAGGAAAGCTTAGATCGTGAGCAACAATTTTTAGGCTATGCCAGCCATGAGTTACGCACCCCAATAGCGGTTATTCGGACTAATACTGAATTACTGCAAAAGCTGATAAGCAAAGGTGGTAGCGCTGAAAAGCAAGCCCAAGTGCTTAACCGTATTGAACGTGCAGGGCTCACCATGACAGATCTCACCGAAACCTTATTGTGGTTAACCCGGCGCGAAGGTAAAAGCTTACCCTTGAACGACGTTAATCTGGGTCAGCTTATTCGTCAGCTTGTGCAAGAGTTAAGGTATTTAATCCACGGCAAGAATATTGAAATTAGTATTGAAACCGATGACTCTACTCATCAACTGCCTGATACTCTCTGTCGAATTATTATCACCAACATAATCCGTAATGCTTTACAGCACACCATTGAGGGCAGCGTAACCATTCGTCAATCGTCCACATTGGTGAGTATCGCTAATCAGTGTGACTCTTATGCTGATAGCTTTGAAGAGCTCGGTTTTGGTTTAGGGCTTGAGTTAACCACTAGACTCATTACGCAATATGACTGGGATTATCAAAATCTAGATACTAATCGCGGCCACAAAGTGTCTATCGATTTTAGCCGTTAAAATTGCTTTTTAACATTAGGCTACAGGGTAAAGATAGCCATTGTTTACACTACCAATCACTATGAATATCTACCTAGCCAAAGCCAGCGACACCATCGCTGGCTTTTTTGCGGGTCATTTGTGATTACGTCAATTCAGATAAAACCAATCGTTATAATGTGATTATAATTATATTATCATTAGGTGTTAACTTAATTCGATTGTACTGCAAAGTAATCGGCCTATAATGAGGGGTATCTTGACGCCGTACTAGGTTATGGGATCGCTGCAATGAAATACCTCACACATTTATTTTCTCTTCGTATTGGGCATGCGCTCAGGGAGTCGTTAAAAGACGCTCCCTACAAAGCCAATGCATTCTCTAAAGATTTATTAGCTGGTTTAACGGTTGGCATTATTGCCATTCCACTGGCGATGGCACTGGCAATTGCTATTGGTGTTGCACCGCAATACGGATTATATACCGCCATTATTGCCGGGTTTATTATCCCGCTGACCGGTGGCTCACGTTATAGTGTATCTGGTCCTACTGCGGCGTTTGTGGTGATCCTTTACCCCATAGTGCATCAATATGGTCTGTCTGGACTATTACTTGCGAGTATTTTGTCTGGAGTGATACTCATCGCTATGGCGTTGTTACGCCTGGGTCGCTATATCCAATATATCCCCGAGTCAGTCACCTTAGGGTTTACCGGCGGTATTGCGGTAGTGATTGCTGTGCTGCAAGTTAAAGATTTTTTTGGTTTAAGCATCAGTGACATGCCTGAAAATTTTGTCGGTAAAGTTGCCGTATTAACGCAAGAATTACCGACATTGTCATTGCCTACACTGGTGGTGGGGTTAAGTGCGTTAGTGATGTTTATTTTGTGGCCTAAGCTCAAGTTACCTGTGCCAGCACATCTTCCGGCTGTGGTGGTTGCCAGTCTGGTGGCGCTAGTGCTCAATCAGCAAGGCTTTCCTGTTGCGACGATTGGTTCTACTTTTAGTTTTACTTTCGCCGATGGTTCAATTGGCGCCGGTATTCCATCCATGTTGCCTGATTTTCAATGGCCTTGGCTGCGGACCCAGTCGGGCGAATTACCTATTGAACTCAGTTGGCAATTGGCTAGCGATTTATTATCTGCGGCATTTGCGATTGCCATGTTGGGGGCAATTGAATCATTACTGTGTGCTGTGGTGCTCGACGGCATGTCGGGTAAAAAGCACAGCGCTAATAGCGAATTGCTCGGCCAAGGTATCGGTAACATTATCGCGCCATTTTTTGGCGGTATTACTGCTACAGCAGCCATTGCTCGTTCAGCGGCTAATTATAAAGCTGGCGCGGTGAGTCCGGTAGCAGCGATGATCCATGCACTGGTGGTATTAGTGTCTTTGTTATCGCTGAGTACTATTTTGGCGTATATCCCCATGGCGGGCATGTCGGCATTACTCATTATGGTGGCTTGGAACATGAGCGAAGCCCCTAAGATTGTGCATCTTATAAAAAAAGCGCCCGCAAGCGAGGTGCTGGTATTGCTGGTGTGCTTGTTATTGACCATCTTCTTCGACATGGTGATTGCGATCAGTGCGGGGATCATTTTGGCGTCGTTGTTGTTCATGAAACAAGTGGCTGATATGACCAAGGTGCAAGACATTAGCGAGCAGAAAAAGCATATTCATGTTGAATTACCGCCGCGTTGGAAAGTCTTTAAAATAAATGGTCCGTTATTTTTTGCCGCCGCCGACAGTGTCTTTGGTGAGTTGGCGCATTTGAGCGCTGATCAAGATGGGGTGGTGTTGTATTTCGATGGGGTGTCTATCTTAGATTCTGGTGGTGTTTCTGCATTGTATAAGTATATTGCGAAATGTAAGCACCACAATACCCGAGTATTGCTCGCGGATTTTCAATTTCAGCCACTTAAAACCTTAGCTAAAGCAGGCTTTAAGCCAGATGGCGTGCAGTGTGTTACTTACTCAACCTTGGCCGATGCACTCGATGATGTGGTCAGATAGAAATAAAAAAGCGCCCTACTGAACATCAATAGGGCGCTGGATATTGGCTCGAGCTTTCAGTGTTTATTCGCTGGCTTTTGCCACTTCAATGTAATGCCAAGAATCTGCAATATGCAGTCTTGCTGAGGTTACGTGTTTATTGCGCTCAACATTAATGTGGTTAGTTTGTTCTGACCACAATTCTTGTAGGGTCGTCATCTTAAGATAAAAACCCTCCATATTCGTGGTGATCGGTGTTTCCTGATAAACCCACAAATACTTACCCTGTAACTCAGTGCCCACATAGGTCAGGGTTAACGGATGTTGCTGCTGATCCTGCATCGAAAATGTCGATATAGCGTAATATGCAAAAGCTTCACGACTCACGGGATCGCTAATCAAATCGGCATTGCTATCTATTACTTGTTGAGCAGCATGCTCAGCGTCGTGTAAGTAAAATCGATGCTGAATTTCCAGCATACCGCTGCGCTGATTAAACACAATACTGGTGTAGGCTTCTTTTTGCTGGTGGCCATGGGCTTGGCCAGCCAATAAACTTAAGCCAATAACACTCAGTAATATTAGAACCAATTGACGCATTACTTTTTCTTCACTTTAATTTCAGGATCTTTCAGGGCTTCTTTATTGTCATGCATGATATCGCGATACTTATTACCCTTACGCTCTTCTTCTTTAAAGGCTTCAATGCGTGATGGGATAATTTGACGAGGATAATAGTTATTTTCAATATCCACATCGGCAGTTTCGCCGCGACGATCAACCACAGCAGACACTAATACATTGTCTTTGTCGGTCACAATCAGTTTACTGACTTCAAACGGCGAGCGGCGCCAAATTTCAGCTGGCAGCACCAATGACTCGGTATCACCATTTTCAAACGTGAGTTCGAGTAGAATTGGCATCACTAAACCACCAAGATTGGAGAAGTTAAACACATAGTAGTTTTTATCTTCTTTCAATGCCCGCGCCAAGACTTGTTGCTCCCACGGATCCAGTTCGGCGTGTTTTTTGTTGTACTTATTACGATCTTTATTGGTGACGCTGAATTGATCATGTTGGTCATGATAATCAGTATTACCTGGATTAAGTTCTACCCAAGTTTTTTGGCCACTTTGTTGATTACGTTCAACCGAATAAGGCATAGGTTTATCGTTATAATCTTGGCGACGACGATCAAAATCAATATCAGGATTATTGCTGTCTAAGCGCAGTTTATAAATACGATCTAGCGAGATATCGACATGATCTGTGGTGTAAAACCAGCCACGGAAAAACCAATCTAAATCAACCCCAGAGGCTTCTTCCATGGTGCGGAAAAAGTCGCTTGGTGTCGGGCGCTTATTCATCCAACGACGGCTGTATTCTTGAAAGGCAAAATCAAATAGCTCACGGCCTAATATCACTTCACGCAAAATGTTTAATGCAACAGCAGGTTTAATGTAGGCATTAGGACCAAGCTGCAACACACTGTCTGACTGAGTCATAATCGGAACTTGGACATTAGACTTCATGTATTCAATAACATCAGTTGGCTCACGTCCCCAAGATAAATTAGGGTCCCATTCGCGGGTGGCAATGCCGTCTAAAAAGCTGTTTATGCCTTCATCCATCCAAGTCCATTGACGCTCGTCTGAGTTGACTATCATCGGAAAATAGTTATGACCGACTTCGTGGATCACCACGCCGATTAAGAATTGTTTTTCAGCCAAGGTGTATGTGCGACTGCCATCTTCATGCCAAATAGTACGTGGGCCATTAAAGCTGATCATCGGGTATTCCATGCCGCCAACGGGACCATTAACACTGATCGCTGCAGGGTAGGGATAATCGAAGGTAAAGCGTGAATAGACTTCAAGTGTATGAATCACTGCCGCTGTTGAATATTGCTGCCACAGTTCGCCACCCTCTTTAGGATAAAACGACATCGCCATTACATGTGGGTTTTGGCTGTTTTTTTGTTGGTAGCCTTGGGCGTCCCAGATAAATTTACGTGATGATGCCCAAGCAAAGTCGCGCACATTTTCGGCTTTAAAATGCCAAGTTTTAGTGCCTTTGGCTGTACTCGATTCATTGGCTAGAGCTTCGTCTTTAGAGACAATAAATACAGGTTTGTCAGCTTTTTTTGCGCTATCTAAACGCTTGAGTTGTTCAGATGACAGCACGCTTTTACTGTTTTGGAGCACGCCGGTAGCGGCCACAATATGGTCACTAGGTACTGTCATGCTCACATCGTAATTACCAAACTCGAGCGTAAACTCGCCGCTGCCTAAGAATTCTTTGTTATGCCATGCTTCGTAATCTGAATAACTGGCGACTCGCGGAAACCACTGCGCTAATAAGAAGATGTCATTGCCACCTTCACGATTATCGTCTGGAAAATGCTCATATCCAGAGCGTGCACCTACGGCATCTTCTTCTAAAATATTGTAGCCGTAATTAATGCGCAGTTGCGTCGATTGCTTGCTGTTTAGGGGCGTCGGTAAATCGACCCGCATTTGAGCGCCAACTATGGTGTATTTTAGTGGTTTTTTATTGGCACCGGTTACCGCCGCAATTTGGTAACCCAAATTGTTGTCGGCTAAAAATTGTTGGCGACGAAGATCTTGCAGGCTGATCTTTGCAAATGCGCTATCGCCATAAGTGTTCTCAGCCCTAACGCTCCCATCAACCCCATAAAAGGCGCTGCTTCGTTCAGCAATCGAGTCAGATTTAAAACGATTTTGTTCTAATTGGAACCACAAATATTTAAGCGTATACGGAGAATTATTATGATAGGTAATGACTTGCTCACCTTGAATAGCACGCTTTTGTTCATCTAATGTGACATTGATTTTATAATCTACTTGTTGTTGCCAATATTCTTTACCTGGTTCGCCAGCAGCATTGCGATAATCATTTGGTGTGGGAAGGCTCTCTTCAAGTTGACGAAATTTGTCGTCGAACCGACCTTTACTTTGGACAATTTCTGAAGCCGAACTGGTGAAGATTGCTGAACTGCTCAATGCCAATATCAGCAGGTGAAGATACACGCGCATAAATACTCCTATGACTTCAGCAAGCTGATGCCATTAATCCCAAAATGATGATTTATTATTTTTTTGTTGGCGCAGTGTAACGAAAATGACAAGGTTATGCAGTGAGAAGAGTGTTACTAAGTTTTGCACCTTGCTGATGCCAATTCCCTCTGGCATAAAAACAGCGAGTTTAATCAAGGATAGGTAAAAACTTTTGCAGGTTTTTATAGCGGGCGTCGGCTGAGGTGACTTCCGGTAATATTTTGTATTTATCCATAATTTGCTTATATTCGCCATTGGCTTTTAGCATCTGTATGCCGCGGTCAAAAGCGCTCACATAGGCTTTATTTTGCGGGTTAAAACCAATATATAAAGGAACCGGTTTACCTATAGTGCCTGCATAACGAAGTTGTTGATTTAAGTTTAGTTGACTTGCGGTGTACTCAATGACATTTTTGTTGTCGATAATCACCGAGTGGCGGCCTTTTATAAGGCGAATAATGTTCATCGCGATAGGGTCATTACCCGAGGCAAAATAGGTGCTCGGGTGGGAGTTAAGCCATGTATCCAGTTCTTTGCCATATTGGTAGCCAGTGACAACGGCAACCTGTTGGGTATTATTGAGGTCGGATATTTGCTCAAATGACTCAGTGCTGTCAACTAGAGTATAAAAGTCGTTACTTTTATAGCCCACAATCACGTCATTACTCAGTAATTGATAGTTGCCTATCGCTTTTTTAGACAATCCAATGACAGCATCGACATTGTTCCTTTGAAGTTCAAGCATGACTCGTTTAAAAGGGGCTATCATAAATTCAACAGGTTGATTTTGAATTTCAAAAGCGCGACGAGTCAATTCCACAACATAACCAGTGTTAGTATCACAGGCATATGGGCACCAAATATCTGAGGCAATACGAATTGGCGCGGCATGGGCGTGAATACTGAAAACAGACAGTAAAATGAACAGGTACTTTAGCAAGTATTGTGCTCCATGGGATGAACGGGCGCGTATAGTAATTGTTTAAAGTGAAGAGGCAATCTTTTTTTGATTAAAAAAGATACTATTTAAGTATTTACTAACAAATATGTTCATATTGTGAACAGCTACAGTGTGCCAATAACAGATAGTTAACATTGGTTACTTTTTAACTGCAATTAACCGGGAGAACATTTTTATGGCGACATTAGATAGACAATTTACTCATGTGATGGTTGAGCAACCCGGCGAACCTAGCGTGATGACCATGGTACAATCAACACTTGCGATGCCATCCGCGGGTCAAGTGACGATTAAGGTACATGCTGCTGGAGTGAATGGCCCAGACATTAAACAGCGTGTGGGGGCTTATCCACCGCCAGCAGATGCTAGTCCAATCCTAGGTTTAGAAGTGGCCGGTAAAATTGTTGCCGTGGCAGATGATGTAACTCAGTGGCAGGTCGGCGACAAAGTGTGTGCGTTAGTGCCTGGTGGTGGTTATGCCGAGCTGGTTAACACTTATGCCGCCCATTGTTTACCTATTCCTACCGGTTACAGTTACGTACAAGCGGCAGCTCTGCCAGAAACCTTTTTTACCGTGTGGGGTAACTTATTTATTCGTGGCGGGCTTAAAGCAGGTGAAACCGTACTGATCCATGGTGGATCTGGCGGTATCGGCACGACCGCAATCCAAATGGCCAGTCGCTTAGGTGCTAAGGTATTTGCGACTTCTGGTAGCGCTGAAAAATGCCAATATTGTTTGGAGCAAGGGGCCAGTGTGGCCATTAATTATAATGAAGAGCATTTTGTCGAACCTATCTTAGCGGCAACGGATGGCTTAGGGGTCAATGTGATTATGGACATTGCTGGTGGCGACTTTATTAATGAAAATCTCAAAGCCATAGCCACTGATGGGCGTATGGTGTCCGTCGCGATGCAACGGGGTCCTCAGGCAAATGTAGATATTTTCCGCATTATGGCAAAACGGGTAGTGTGGACAGGTTCAACATTACGACCACAAAGCGTGCAAAATAAAGCGCAAATTGCTCAAGGCTTAGCGCAATATGTATGGCCATTATTAAACAGTGGTGAAATGAGTATTCCTGTAGATAGCGTATTTGCTTTTGCTCAAGTCGTCGAGGCACATAAGCGTATGGAATCTGGGCAACATAAAGGCAAGATTGTATTAAATCTACAAGCCTAAGCCGCGGCGTTATGTGTGTGCCGATCCATTCGGAATATTTATCAGCATATATTTTGCTAAAAAACTTGAAGCTTGATTTTTTTAAGCTAAAGTCGTCAAGACAAAGTGGTTAGCCTAAAAGCGGCTAATTGCCTTTGTGGACGATTATTTTGTGAGAAAAAAGACAGTAAAGTGTTAAAAATAGACTACGACGGACATTTTTATGCGATTACTTGAAAAAATCATCGTTTTAGGCATTGATTCTCAGAAATATTCTGTTTAAATACCCACGTAAATACAGAACAAATAATCGTGTTGTAGATTGGCTGTTTTATTAGCCATCAAGCTGCATCATTTTTAGGATATGTGTTGATTTAAGGGCGTTAGCATATATGTATAACACAGCAAAAAAACAGGTTTGGTTTGGTGAATTAAGAACATCAAAAGGTAATACTATTGTTGTTCATGATAACCAACTGCCACAAGCGTCTCCAGGGCGCATCTACTTTTACAATACAATTCGTAATACGATTGTTGAGTATGTAGAAGACATCGTTAAAGTGAATTTACATGACTTAGATGATGAGCAAACAAAAGCGGCAATCGCTGAGTTTAATGATGCTTGGAAAGCGGCACGTGCTGAGTTTATGTTAAAGCATCAATCACGTATCGACTTGTCAAAAGTACCAGACACAGCGCCTCCTCGTAAGGCTAAACCAGTGCCAGAACCAGATGAAGTTATTGATTCAGATGATGACATTCCAGAATTTGATGACTCAGATGATGACGATGACAGCTTTGATGAAATAGGTGATAGCATAGACGATTAATTCTGTGCAATACATTAAGTTTTAGACTTAATGTATTGTGTGATTAGCCGCATTACTGGTTTATATTGGTCATAGATTGACAACGTCATAAGCAATAATTTTTTATTGCTTATGACGTTTATTCTTTGTCAAAACTATCAACAATAATTGCGCCCATCGATGCGGGCATCGCAATTAATATCATCCGCTTAAATGCTAAAATGGGATCGTCCCATAACGGCAATTTATCTAATGCTAAAAGCACTATTCCCACGACTAATAACGTCAATATATAGGCAGCAACAACTCGTAATAGAAATGCTTGTCTGCGCTTAATGATATTGGCCTGAAATACACTCTGGTAGGCAAATAAGGCAATAAACGCTAGCGACAGTACCACGATCAAGACCAAATTTAAGCTTGGTAAGCTGGCTGATAAATGCCAAGCTTCTTCAGAAAATGCAATCGGCACCGACAGGGCAAAAGCCCCTATGGCAATTTGGCCAATGTCTTCAGCATTAAAATTAGATTTAACAGGCGGATTATTCTGCATCAAACTGATATCGAGTGATGTGATGATAAACGTGTCCCGGTTTTACCCACACATCACCAGCTAAGTCTGGTTGATTAGGTGAATCAGGTAGCATCTGCGGTTCAATACACACGGCTTGGTGATCGCAAAGTGGACGTTGTTTTTTACCAATAGTGCCTTGCAAAAAATTAGCGCCGTAAACTTGTACGCCGGGTTGGTTAGTATAAACCGTCATACTGCGGCCGCTATTTGGGCTGGCTAAGCAACCAAAACGTTGCAAGTCTGCCCCTGGGTTATCTAACACATAACAATGATCAAAACCTTTAGTGGCGGCTAATGTTGCGCGCTCGGTCTGCACCGACATTGGTGTAGGTACAGCCATGTCTAAATCGCTGCCTGCAGTAGCTTGCATTGATGTTGGTATGCCAACATCATTCATTGTGAGGTAATGTTTAGCATCCACTTGTAGAGTATGTTGAGCATTGGTGTCGCTACGATTACCGTCTAAATTAAAGTAGCTATGCTGGGTTAAACTAATGGGGCAGGCTTTATCTGTGCTGGCCAGCATTTCAATGTACACATTGTTACCCGCTAAGCGGTAATCGAGCTGTACGGTGCAATTACCTGGAAAGCCCATGTCGCCGTCAGGGCTTTTTAAGGTTAAACGCATGCCATCACTTAATGGCCCAAGCTGCCATAATTTGCGATTAAAACCCTCCGCGCCACCATGTAAACAGTTAGTCGCTTGGTTAATACTCAGTGAGTATTGTTGGCCATTATATTGAGTTTTACCATTGGCAATACGATTGCTATAACGTCCTGCAATCGCACCTAAATGTGCTTGTTGGGCTAAATAATCTTCGGCGCTGTCGCAACCTAAGACAATATTTTTACGTTCACCATTGCGATCGGGAGTCCATAATGATCGAATAATGCCGCCTAAACTTAATACTTCGAGTGCGATGATGCCATTATCGATTCTTACCCGTTCAATCTCTCCACCACGGGGATCTTGCCAAGGTTCCAATACACTAAAACGTACCATTTATGCTTCCCACTTTTGTAAAATATTAACTGATGCGTCCTGCACCGCCACTTGCTGAACACAAGTATATTGTTGCTTCGATACCTGTTTGCTTAAAATATTGCTTTTCAACCACATTAATCACCTCATCGGTGAGATCATGATTAACCAGAGCTAATACACAGCCATCGCTCATCCGCACACCGCCTTGTTCGCCGATCAGCGATGCAACCATAGTCACCAAGCAATCGATTTCAGGGGTAATAATCTCAAAATCATCACGCATTGAAACTTGAGACTGCGCCATTAACTCACTAAAACGAGCAATATTAATCTGTTGTAATGCTCGGGCTGCATTACTGGTGCGTTGGTTTTCAGTGATCACATGGCGAGCACGGCGAAACTGCTCATCACTCAATACCTCTTTATTTAGATTCAGTTGGGCGAGTGATAAATCCCGAAGAGAATCGAGGCCAAGTATCGCAGTGATCTGACTGCATTCTTGTTTGCGCTGTTCAAACTGCTGTGTAAAAACATGACGATCTTGTTTTATATCAATCACAATCAAGCTTAATTCTTCAGGCAATAGCACAGCTTCGCTTTCTAGTTCTAAGCAATCAATCAATAAGGCATGATCGGGCTCTGCCATCGCACTGATAATTTGGTCCATCATGCCGCAATTTAATTGCATAAATTGGCTTTCACCGCGCTGTGCTAATTGGGCAATAGCAATAGGTGATAAATGTAATTGGCTGGCATTACTGATAGCAGTACCAAACGCGATTTCCAGTGCTGCTGAAGATGATAAACCTGCCCCAAGCGGCACATCACCGACAATCGCTAAGTCTAAGCCTTTTGCCTGTAAACCTGATTGGTTCATTGCGGCTGTAACGCCCTTTAAGTAATGGCTCCAATCATCGCCAGCAGCTAAGGTTCCTTCTTCGCCAAAGTACCATTGTTTAATGTGCCCCGGAAAAGCGGTACTGACCGCGCGAAATAAATCATCATCGCGATGCTTTACAGCAATAACAGTATGAAAATTAATGGCGGCAGGTAATGCGAGGCCTTCGTTATAGTCGGTATGTTCGCCCATAATGTTAACTCGCCCGGGCGCTTGGTATAAATCATCGGGCTTAGTGCCAAAAGTTTGCACGAATAATTTAGTCGCGCGTTGAGCAGGGTTTGACATACTTCAAAAAATCCAACAAAGGGTGACAAGAAAAAGTCTTATTAGTGGAGTTATAGCATGACTTTACTCGATCTGTAACTGTGATTTGTTTATCCGACGCAAAATTGAAAATACGTTGTGGAAAACAAAAACGCCTAGAGATATTTCTAGGCGTTTTAAATGGATCGCAACTTAGGGACAGATTTTATGATGTTGACTTAACGGGCTGCTCATCTGCTGCTATAGCGTGATTCTCATTGGTTATTTCGCTGGCGGATTCAGATACGATGACTGATGGCGAATCAAGTAGCTCTTTAATCACATGGTCAACAAAACCTCTACCTGCTGCTTCATACAAGTTGTACACAGTATTCACACCTGAGTCTTTTAACGAATCGGCGTCTTCTGTGTATTGTACAATGGCACTGATTTTACCTTCGTAATTTAATCTTTTCAGTTGTTGAACGGCAAACAAGTTACCGACGTGATTTGGCATTGCCAGTAAAACCAACTCTAAATTAGGAGCCCGTTCGAGTTTTTCCCAAAAATCGGTATCGCCAGCATCCCCTTGAACAACATTACGACCTTGATTGCGATGAAAGTCGACCAGCTCTTGTTTATGCTCAATACCTAATATTTCGCCTATGTATTTTGAACGTAATTCATCATAAGCACCTGAACCAATTCGGCCCATACCTAAAATTAAGAAGCGTGGATTACCAATTGGGATCTGGCGATCTTCAGGGTGCAAAGGATGGCGTTCTAGTTTCATTAGTCTGGTTTGATAACGTAAATAAATCTTCGCGACGCTGTTATTCAGCGGTGCTGCAAATAAGAAACTAATGCTTAAGGCGACCGCAATAATAATCAGCCATTGCGGTGGTAACCAACCTTTTTGCGCCGCAACAGCAGCTACAATTAAACCAAACTCACTGTAGTTACCTAAGTTAAATGAGGCTAATAACGAGGTGCGCGAACGTAATTTAAAGCGGGTTAGCAAGTAGATAAACATAACAATCTTAACCGGGATTAACACCACTAAAATAGCGGCTAAGCCGATATCTGCCAGTGTCGGCAAACCGTTTAAACCAATGGTTAAGAAAAATGCGACTAAGAATAGCTCTTTAAAGAAATAAATCGATTTAGCTAATTCAGATGATTTAGCATGTCCTGCGAGTAAAATCCCCACAATTAGAGCGCCTAAATCTGGCTTTAAACCTACGGCTTCAAATAGCCATGCGCCCACAACTAAGGCCATGACTAGGCCAAATAACACTAACATTTCACCGTGGCCTACTCGGTCAAACACTTTGTATATCAGTGGCTTTGCTAATGGGAGTAACAACAAGGCAAAGGCCCAAACAGATGGAATGTTACCTTTGGAAATGGTTAAAAATATTACCGCGAAGATATCTTGCATAATTAAGATACCAATCGCTACTCGACCATATAGAGACTGCATATCACCGCTGTCTTCAAGTACTTTTACCGCAAATACAGTACTTGAAAAACTCAGAGCAAACGCTACTAGCATCAGTTGATTAAAGCTAAATCCATCTAGTTGCTCAATGCCTAAAAAGCCTAATACCTTAAGTACAGGCACAAAAAACAGAATTGAACCGATTAAATGCAAACTTGAACCAGCCCATACTTCGGCTTTAAAAAGACTCTTTAGATCAAGTTTAAGGCCAATGGAAAACAGCAGTAAGGTAACGCCTAGGTCGGCAAGCTGTTGCAAAATAGGCAAGCTAGTGTCTTTAATTCCTAAGGTAAATAATACAAAACCAGCAGCAAGATAACCTATGAGTGGCGGTAAACCAACACGGCTAACCAACATACCGCAAAGCAGAGTGATAATAAGGATAGCGGGTTCCATAAAACTCCTTAGATGAGGAATATAAAAATTATATTGTATAAGAAAAAGGTTAACTTACGGTGACTTTAATACCACAAAAGCAAAAAACAGCATCTTTAGTGATTAAAGATACTGTTTTATATTGTGTTCTAGGCAAAGATTTTACTAACAGATTGTCTTTATAACTGCACTTAATACCCTACTTACAGCTAAGTATGATGAGCAACATAGCCTGTTAGGTAACTTATTTAGTCAATAAAGTGAATGCATTATATTTGCCGTGTAGATATCGCGCATTGCGTTAATGCGCGATATTACTCAGGCGATTTATTTTGCTAAAAGGATATCTAAATGGGCTGCAAAGTCTTTTGGTCCCATAAATCCGGTTACCCGTAAATCTTCACGTTGTTTGCCGTCGGTATTGAACATTAATAATGTCGGTAAACCCAATACGCCATAATGCTCTAGCAGCTCAATATCAATATCATCACTGGCAGTCACGTCCGCTTGTAATAACACCATTTGCTTCATCCGTGCTTCTACATCAGCATTTTTAAAGGTAATAGCTTCAAACTCTTTACAAGCCACACACCAGTCGGCATATAAATCTAACATTACCGTTTTGCCGCTAATACTGGCCTTATCTAATTCTACTTCTAAATCGTCTAGCGATTTAATGCGGATAAAGTGATTCGCTTCGGTTTTGGTTTTACCTTCAACACCCGCTTGGTTCATCTGCACAGAGGTATGGCCAAAGCCAGCCATCATTGCTTGGAAACCATAAGAGAAGCTTGCCATTAACGCCAACAATAGCAGTACTCCACGGGTGCTTTGTTTCCAGTTAAACTCTGACAATCTATTTTGATGCATTAAGTAAGCAATTAAGCTGATTGCCCATACAGACCAGAGTAAATCGGATACTAAACCTGGCCAAATACGGCCAATCATCACAATAGACACTGAAATCAGCAAGAAGCCAAAGATGGTTTTAATAATGTCCATCCAAGCCCCTGCGCGAGGTAAAATTTTACCACCGGAAGTGCCAATAACTAATAACGGTAAGCCCATGCCCATACTCAGTACATATAGAGCTAAAAAGCCTTGTAGCAGGTCGCCAGACTGCGCCACGTAAATAAGCACGCCAGATAATGGCGCTGTGGTGCAAGGTGAGGCGACTAAGCCTGAAATCACGCCCATCATGAACACGCCAATCAGGTTGCCACCTTTTTGGTTGTTCGACATTGAGTTCATTTTTTCCTGCCATTTAGATGGCAGTTTTAAATCGTACATGCCAAACATCGACAAACTCAGCAATACAAACATCACTGCTAAGAAAATCAAAATTGCAGGGTGTTGCAAGGCTGCTTGAAACTTAAGTCCAGCAGAGGCAACAACTAGTCCAAGTAAGGAGTAAGTAATCGCCATGCCTTGTACATAGGCCATTGAGAGGGTGAAGGCTTTGGCCGTTGACAATTTTTGGCCTTGGCCAACAATAATGCCCGATAAAATAGGGTACATAGGGAACACGCATGGTGTTAATGCTAAGCCGATACCTAAACCAAAGAAAATCACTAAGGTCCACAACAGGCTATCGTTTTGCAGCATTTGGTTTAACGTGTCTTGCTCAGTGATAGGGGTTGCAGGAGCATCAGTTGCATTGGTTAGGTTTGCTGATTGCGTGTCATCAGGGGCGCCAATCACTTTTTTGCTGACTATCTTGCCATCATTCGCTTCAATGGCTGATAAGGTCACATCACGCTTGGTCGGTGGGTAACACAAAGTACCTTCAGCACAACCCATAAAGGTGACATGAAACACCGCACCTTCTTGGGCTTCTTTAAATGCAATCGGAATTTCAACGAACGAGTAAAACACCTCTTGGTCGCCAAAATATTCGTCATGGTGGTTTTTACCATGAGGTAATTCAATATCACCAATAACTGCACCATCGACAGAAAACTGCAGCTTGTCGCGGTATAGATAATAACCCTCAGCAATCACAAAGTTGATTTTGAGCTGATTACCTTGTTGCTGGTAGTCAAACACAAAAGCATCGTTGACCTTCATTAATTCAGGTTCACTGCTTAAAAAGCTGAATTTATTCCCCAAGGCATTCGCGCTGTGTGCCACTGGCGCGAGGAGGATTGATGACATCATTAACAGAGATGTTAGGCATAGTGCGACGATTTTTTTCATGATGGTGAGTTGTCTTTTATCCATTGTAAATAAGGGCCAAAACCACCGATAATCGGAGTGGCAATGAATTCTGGTACTTCATAAGGATGCATTTTGATCACGAGTTGTTCAATTGAATGATAATCAGATGCCATACATTTTATTTGTATTGGTACTTCACTTGACTGACAAATTTTATTGTCCCAGCGATAAATTGACTCAACGGCTTGGCCTATTTGTACGCATGCTGCCAATTTCGCTTCGATTAATTTTGTCGCAATACCTGCAGCAACCTCAGCATTTGGGCAAGAGGTTAAAATAAGTAGCTGTTCAGGTTTATACATAAGTTGTCTTAAAGTTTACTTAAGTTAAAGGCGTTATACTGCAACGCATTACAGTACGATGTTTTAGCATCATTTTCATTAAACTGAGATGATATTCGTGACGCGTCTTGAAAATAGACCCGTTCACCCCCATTTAAGTTTCATCGGCAACAGTTATTTTATCGGTCGCCACTCTATCAAAAAGCGATCATTAGAGGCCAATATGTTTTTTATTTTATTGTTAATATTTGTTTTAGTACCCGTTATAGAGCTCAATGTACTCATTGAAGTTGCCAGTTCAATTGGCTCATGGACTACCGTCGCCTTGGTACTTTTTACTGCCGTTGTTGGTGTGTCATTGGTACGTAGCCAAGGGTTAAGCACGTTAATGAGCGTGCAACAAAAATTAGCTCGTGGTGAAGCACCCGGACAAGAAATTGTTGAAGGTATGATGCTTGCCGCCGCCGGGGTGTTATTGCTTATTCCAGGTTTTGTGACCGACTTTATTGGTTTAATTCTATTAACCCCATTAACCCGCTCTCCCATTGCCGCGTTTTTATATAAGCGTATGCAATTGCGTGTGGTCGCCAATGGTGGTTTTAAACCTGGTTTTGGTGGCCAAAGTCCTTTCGGACAATCGGGTCCTTTTGCGGGGCAAAAGCCATTTGATCAACAGGGTAATACCTTCGACGGTGATTTTGAACATAAAAATGATCGCCCACGTAGCCATCAAATTGAGCATGAGCAACATGATGTTGATGTGAGTGAAAACCCGCCTCAAGATAAGCATACCAAAACGGATCACAATAAGGATGACGATATTATTGATGTTGAGCCGATTAAGCCAAAAGACGACCACAAACCGTCTTAATCGCACTAAGCGAATTTAATCTTTGATCAAAGTGATCTGCAGCGTTGGTTGACGAAATACTGCGTTTTGATGACTGATAAGAATAAGCAGCCGATTGATGCAGATGCATTACTCGGCTGTTTTTATGTTTATTGCGGTTTTTATTTTTGTAGCTGAAGCTGCTTATCTTGCTGCGCGCCTAACCAAAATGCACTAATAATGCTTAAGCCCCAGTTGGCTAAAAACACCCAAGTTAAGGCCGACATGCTGGCACCTGCAGTGTCGAGTGCCGCTCCAGAGACAGCTGCATAAATGGAGCTTAAATCATTGCCAATCTCACCTGCCAAAATTTGCTCAGCAATCACTTGGGCGCGGCTAATTATCTGGTTCATAATCACCAATACGCACAGCAAACTGACACTGATAAACCCCCAGCCGAGTAGCTTTTTCCCTAACCAGAGTTGGCCACTGCCAGGGCAAATAATGCCTGAGAGCATGGCAGCATAAATGGACTTTTTCATCATAAACCAGATTTATTGCGTTCAAATATAAGCTTATTAATCACCTTAGCGCGATTAAAAAGCAAGTTCGGCGGCCATTATTAACACAGTTTAATATTCACTGAGGCGAGTGCTTGGCTTGGTTGTATCGACTTGTTCGTCCGATGTAGCAGCATCGTCAGATGCGGTGTGATTAGCGTTATCTGGGCAAGGCACAGCATGCTTAATCTTTTCGGGTTCGCTAATTTTAGTCGCCAGATAATAACAAGCTATACCCATTAACGTATTGGCGATTGGGAGTGCCAATAAAATCCCTTTCACGCCACCAATATAAGAGCCTAGCGCCGCCAGCGGTAGCATCAATAACATTAAGCGGCATAAGTTAATTACCAGTGAACTCAAGGGTCTATGATAAGCATTTAAGCTAGTGGCAACCATAATCACAATGGCAAGCGGCCCATAAGAGACAGGCAATATCATAATATAAAAACTCAGCCATTCGATAACCAGTGGGTCATGAGTGAATAGCCCGGCAATAGACTCAGCATAAAAATACAGCGGAATAAACAATAACGTTTGAAACACAAATGCAAACCGCAATGACATCAATAAGGCTTTTTTCGCGCGATCATGTTGACCAGCACCTAAGTTTTGCGCAATAAACGGCATTAAACTCGACGACAGCGCCATCACCACAATCAATAATACCGATTCTAGGCGAATACCGGCACCAAATGCGGCCACACCAGCATGATCAATTCGGGCCAGCATCGCCATAATAATGCCGTTGGCAATCGGATTAATCACATTCATTAATGCTGCCGGGCGGGCAATATGCGATAAGACTTTCCAGTGTAAAATTAACCGGCCAACATCAAAGTCTGCAAACTGCACCAGTTTACGTTTAACAATGATCAGGTAGCCCGACAGCGACATGGCCACCACCCAAGACAGTGTTGTCGCAATCGCTGCTCCTTGGATTTCAAGTCGTGGAAAAGGCCCAATACCGAAGATAAGTAGCGGGTCGAGGATCAAATTAACAATCGCGGCTAACATCATAATTTTAGCTGGAGAATGAGTGTCACCCGTGGCGCGTAATGCTTGATTACCCACCATTAATAACACCAGCGCTGGAGCGCCTAAATACCAGTACCACATGTAGTCATTAATGAGCGGCAAACTGGCGCTATTAGCACCCAGTAAACTGAAAACGGGTTCTATAAAGATGCAACCGAGAATCGATAAGCCCCAAATAATCACAAAGGTCATACACAAGGCGTCATATAAAAACACTCTGGATTCGGGCGCATGCCCAGAACCAATCAAGCGACCTAAATTGGTCGACACGCCAGCGCCAATGCCAATACCAATACTGGAAATGACTAAGGTTATCGGGAAGGTAAAGCTGACTGCCGCGAGCGATTCTGTGCCTAACTGACTGATAAAAAAGATGTCTACCAGACTGCCACCAAGAATGGTCATAATCCCAATCAGGTTCGGTAAGGTCATGTTAAGCAGCACACGACCAATTGGCGCTGTGAGCAACCCGTGTCTGTCTTTCATCAATTCTCAGCTTTGATATTTTAACGGAGCCGAATTCTATCAGGATTAGCGTTACTTTAATAAAACAGACTTAAAAAAAGTAGAGTTTTTTTTAAAATTCCCCTTGGATCTGCGACTAACCACCCCCATATCACATGCATCAAGGGGAAAACCCTTATTTGTTAGTCAATAGCCTCGCTTTTTGGGCATCAAATCATTAGGAGAGTTCATAGATGAATATTCGTCCATTACATGACCGCGTTATCGTTAAACGTTTAGAAGTTGAATCTAAATCTGCAGGTGGCATCGTGCTTACAGGCAGCGCAGCAGAAAAATCAACTCGCGGTGAAATCCTTGCTGTAGGCAACGGTCGTATTTCAGAAAATGGCACAGTTACTCCACTTGACGTTAAAGTGGGCGACGTAGTGATCTTCAATGAAGGTTACGGCGTTAAGAAAGAAAAAATTGACGGTGAAGAAGTCTTAATCCTGTCAGAAGCTGACCTGATGGCAGTAGTAGGCTAAGCCTCACGCATCAATCGACTTTCCACTTAATCATTAAATTTAAAGGAACATCAAAAAATGGCAGCAAAAGAAGTCTTATTTGGTAACGACGCACGCGTAAAAATGCTTGCAGGCGTTAACATCCTAGCCAACGCAGTTAAAGTAACCTTAGGCCCTAAAGGTCGTAACGTTGTTTTAGATAAAAGCTTTGGTTCGCCAATGATCACCAAAGATGGTGTGTCAGTGGCTAAAGAAATCGAACTAACAGACAAGTTCGAAAACATGGGCGCACAAATGGTCAAAGAAGTTGCTTCTAAAGCCAATGATGCTGCCGGTGACGGTACCACTACTGCAACAGTATTAGCACAAGCTATTGTTGTTGAAGGCCTAAAAGCAGTTGCAGCGGGTATGAACCCAATGGACCTTAAGCGCGGTATCGACAAAGCGGTTATCGCAGCCGTTGCTGAACTTAAACTACTTTCTCAAGAGTGTTCAGACACTAAAGCCATTGCTCAAGTAGGTACCATTTCTGCTAACTCTGACGAGTCAATCGGCGACATCATTGCCACCGCAATGGAAAAAGTCGGTAAAGAAGGCGTTATCACAGTTGAAGAAGGCCAAGCGCTTGAAAACGAATTAGACGTTGTTGAAGGTATGCAGTTTGACCGTGGTTACCTATCACCATACTTCATCAACAAGCCAGAAACTGGCAGCATTGAATTAGACAGCCCATTCATTTTATTAGTAGACAAAAAAGTCTCTAATATCCGTGAATTGCTACCAATCCTTGAAGGTCTAGCTAAAACAGGTAAGCCATTGCTTATCGTTGCAGAAGACGTTGAAGGCGAAGCATTAGCCACACTCGTTGTGAACAACATGCGTGGCATCGTTAAAGTTGCTGCTGTTAAAGCACCTGGTTTTGGCGACCGTCGTAAAGCAATGCTACAAGACGTTGCAATCTTAACTGGCGGTACTGTTATCGCTGAAGAAATCGGTCTAGAACTTGAAAAAGCGACTCTAGAAGATTTAGGTACAGCTAAGCGCGTCATCATCACTAAAGATAACACTACTATCATCGACGGTAGTGGCGACCAAGTGCAAATTTCTGCACGTGTTTCGCAAATCAAACAACAAGTTGAAGAGTCAACTTCAGACTACGACAAAGAAAAGCTTCAAGAGCGTATGGCTAAGTTAGCTGGCGGTGTTGCAGTCATCAAAGTTGGCGCAGCAACCGAAGTTGAAATGAAAGAGAAAAAAGCGCGCGTAGAAGATGCATTACATGCAACTCGCGCAGCGGTTGAAGAAGGTGTGGTTGCCGGTGGTGGTGTTGCCCTTGTTCGCGTAGCAAGCAAAATTAAAGATGTTGAAGTATTGAACGAAGACCAAAAGCACGGTGTAGTGATTGCACTACGTGCTATGGAAGCGCCATTACGTCAAATCGCAACTAACGCTGGTCAAGAAGCATCAGTTGTTGCTAACACTGTTAAAAACGGTGAAGGTAACTTCGGTTACAACGCGGGTAACGACACCTACGGTGACATGTTAGAAATGGGTATCCTGGACCCAACTAAAGTGACTCGTAGCGCGCTACAGTTTGCCGCATCTATTGCTGGTCTTATGATCACAACAGAAGCGATGATTGCTGAAGTACCACAAGATTCTGCGCCAGATATGGGCGGAATGGGTGGTATGGGCGGAATGGGCGGCATGATGTAATCTAGCTTGTCTAAATCGGTGATAACTGCGTTGCTTCACCACTCGTTTAAGAAAGCTAAACGTCGTGGTAAAGCGCCTTGTTCTAACCCGATTTATCCTGCGCTAGATCATTTGTTGTTTCAAGCCTAAAAGCTTAAAGCCAAACTTCTTGTAAAAGAATATGAAAGCCCCGATACTTAACAGCATCGGGGCTTTTTTGTTATTGGTTATTTGGGATTCGTCAGACTTCCCCCTCCTTCAATTCAGGTGTAAGTATTATTTCTTTGCACTACAATTTGATTAAACTTGGGAAACGCTTTTATTTATCCAGAGCACCTCGTAATATCAAATAGTTTAATCATGAATATACTTAAGTTAACAGTGTTAGGTTGTAAATTATTTATATTAAAATCTAAGGGTATTACGTGGAGCAATTAAATTTTTTTTCCATACCGAGTCCCTGCATAGGTGTTTGTCAATCAGATGAAAAAGGTTACTGTATTGGTTGCTTAAGGAGTAGAAATGAGCGATTTAATTGGATTTCGCTATCTGATGGCCAAAAATCTGAAGTTATTAAATTGGCGTTGCAACGAAAGCGTAGAAGGCAGTTTTCATTATTTAAAGCAAATGAATTTCAAGAGTTGTATGAGAAAGCTAGTAAGGAAAATTCTTTATTTGATGCTGAATCGGAAGACTCATTTTCATCAATTATTCAAAATCCTGATCTTATAGATAAGCTTTCGCCAGAAAAACTTGATTTATTTTGGTGGTTTCTGAATACCTTATTCTTTCCATTTCTCATATCTTGTATTGCAACAACCTTCATGGAAAATAGAGAATTAATAGCGTCTTATTTTGTAAATGTGTATGAAACTGAAGAGATTAAAGATATAGCCAGTAAGGTTATTTTAGATATTAAAGTGGGTGATTGGGCTATCGTTACAGCAAAAAATCTTAACTTTCGAGAAGGACCTACTTTAACAGCTCCAATCATTCGACAACTTGAAATAGGAGAAACTATTGAAGTTATTGATGATATGGGGAATGACTGGTTGTATGTGAGATCTATGAAAGATGACGTATTATATTCTGGTTGGGTTTTTAGGCGTTATGTTGTATTTATTAAAGTGGCTAGAATTTAGTGGGTGCAGAGTCTGAGGGAAATCCACCAATTTAATAAGATGCTTGCGGTTTCCAAACTAAATTCTGCAGCATCTTAATAGCTGACTGCCAATGTGATTTTAGCTATTTCAAGCTCCAATATTTGTAAGCTCTTAAGCCAATAAATTGGTTTGGGAGCATGTTAAAATGCTTTATTGAGTTAACTTGATATTGCCTGTGCTTATCAGCTAATTTTACTGCCAAACCAAGCAGGTAAAGTATAAATTGTGATAAGCAAGCTATGAGCAGGAGTATGTCTAAATTGATTTTAGTGTTACTTAGAAATAGCTTAAGAATTAAATTCTAAATATTCTTTATACTTTTGATCTAAGTTGCATGAAAGCTGTTCGCAAATATCTCCGCTCAACTTTTTCCCATCATACTGAGTATACATAATATCGTCTTTACAAACTTTAGATGATATATTAATTAATCCGTTAGCATCAAAACCGATTAATTTATCATCATACAACTTGTGAATATCTTTTCTTAATAATAAACCATTTTCATAGCTGTAATTAACTCGAATAGAATGAGGTATGACGTGACAAGCATCTAATATTGAAGCAGTTGTTGCTCCGGTAACCATACATTTTTTTCTACTTAATAGTAGGAGGCTTTTGAATTTTGACTGTCCCTGCCTAGACTGTTGCTGAACCCAGCGCTTTTTATCTTCTGAAAGATTATTTATTTCTTTATTATGTTCACAATAAACAGATAACACTGTCAACATATTATCAATAGCTTTGGCAATTGACTTATCACTCGCCCCCCTAGATGTTGAATAAACCCTTTCGGCAATCCTTATTTTCATTTGAGAATTACGACTTGCCAAGCTATACGCTGAATCGTTAAGTAGTTGGTTATAAGTATCGGCCAATGAGATAGCATTCTCAGATAATGCTGCCAATGCATCTTTTTTACTGCTTAGTTCTTTCTCAAGAGTTCTTTCTCCTTGGGTTAGAGTAATAGTCAAAAAGGGGTTAGATAGTCCCTTTTTAAGTATTTTACTGATTTTTTCTTCCTGCAATTGTGGAAGAATCATCGCTACATAAACGCCTTTCGTTCCAGTAATAGTTTCTCTTGAATCAAAAAAGTAAATAATAGGCTTAACTGGAACTCGCCCCGAACCTAGAGAGGGCTTGATTCTAATATGGGGGTACTTTTTTAAAACTCCTGTTTCAGTTATCACTTTTTCTAATGATTGATATAAACCTTGAATATCTTCATTGGAACGAGTGTCATTATCAGAGCGATACCCTTCATGGCTCTTAATAAAGCTATTTATACATTTTGAAATTTTATTCATTTTTATATCCTTATAAAGTAATTCAACACTTACGAATCCACTCTTGTATCTCAGTTAACCGCCAGCCAATACTACCAGCTGTTAGAGCAACACGAGCAGGAAATTTTCCAGCACGCTCTAGACGCGAAAGAGTTGTCCTTGATCACCCAGCATTTCATTTACAGCATTTCATTTATTGGGGTCAGAGTAAACTTTCTGCCCCACGATATTGTCTATGCTATTTCTACGACGAAATTCAGTTATTACTTCCTAGTAATCTTATCCAGATATCCCATGGCGAAGGCCGACAACACAAAAGTGATGTGGATGAGTAGATACCACATGATTTTGTCATTCGCGATATTTTAAACAAGTGGGGTCAGATCAAACTTTTTACCTCACTATTTATAGTATCTGGGTGATTAATATCTTCTATTGCTTAAAAGCATTTAACTATGCTGCCATACTTAAATCTTGGGCGTAAGTGTTAAAAGTAGTAGCTTAGGCTGATTCTGAAAAGGTGAACCATCAGCATTTGTGAGACGACCGTCCATCCCATGGACGGGATGTTCGAGCCCTCATGGATGAGTTTACGGCGTGTCGGTGAGTGAATGTCATGGTGAGCCTGTCATAGTAGTCAATTCGTTACGAAATTATCGTTGTAAACTATTACTAAATTATCTCGAGACAATAATAGTTATTTCCCCTTACCGTTTGCCGTTTTATGCCTTTTTTTGTCTTTTACCCAAATGACTGAGCCGTTGGTTTTTTTCATATCAAAAAGATCTATAGATGCGAATAAATCACTCAGCTTCTTGAAGCCATAATTACGTTGATCAAAGGAGGCATGATTAGAAATATGAGTACCTATAGGTCCTAACATTGCCCATCCGTCATCTTCCTCTACAGCTTCAATAGCTTGCCTCAATAAACTGATGAGCTTTGTGTTCTTGTTTAAGCTTTTAGTGGCTGTAGGTAATGGAATATCTTCACTTGGGTCATCATCGAGAAATAAAAATCGAGAACAACTATTCACAAATGGCATAGGAGCTTTGCGCTCTCCAAACCCGATGATGGTTTTACCATCAGCCAGTGCTCTAGTGACTAAGGGGGTAAAATCGCAATCTGATGAGACTAAACAAATAACATCTACATCTTTTGTATATAAAACATCCATAACATCAATAACCAGTGCCATGTCTGTGGCGTTTTTACCTTTAGTTAAATCGAATTGCTGGATGGGTTGAATTGCATACTCATGCAGCACATCTTCCCAAGTTTTTAAATTAGCGTTTTTCCAATTACCGTAAGCCTTACGTATATTTACCACACCATAGCGAGCAAGTTCTGATAACACTTTATCAATTTTCTTAGCAGGAGCATTATCAGCATCAATAAATACTGCGATTTTATCCTTATCTTTCATGTTGACGTCCTAGTCTGAGGATCAGAGTTAATGATTAAATAATTCGTTTTTCAAATCCACAATCCACACAATTCAATGTGTAGGTTTCTTTGCGCTTAGTGACTTTGGTATTTTTACTCATGCATTGTGGGCATGGTAATTTCATCGATGTATTTTTGCTGCATTGGTTACAGTTGATGTAGTAACCGAATTTGCCATACATCGGTGTATATTGTGTTGATTCACCGCAATGTTTGCAGCTTATTATGGGGTGTTGCTCAGGCGCGAATGCTGCTACAGGTGCAAGTATTGCGACAGTAGATTGAACTAGATGATGAGTGGGCGCTGATGCTGGTTTAGGCCCTTGCTCAAGCTCTGGTGTAAACTCTGGTGTATTTGATATCGGCTGGATTTGCTTTAGTTGAACTTGAGCAGCGTCAACTTGCTGAGTATTTGAATCGATATGTTGGCGAATAAGAAATTGGCCAATTGAATCGAGTTCTCGTTGGCTAAAGTCTGGTCGAGTGTCGGTGACACTGACCAAGCGGATCAGTTTGTGTTTAAGGTTCATGATATTTTTGAGCTCATCGACCAAAAATTCAGTTTTATACAGTTTGTCCGAAATCTCTTTGGGCATGGTTTTTCGGTCGATCACAGCATTACTGGATACCGCACATAAATAATGCCAGCAGCGTCCATTGAAGCCTTGCTGCTTTATACCCAGTAACTTACCTAATATGTCATTCTTATGATGCTTGAGCATTTCTTGCAACAAGGCTTGTTGCAGCTCAACTTGCTTGATGGGCGAAGACATACCTGACCATTGGTTGTTATAACTGCGTGTCCATTCGCCTTGGTTGTTCACTTTAACGTGACCTTTAATGCTTTTTGATTCAATTAGCACAAAGCCATAGGTATACACAATCAAGTGATCGATTTGAGCCGTTTCATCATTAAAGCTAAATTTGAAGTCGTTAATAACCAGTACTTCAGGATGATCTTTAAATGCACGGCGTAAGAAGAAAGCTACATCCTGTTCCTGTTTTTGACCCGCAATCGTTTGCGGCGTTTTGGTCATTTGTAGTGTTTTAGTTTTAAGAATCATTTACCAACAGCATCCATTCATAACTTGATAATAATCAAGCTCATAATATCTATGATGCTGATAAAAAAGCCACTGTTAATTTTAAACGTAGGGCTTAATCGATTCGATAGTGTAACAACCTACACTTATAATTCGTTTGGCGACTTAGATAATTAAAAAGTGTACTTAACTATACTTTTGTTGATCTTGACAGGGGAGATTATAATAAAGTGTAGGTTGTTACACTTTTCTTTTGAAATATCAAGCATTCAGAGCTAAAGTGTAGCAAAGTACACTTTGAACTAACGTTATGACACCTGCACTCAATCAACAATCCTTGGGTTTACTCATTAAAGAAACCAGAAAAAATGCAGCACTGACTCAAGATGTGGCGGCGATGCTGTGTGGCGTGACCAAAAAGACGTTAATCCGTGTTGAGAAAGGCAATGATGTTTATATCTCGACAGTGTTCAAAATTCTTGATGGATTGGGTATTAGTATTGATGCAGCTCAGAATCATAATGCTGAACCTAAAGTTTGGTACTAATCGATAGTCAATAAAAAGCCCTGATGCTGTTATGTATCAGGGCTTTTTATTTGGAGATGGATGGTTATTTCCGCGTAATCTTATCCAGATATCCCATGGCGAAGGCCGATAACACGAAGGTGATGTGGATGAGTAGATACCACATGATCTTGTCGTTTTCGATGTTTTCGGCATTCATAAATACTTTGAGTAGGTGAATCGATGAAATCGCCACAATAGAGGCAGCCACCTTGTTTTTAAGTGAACCTGAATCCATCTTGCCTAGCCAGCTGAGCTTTTCACTGTTTTCGCCCACATCAAGCTGTGATACGAAGTTTTCATAACCTGAAAACATCACCATGATGAGCAGGCCTCCGACTAAGGTGATGTCGATGAGTGATAGGGTGATCAACACCAAATCAACTTCTGCGATGGTGAAAATAATGGGTATGATGTGAAAGATCTCTTGAAAGAACTTTATGCCTAAGGCGAGTAAGACTAAGCTTAATCCTAAATAAATAGGCGCCATGATCCAGCGCGATGCATACATCAATCTTTCAAACACTTTTTCCATAAAAAATTTAACCCTTCAGATAAAATACGCTAGAAATCAATCGAACCACTCATGGTAAAACAATAACATGATGAACTTTAGCTGTGCTTGCATACTGTAGCAAGCATGTTGAGGTGTCATCTATACACTTTGCGCGATGCATAGTGTATTTCATAATGTCTGTAGACGTTAGGTTTTTGTGGGTGTGAGTCTAGGGGGAAGTCATTTTTTGGCCGCAAACCTTATAAGAGCTTGATATGGGTAATGTGAGTTATTCGATGTCGATAACGGTTGTTTGTGTATTTATACCCCCCTGTTGATTTAGCTAAAGCGAATAAAACCAATATATTAACGAGTATTGGTACCGTTAACTAAATCCGTCTTTCCCCCCTGTTTTCTAAAGGTTTTAGCATCAAAGTCGATATAAATATTAGCCTGCTATGCAAGGAGCAACCATTGAATATTTTAGGCGTAAACTCAACGACTTCGGTGACAGATAACCTGCAAAAAGTGTCAGTTAGATTACGGTCTACTATTGCACCACAGGGGACATTGAACACTCAAGTTGAAGTGACAGATAAGGTGTCTATTTCAAATGAGGCGCAAAAAAAGCTGTCTTCTGAATTAAGTTCTACAATGCGTAATAATGCACGTGGTGCAACATCACCGCAGACAAAGCAAGTCGATACGCGCACTGAAATAGAAAAGAAAATTGATCAGTTAAAAGAAGATATTAAAGAGTTACAAGCGCAACGTCGAGAGTTGATTGGTGACAATTCAGAAGAAGCTGAATTGCAGCGAAAAGTGTTAGATCATCAAATTACTATGCTTAATACACAGCTCATTTCCTTATTTAAAATACAAAAAGAAGCGCAGAAATAATTTACTGGCGTTAGAGCCTGACGTATGTGACAGAGTGTAATCGGCAAGCGTAAACGGTATTGCGCCATCCTCATTTATTCTGTTTTACTCCTAAATATTTAATTGCTCCATTTAATGTTTTCTCATTAATGACCTGTAATTCGGCTCGGATATTTTGTTTATGTTCTCCGTTCAAGTGCAGCCAGTTACATATTGTTTACATAAGGTGTTGCGTTTATCATCGGTATTCGCTGACGTATTTATGGAATAACATAATGGAATATCGCAAAATGCTGCTGGTCGCCAGCACCTCTCTTCTGTTAGCTGCCTGCAGTCAACACACGTTCAAAATACCTGAAGCTCAAACTCAACATCATCAAGCTAATCCTTCGGACCAAATAGTCTGGGCTATTAATAGTGGCGGCGATGCCTATCTTTCTTCAGACGGGATTCAATATCAGGCTGACGCTATAAAAATGACTAGTGGCGATGCGAGTCATGTTGTTATCGCCAAGGGGACGATACTTGGCACTCAAGATCCAAACTTGTATTTGTCTTCTCGCCAGGGTGAAACCATTGCTTACCAGCAGCCACTAGCGAATGGTACTTACAGTGTGACGTTACGCTTTGCCGAAGACCAATGGACCCAGGAAGGCAAAAGACAATTCTCGGTGTGGATTGAGGGCCAGCAGCGTATTCCTGTTATTGATGTCGTTAACGATCGCGACGGGCGTAATATGACCTCCTATGACATCAGTGTGCCAAATGTTGAGCTTGCAGATGGTCAATTGAATATTGATTTCAAAGCCGTAACCGGCAACGCCAGCATTAGTGTCATTGTGGTTCGTAAACCTTATCAGGTAGATAAAGACTGGCACCTGGTGTGGCAAGATGAGTTTAATCAGGATGGCCGAGTCGATGAGACTAAGTGGAACTATGAGCTGTGGGCACCCAAACGCGTTAATGAAGAACTGCAACGCTATACTGATCGCAGCGAAAACGTGCGTCAACAAGGCGGAAATTTGATCATTGAAGCGCGACGTGATTTCTTTCAAGGTGATGAATACTCGTCGGCGCGCATTACTTCAGCCGGTAAAGGCGATTTACTTTATGGGCGAGTGGAAGTGAGGGCTAAACTGCCTGAGGGCTTAGGCACTTGGCCTGCGATTTGGATGATGCCAAGTGATTTTGATGCTTATGCCGAACCCTGTGAAGATCCTACCGATGAGCAAAAACTGTGTAATAGCTGGCCCAATTCTGGCGAGATAGACATTTTGGAACACGTTGGTTTTGATGAGGGGCGCATACATTCTACTATGCACAATAAAGCCTTTTTCTGGAAAAACTTTAAGCAACGCAAAGGCGCGCTTTATGAGCCGGATGTTACCCATAACTTTCATCTGTATGCGATGGAATGGAGCCCAGAGCGCATAGATGTGTTTATCGATGACACTCTATATTTTTCGTATATCAATGATCACCAAGGCTGGCAGTCATGGCCGTTTGATAAACCGTTTCATGTCATTCTTAATATTGCCGTAGGCGGTGGATGGGGTGGTATTAAAGGGGTTGCTGACGATATCTGGCCGAAACAAATGCTAATTGATTACGTACGTTTGTATCAAAAAAGTCACTAACCTGAACTCGGACCGATTGATATTTTGAGTGCTCTTTAGCAAAACCTCAACAGATAAAGTGGCATTAATTCAATGCAATTAGATAGGCACATCGAAAAAGTGTTAGATAGAGACTAGCGATAAAATTGAGCGAAGTTATTAATAGACACATCGAATAATCGATACCTTTACCATTAAGAAGAGATCCGTCAGGGTAAACGTTATAGCTATTTAAATAATCTGCTGATTATCGCAGCCATTTTTAATCTAGGCCTCAGGTTGGTTGAGTACACTTGTTACTTAATGATGTATTTTTAACTTTAAAAGAAGGACTTATCGTTATGGATAAACATAATTTACACGCAGCTCGTAAAATACCTTGGGTTGGGATAAGTGTCATTGCATCCATAGCCTTGCTGCTTGGACTCTTGCTCATGCTGATGCCCAAGGGTTTTAAAGGTACTCACGAGCAAATCGGTACGGGTAAGCCTGCGGTAGTCTTTGTTTATAATCCTAACCTTGTGTCGAGTACTACTCAGACTGAACAGATGAATGAAGCTCGCTCTCATCTTGGTGATAACGTGTTTTTTCTGCTTGCCAGAGAGGCGACTCCTGAGGGAGAGGCGTTCATCGCTAAATACCGAGCGAGACCTAATGAGCTATTACTCTTTGACTCAGCAGGAGTCCTAATTAAAAGACAAGCTGCGGTGATAGGTGCGAATGAGCTCATGCTGTGGGTACGTTAGTCATTTAGCGTAATAGTTATCAGTGATTAATTGAGAGATTAAGTGGGGATGAGTCTACTTTTTATCTAGCCTGCATCGGTGATAACTCTATTGCTTTAGCGCTCTTTTTATCAAGCTAAACGTCGTAGAAAATTACCTTGTCCTAACATGATTTATCCTGCGTTATATATATGACTAGCTTGAACGACTAAGCTGATTTAGGATTAATAAACTGAAATTTAAATATGAAAAAGTTTTGATATTTAATGGTATCGAGGCTTTTGGGTATTGGTAGAGTGTACTAAGTTCATCGTATTTATAGTCATTTTTTAAATTTGATTCCGACCTCACTCGTATGTGCACTGGTTATAAGTTGTTGCTTTAGTGAGAGAGAGCTTTCAAAATGTCACTTCGATCTATCGAAGGTTTCTTCGCTTGTAAATTAATAACAAAGTCATATGCATTCATGTCGAACTGGGTATTTTTTTGTTTAGGGTCTGCGCCGCGAAGGATCAAAAAATTGACTAGTTTACTATCATTAAGCAATAACGCTGCATGAAGTGGTGGTAGACGACTAATCGTACTCGGTGCGTTCACCGAAGCCCCATTTTCAATAAAACTGTCTAAGTAGAGGTACTTTTTATCTTCATTCCTAATCCCAAATAGGGTTGCGATGCCTCCTCTCGATTCTAACTCTTTGATGTCAGAATTCATTAGTCTAAAATTCATTAAAAAAGTATGACAAACTGCATGAGGAATATACAGACCATCTTCACCGGCACCGCATAGAATGACATCTTCAATCTTCCTGTTCGATAATGTGTAACTAGCACCAATGGCATAAACTACAGTAAGTGTCACAATACCAATGAATAAAGTTTTAGCCTTCATTTTTAACCCCATACAATCTTATTATTACCATGAAGAGCCAGTATTCCAAAGTGGGGAGTATCCGTCTTCGCGACGCCGTTAGCATGCATTTTTAATACGCTCAAAAAACTAATTGATAGCTGATTACGTACTATGTCGTAAATTTGAATACGCATTAAGTCGTTAGTTGATGCATGGCTAAACCAATGTTTGAGTGACTTTCTTCCAAACTTAACAATCACTTTTTTAACTCCAGCGGTAGGATTCATCAATGACCCAAATAAAGCATCAAGAAACCCCATTGCATATGAGGAGTCTACAGCTTCCAGTAACAATCCTTGAGCAAAACCACGCACAGCATCGGTAATAATCAATTCATCGATCAATTCATGTTGATTCATAAATATAAACTTTAGAATAATGACGGTTTCATTTTCATCAAAAAGAAGCTCGTCATTATCAAACTGTTTAAGGTGTACACTTTTATTTATGATCATCTATCTCCATATAATTCAAAACTTCCGTATAAAATTAAACATTTTAACAACCTAGGTGTTGTTAAACTATCCTTACAAAGGATGTATTTAATCCAGTCGAACAAAGTGACTGTGTATAAGCTTGCTTCTAGGTTCAGCGATTCCTTATTTCTCAATCGTGCGATTTGATATATGATGCGCCACCCTAAATTTGCCTATGTCGCCGATCCCTTTATATGTCTACCAATGCCCTTTATACCGATTTGTCCGGTTATTACGATTTAATGTGCTGTGACATTAACTATCAGCAGCAAAGCAATAGCATAGTGCGCTTGCATCAGTTTTTGGGTAACAGCGGTAAACAACATTTAGATTTAGCCTGTGGCACTGGGCCGCACGTGAGGCATTTCATCGATTTAGGGTTTCAAAGCAGTGGTCTGGATATCAATCAACCTATGCTCGATATTGCGATGCGTCGTTGTCCTGAAGCGCAGTTTAGTTTGCAAAATATGACTGAGTTTTATGTTGACCAAAAACTCGATTTGATTACCTGTTTTTTGTATTCCATTCATTACTCACCAGGTACCGAGGCGCTTAAAGCCTGCATTGCGAGTGTACATAAAGCATTAAATACTGGTGGCCTGTTTTGTTTCAACACAGTTGATAAACATAAAATCAATAACAAGGCGTCAGTGCGCCACAGCGCCGAGTTTGCGGGCAGCCAGTTTGTGTTTGAATCTGGCTGGCATTATCAGGGGGAGGGTGAAATGCAGTCTCTTAATGTCAGCATTGCCAAAACTGATGCTGATAAGACTCAGCAATGGCAAGATTCCCATGCGATGGTCGCCACCAGTTTTACTGAACTCGAAGCCTTGTTAAGCCCGTATTTCGAGGTGCAAATTTTTGAACACGATTACGACAAAATTATCCCGTGGGATTTAGCTTCAGGCAACGCCTTGTTTGTGTGTACGAAACGTGAGATTGAGTAGCTAAGGTTTTTAGCGGTCATTCGCTATTGCTAGTGAGCCGGAATGCAGATTTTTATGCCATGATATTGCTATTTGATGGACGAGAGCCCTGTGGTTTTTGCCCGGTAATTTTTGAGCATAACCTTGATGCTAAATAGATATTTTAGTGACAGATATACTGATAAATGTATTTATCATCAAGCTGCTTTTCAGACATAACAAAGGCGCAATCACCGCTAGCAAGTGTTCGGATGTACGCTTCAAACTTATCTTTTTCATCCATATCAGCAAAATGAAAAACACCTGTCGCAGATTTGCTCGTCATGGGTATTGAGTTGTTAAAACCATCTCGGCCCTCGTGAATCACAAACGAACTGGTGACAATATTAAGCGATACATTCAAGAAGCTATTCTGTGGCTGATTAAGTTCCTCAGTTGAATTGAAATCAATCGTTAAGAACACTCCCAAATCATTCATACTAGGGATTTGTATTGCCTTTAATGCCATGGAACTTGCTGATTTTAATGCTGGAATATACTCTTTGAAATAAACATCATAAAGATCATTACGCAAATAACTTGTCCGCAGGAAGTCATAAATACTGCCATTGCCGTCAATATGACCAGCATAAACAAGGTGCTTTTCAGCATCAGCTGTAGTTGTTTTAGCGATTGAGGTGGACTGAATCCTAGCCAGTTGTAATTGATTTTTCCGTTCAGCTTTTTTGATGATACTGACTAATTCATCTGTATATGAATAAAGTGAATTCACTTCGCGTTGTTCAATCGTCGACATGTCGATGGGATGAACAATAGGTGTTGCATGGCGATTTTGTTCAACTCGATATTTTTGAGCGGCCTTATTTTTAATATCAACCACTATGATGTAAGGCAGCGTAAACTCTACAGCCCCTTTTAGGGCGGTTTGACTCATAGATAATTCTGAGCAATCGTTACAAACCAATGTCTTAACGCTTGCGAAAACATCTGTAGATAATCCACACGCGAGTAGTGCGATACAAAGCTTAAATAACATCCATTTCATCTACAAAATCCTTATTTATCTATAGTAAAACTATAATAAAGCAAACAACGAGAGCTGTCGGTCAGAGTTAATAAGTGGACAGATTAAGCTTTTTAACAATGATTTGGAATGGATAAAGAAGGGGATATTTTTTAAACGGGTTCAAGATAAGCAGATTGTTGTTTAGTTAACAAGATTTGTTTTATGTAAAATGCTTATTGAAGTGAGTTGCGGATTAAGTGCTGTAGTGTTTTATGGTTATAAGGCTGTTCGCTAGCAAACTTCACCAGTTTCAAGTACCTATTTATATTGGCTTAAGTGTATAAAAATAGGTATTTGAATATGGCCAGCCATCATCAGTAACAATGGCTGTTGATGAGGAATTACTGTGCGGTATCAGTAAATTCTGCTTGAACCTTGTCTAATTCTTGCTGGTTTTTAAGCTCAGTTTGTTGCTGTTTTTTAATGCTGACTTCTTCTACTAGTGCCGCTTGTCTTTGTTTAAGGCTGTGTTTCTCATCTTTGGTTAGAAACTTAAACGCTTTTTCATTGGCAAGTGCATACGCAACGACATCTTCGCCTTTTACTCTGCGTTCATCCACTCGTTTTGAAAAACGATCGTTATCTCGAGCTTTGCGCTCTTCGGCATTTAACTTACTCATTGGTGTATCCTCATTAGTTAATCACGGTAGGCTTCACTACGCTCAGTCAAATAAATGAGATGCACATTCATAAAGCTGATCGGCGCATTTTAGCATAAGTTGGCTTGTTAGCCTGTAATACATGGCGTCTGAGTAAACTTTATCATCTGTTGGTGGCTTCTAGAGGCGGTTCAGCTATCTGTTACCTGTAACGTTCAATCATTAAAGCTGTTTAAGGCCATCGCGATATCATGAGTCGCTTGTTTAGCGCGCGCACTGAGTTTTGTGATTGAAATAAAGCCATGCATGCAATCGTCATAATGCTGGTGTTGTGTATTGATGCCTGCTGCTTTTAGGCGCTGGGCATATGCAATGCCATCGTCTCTTAATGGATCGTAACCTAGGGTTAATATGTAGCTTTTTGGCGATTCGCTGATGTCTTTTGCCTGTAGTGGGCTCACTAATGGCAGTGTGACTTCGTCGAGAGAATTCAAATAATGCAGCCTGAAATAATCCATTAAATCGCGGGTGAGTATTAACTGCTTATTGAAACGGCGATAAGACTCGGTCAAACCTTGCAAGTCGACCATTGGGTAGATCAAAAACTGAAATGCAGGAGTTACTTTTGCCTGTACTGGTAGTGACGTTTGCAATGAATTTAAGCCGATAATACAAGCCAGATATCCGCCTGCGCTATCACCACCCACACCGATATATTGTGAATTGATATTCAGTTGTTGATGATTGTCATTGATATAGTTCCACGCCTCGATGGCATCACAAATCGGGATTGGGAATTTATGTTCTGGGGCCAGTCGATAACCAACTGAGATGATGTTCATCTTGCCGTGTTTAGCCAGATAGCGGCAAAAGTGATCGTGGGTGTTAATACTGCCAATAACGCCGCCGCCACCATGAAAGTACACTAAGGTTTTTTGAGGCTTGTTAGCGCTAGGACAGTAAATGCGTAGCTTGATGGTGTTATTGATGTGCAGGTTATCAGCTGTGTCTGTGGTATCGCCGCGATGATTCGTGCTCACTGGAATGACTAACTCGACAATCTTATCCATTTCAATTTTAGTCAGCCCAAGTACTCGGTCCATCGCTAGAAATACATACCTGAATAATGTTACTGGCAACTTGTATAACGGCGCTAATGATAACCACTTGGCGACCATTAATTGTTTAGCTTCAAGCTGGGATGCTTGCAGTGGTTTGCCTTGTAGCGGTTCGTTTAGTGATGATGTTGGTTGATTAAGGTTATCCATTTCTATGGCCTTTTTATTATTGTGAACTGATTAGAACCACATGTTTATCGACTTAACCACTTCATCACCAAGCGATTGATAAACGTAGGTGATACGTTACTTAATCGATGCAATAAGCCATAAAAAACACTGACCGTTCTATGGGTTTTAGGGTGTTTCACTTGTTTATCAATCACAGCGACTTCGTGTTCAGCAGTAATGTTCACACCGAGTCGTTGCATGACTTTGGCGGTGTGTTTCTGTGCCTTAAGCATATTGGTTGCCACAAAAGGCGGCATGACATCACATACTCTTATGCCGTACTTTTGCCACTCAAGTTCCAGCGCCTCGGTAAGCGCTTTTACGGCAAACTTACTCGCCGAATAGCTGGCTAATTCTGGTACGCCATAATCGCTACTGGCTGATGACATATTGATAATAGTACTCGTGCCAGTATTTTTTAGATATGGCCATGCAGCATGACACAGATTCATGACCCCGATGACATTGACACTTAATGTACGCTGATGATGTTCTATAGAGATGTCTTCAAATGGACCAATTTCCAATATGCCGGCATTGTTAAGTAATACCGCCAAGCAATGATTATGTTCCGCACAAAATTTAGCCATAGCGTGTTGTACTTGTGAAACATCAGTGACATCCAGCTGAAACAAGCGTATTCGAGTTCTATCCCATATTTCGGTGGCTTGTGTTAATTGCGCTAAATTGATGTCGGCCATACCGACCCAATAGCCTTTTTTATGAAAGTGCCGAGCAGCGGCTAAGCCAATTCCAGAAGCCGCGCCGGTAATAAATATCGTGTTGTTATTCATGATAAAACCTGGTTGCTTTTAGTACGAGTGAATCAGTACAAGTGAAAAGGTGGCTAAGCCAATTAGAATGACCGGGTATTAAGGTGTTCCATCTGCGGCTGTTTCATTTCATCAACCCAGCGCTGCCAAGTGTAGGGCCATAAAATAGGGTCACCATCGGCATCTAAATACCAGCTTTGGCATCCTCCAACCCAGCTAGTGCCCTTTAACCCTTCTTTTACGTAGGCATTAAAATCGTCAATGGCTTGTTGTTTGGCTTCAAACTCATCAAATTGATGCTCACGCCATTTATCGATCAATTTAATCACGTAGTCAGTTTGAACCTCGCTCATGGCGATAACCGAAAAGTTACCAATAGGTGTGTTGGGGCCGAGCATTAAAAAGAAGTTAGGGTAGTCGCTGAGTAACATTGACCGATATGCTTTAATTTTATGAGCCCACGCCTTATCAATGTGCAAATTGTTGCGGCCAATTAGATTCATTGGGCGCATAAAATTAAATGCATTAAACCCTGTCGACAGCACCAATACATCGAGGTCATGGTGTGTACCGTCTTTAGTGATAATGCCTGTTGCAGTTATGCGTTCAATGGCCTCTGTTATTAACTCAGCATTGGGTTTTTGAATGGCTTTATAAAAAGTGGTGTTGATAATGACCCGTTTGCAGCCTACTTGATAATGAGGTCGCAGCTTTTCGCGTAAAGTTTGGTCTTTAATGCTTAATCTTAAGTTGGCTTTACACAAAAAATTTAACACATGTTTTTGGATAAAGTGTCCAGTTACCGCTTTGGTAAAAAAATGTTCTAGAAAAAACTTACCAGTATTTCGGTGGATTTTGGTAATGATGGGAAAGCGAGCCATCAGTTTGCGGCTGGTTTTTGAAAAGGTAAAATCGGGTAAGTGCATTAACCATTGTGGTGTGCGCTGAAAAACCGAGACCTTAGCACCAGTATTAATCAATTCAGGAATGGCTTGTGCCGCCGTTGACCCAGTACCGATTACCCCAACCCGAGTTGAGGCTGATATATCGACGTCGTGGTTCCATTGGGCGGTATGAAATGTGGTGCCTTTAAAATCAGCTAATCCAGGAATGTCTGGAAATTGCGGATGGTGCAAAATGCCCGTGGCGCAAACAATAAAATCGGCGATATAGGTTTGTTGTTGGCTGGTTTTTACTGTCCATTTGCCATTGGCATAGTGTGCATCGGTAACCGCTTCGTTAAAGCGTATGTCTCGTTTAACCTCATACTTATCTGCCACCTGCTCAAAATATTGTTTAATCTCTGGTCCATGGGCGAAAAATCGGCTCCAATTTGGATTGGGTTCAAATGAATAGGTATACATGTGAGCGGGTACATCACAGGCCGCACCTGGATAGGTATTTTCGCGCCACGTTCCGCCCACAGAGCCTTTTTTCTCCAGTACTACAATGTCAGTAATACCAGCTTGACGCAGTTTGATGGCCATTAAAATGCCCGTCATACCTGCACCAATGATCACCACCGCAGGGTTTCGTTTAACTTGGGTCATGCGGACCTCAATGATTGTTATTTTTAATTATGACTTTGAATGGCTATTTCGCTATACGATCATTCAAAGATTGTTAACCAATGATGTTATCTGTCCAGCATAGGAAATTGGGCTTGATTGATCTAGCGTCTAAATAGACGTATATTTGTGATTTTAAGACATTACGGCCATCAATTATGACATTTCGCAGTATTACCAGTGTGCAGATTATCGTTGCCCATGGCATTGAGCTGGGTATTGATGAGAATGTTTTACTGCAAGGGTCGGGTTTAACCAGTGCTCAATTAGCTGACCATGAGCGGCTGATTGAAGATAAGCAAGAGTTACAGGTGTTAAATAACCTAATGCTTACTACTGAATGCCCAGTTAAAGTAGGAATGGAATTAGGCTGCCGTTATCACCTGACCAGTTATGGCATTATGGGGTATGCCCTGTTGGCCAGCAGTACTGCGAGAAAGGCGATTGAATTTGGCTTGCGGTATCTAGATTTAACCTATGTTTTTTCTCAGATAACATTAACTGAGCTTAACGACGATTTATCCTTAAGGTTCTCGTGCGACATTGCAGGTAAGTTAGGTGAGCTCGTATTAGTAAGAGACATGTTGGGTGCGGCGATGATCCAACGAGAAGTATTTGAACGTAACGGCTTACCGATAAAATTGCAGTTTATGTCGCCTCAGCCAGTAGGCTTGTGCTTAGAAGGTATAAAGCAAAAACTCGGAGCTGAGATCCAATTTAATGCCAGTTATAATGGCTTTTCTGGACTAGCCCCGCTATTGGATTTGCCCTTGGTAAAAGCCAATGAAGCTACCGCCAGATTATGTGAAGCGCAATGCAGCCAATTACTGCAACAAAAACAAAACTGGAAACCTGTCGCCAAGTTGGTTAAAGACACCTTAGTGCACTTAGGCTTAACAGCATCAATGGAAGACATCGCCCAGCATTTAGCCCGTACGACTCGCACTTTACATCGTCAACTCAAACTAGAACAAACCAGTTGGCGCCAAGTACGTGATGATGTGCGTTTTGGCATCGCTGAGGAACTGCTGCTAAAGCCGATGCAACTTGATGAAATTGCTGAGCGACTTGGTTTTAGTGATGGGGCTAATTTTAGCCACAGCTTTAAGCGCTGCAAAAACATTACCCCAAGCCAGTATCGCAAGCAGGCAACAAAACAGCGATAGTCAGCTGTTCTTCATAGCTAAAGGCTAGCTAGAATCTCAAGCCTTAGACTTTAGACCTCAAATCTAAAGACTCTTACCTAGAACCTAGAACAAGTGGCGGTTAGCCAGAACCTGCTTTCTATGACTGCATCACCTCATGTTTAATTACAGAACTGCCTTTCACAGGGGATTCCGTCATTATCACCATCCATTTCCGTACCCAGACAGTTGTTGATATAAAATGTCGCTTCAGCACATGAGCGCATTTGGCTGCAGTGGGTTTTACCAGCTTCGCATCTGAATTGTGGTTGTAGATTGATTGAGCTTGGTTTTGATACGGTTGGTGTCCACTGCATCTGCTCAACATCTTCATTGGTCAGCACTGGCGTAGCGGTCATTTTTTGATATTGTTTATAACCGAAAATACCAACCCCAAGCAGGATAATAAGCATGATTACGCGGCCAATTACTGGGCTTGAGCGGTAGTTGTCGTCATGATGAGATGGGCTTTTTCGATGATGTTGACTGGTGTGAGACGCTGGACGAATGCTGTTGGACACCACTGCGACGCCTTCTATACTGGCTTTTACGGCTTTGACTTTACCGTCGGGCTGGTTCTCACGATGAAATAGGATCTCATCGCCAACAATGGGCTTTCTGGCCATGTGTTTTAAGGTTGAAATGTGAATAAAGACATCTTGATTATCACCGGTTTCTGGCTTGATAAAACCAAAGCCTTTTTCGGTATTCCAACGAACGATCGTGCCTCTTTCCATGGCGATTCTTTCCTTGATGGTCATTCAGTTATTAAAAAATCATACTTTAGAATCATGCTTTTAAATCAGTAACATAATACCTACAATCACAGTGTTTTAGCCAGTTATTTGATTGGGCTTTCTGATCGGTCGATAAAACATAGTCGATATGTTTACCTACTCAGGGAAAAATGAATTGATATCGACTTGGGCAATGTATCAACTTGCTACAACAAAAACGTGGTGTTATTTAAGATTAAGTTTAACGTGTATATAGACGGGATTATTTTTAATGAATTGACCAACGCAACAATAGAGGGGGCTACTGATGAATGATGAGCAATACCAAAAAGGACTTGAGGTACGTCGCAAGGTGATGGGGGATGCTTATGTCGATAAAGCGCTCAGCAATGTCACTGATTTTACCAAGCCACTGCAAGACTTAGTGACCGCAAATTGTTGGGGAGAAGTCTGGGTTCGTGATGCTATTTCTAAGCAAACTCGCAGTCTTATCACTATTGCCACACTGGCGGCTTTAAAAGCTCCAACTGAATTAAAAGGTCATGTTAGAGGGGCATTACGTAATGGGTGTTCCATTGCTGAAATTCAGGAGGTATTACTGCATTCAACAGTCTATTGCGGCATGCCAGCGGGAATTGAAGCCTTTCGGGCTGCAAAAGAAGCGATAGAAGAATGGGCTATAGAAAATAGCTAGCACTGAGTTATCTATTAACTTTTTAGCCCAAATGATTGTGTGTAAAAGCACTAATCTTTTTTTAGATTGTTACGTATAACAGGATCTAATACTTATCCAAAAGGACTTAAAATGCGTTATTTAATGATTATTGCAGGCTTATTACTGCTCAGCGCTTGCAGCACGAGTTATCCAAATCAGGCCATTACTGGGCAAACTTTTCCATCGGTGTCAGGCCAAAATCTTGAAGGGCAATCTATGGCCTTGCCTGATGATTTAAAAGGTGAAACTGTGCTATTACTGATCGGTTATAAACAAGATTCACAGTTTGATATTGATCGCTGGTTAATTGGCTTAGACATGACCGAAACGCAAGTATCGGTATTTGAAGTGCCAACCATACAGGGGTTGTTTCCTAGAATGTTCAGCACCTTTATAGACAGTGGTATGCGTGCAGGCATCCCTAAGCCACTTTGGAAAGGTGTTGTTACTGTCTATAAAGATGGTGAAAAAGTACAAGCATTTACTGGTAATGAAAAACCAAACAATGCGCGAGTGGTGCTATTAGATGGCCAAGGTAAAGTGATTTACTTTTATGACCAAGGCTTCTCTGTTGATGCACTTAATCAGTTAAGAGCCTTGCTTTAATTGCGCAAAAGGTAGTGTATAAATCGATCGAGATATCAATTATATCAGCCTCTTTACTGTCATATTTGAGGCCAGTAAGTGACATCTTGATAAAATATGACCTGATCAATATCAACAATATGATGGCCGTGATGATTTGCTAAATATTTTATTGAGTTTGTATCGTTGGAGTTTTGCTCATAAAAGTCTCTGGTCAGCGTTAAATGAGGCTAATGAGGCCTAAATATCTTCGACTGGGTTGTAATCTTATCGGTTATCACTAATTATCTAAGCGCTGCTAAGTTTGCAGCTCTCAATTGAGGACTTTGCCATGCTGTACGATTTGACTGTAGTGCAATTCAGCAAAATGCTGAATAACTTAAATAATATTCTTGATAAGGCCGAGGTATTTGCCGCCTTTAAAAAGGTCGATATGGCAGTATTGCTTAACTCTCGCTTAGCGGCAGATCAATTTAATCTTACTCGCCAGATTCAGATAGCCTGTGACACGGCTAAAGTTGGTGTTGCCAGATTAACCGGTAATTTAGAGACTATGCCTAAGCATGATGATACTGAAACGACACTTGAAGAGTTGCGTCAACGCATTGCTTCAGTCATTGAGTATATTAATGGTTTTAGCGAAGCCGACTTCGCTCACGCTGCCACTATCCATGTGTCACAACCTCGCTGGGCAGGTAAATATCTAACAGGCTATGAATTTGCTATTGAACATGCCATTCCTAATCTCTATTTTCATGTCACTACGGCCTACTCAATATTGCGCCACAACGGTGTTGAAGTGGGTAAGAAAGACTACTTAGGTGATATGCCTTATAAAGTCCCTGTTATTTAGTAAAGTACTCGTTATCGGCTATTGAGGATACATCCACTAATGTAGCGTTTGTATCCTTTAATAGCTGCTCCCAGAAGCCACTGTCTAAGCCACGTATTGATTTGCTTTTTTACACTAGCTTTTGGGCATTTTTGTTTCACTCAGATGATTTAATTCGCTATTACTCTGCTCAATAATCAATTGTTTACTTGCATTTGATGCGGTAATTTTTTGGCGTAGCAACTGAATCAAGGTTGGCGCAATAGAGGCTAAAATCATGCCACACATCAATAAATATTGATGTGGTGTGTATGATTCACCCATTAATACAAAACCACAGGCAATACCTGCTATTGGGTTGGCTATGCCGCCAAAAGTGAAGTCGACAACCGACATACGTTGCAATAACCACACATACATACTGTAACCGAGTACAGTGTTGAGTAATATTATCCAGCTTATGCCGAAGCCATTAGTCAGACTAAATTGCTTGACCACATTGAGGTATTGTTCAGGTGAAAATAGTGCCTGAATGCCTGCGGCAACCAATAATAATGCTCCGCCGATAATGAGCTGCCAGGTGAGTATGGTCCACCAATGAATGCGTGATCCCAGTGCTTTAGTGATCGTGCTGCCGATAATAATACAGCTAATAGCCGCCAGCATCGCCATTAACCCAATAGGATTTAAACTAATAGTGCTGGGGTCAAATAGCATCCACGCTAGAGCAATTAAGATCGCGCCACAAAAGGCTTGCGGCAGATTAGGGCGTTTTTTACTGCTTACCCAATGAAATAGCATCGCGAAAACGGGCACTGAAATCATCCCTATACCAGAGATGGCCGACGGAAGTGTTAGTGCCATAATAAATATCAAACTGAAAAACACCGCAATATTAATCGCACCGAGTTTTATTAAAATAGACCAGTCGGCTTGTTGGGGCTTAGTCGGTTTGATTGCCAATAAAATGAGTCCAGCAGGCAATGCACGCAGAGCACCGAGCAATAACGCTGGCCAGTCAGGTAAAGTGAGCTGGGTCATCGCATAAGTGGTACCCCAAAAAAAGGCTGGGATCATGGCGAGTAAAATATTCATAAACTACCTTAGCATTAAATATCTTCATATAAAGATAAGTGTCAATTCTGGACTGCTAAGTTATCTTTGTAAAGTATCTTTTTATGAAGTATCTTTATGTTAAGTATTTTGTAAATGATTCAATCGTTAAGATTAAGGGTGTTAAATGGAGGATATCGATAGAGTTGTGGCGCAGTGGGGTGAACAGAAGCCGCATTTAGATACTGCACCAATGGCAATACTTGGGCGTTTTTTGCGTTTACAAAAACACATTGAAGCTGAAATATCCACTTGTCATAAATTGTTTGGCCTGACCATGGGGGAATTTGATGTACTGGCTACATTACGACGTGCAGGCCTGCCTTATACCTTAACCCCTTCAGTGCTTTTGTCATCTATGATGTTAACCTCTGGCGCGATGACAAATCGCTTAGATAAACTAGAATCTAAAGATTTAATTGCACGTGTACACAGCACTGAAGACAGGCGTAGCGTATCCGTAGCTTTGACTGAAAAAGGACTTGCCACTATAGATGAAGCGATTGAGGCACATGTCCGCATTCAACATCAGTTGGTGGCAAACCTTTCAGATTCTGAACTGCCCGAGCTCAACCAATTACTCAAAACTTGGTTAGCTGGCTTTGAGGGCAATTAATAGCGGCTGTGATCAGATAACCCCAGATTGGGAGAATAAACGATTATCACACAGCCCTTTGTGCTGCTAACTTCGTTGTATTGACTTGTCATCGATCCGCTATTAATACAGTTATTAATATTTGGAGATGCCTTGTTAGCAAAACAAATAGCAATTTTGATATGAAATTGGTCAAATATTCTGATTTTAGCTTATTTATCCCACCCCTTAACCCTAATTTGGGTTAAACAGTCAGCTTCTTAAGATGCTGGTATTTTTTGTCAGTGCATTCTGAAATGCTGTATTGCGCTTTAGCCACTTTACATTTTAAAAAGCCGTTGATGATTGTTAGCTATTCTGTTCATTGGCTTTATAGGTTTTAGATATATACAAAGGTTATGTAAATATAACCAACAGCTAGAGGTTAATGAATGAGTCGTTTACCAATAAACTCATAAGTTAATGAACCGCAGTTATTTATGTTGCATTCTTGTTTCTGTATCTGTATTTTTCCTCTACATTATTGCATAATGCTGAGTCTTTTATTTAGACAAACGTATTAATTATGACGAACATTGTGTCGGCTTGTATTTATAGTTGAAAAGTCGGTAATGATTTTGTCTCTAAGCAATGCCAGTGGCAGCATTGCTGGTAGTTATTAAAAATAAATGGATGTTATAAATGTTTAAAACTAAATCTAGTGCTTGGCTGGCAATGTTCGGTCTTCTTGTATCAATAAAATCTTATGGCGTTGTCTTTGACGAAGCGCAAACAAATGTTATTAAAGATAAAATGCAGCATAGCATATCTGTTTCTAATATTGGTTTGGTTGAAGAAGGCCGTATTCATAATATCAATAAAGTTTATTCTGCTGGCAGGATTGCGGTTGGAACAGAATCAAAATATATTCATAACTTCTTGGCAAATAGTGATAACACTATTAGTTATTATGGTAAGCAAGCTCTGGTTACTGATGATAATTACTACGGTATTAATATTACGTTGAGCCCGGATGGCAAGTTTTTGTATGTAATATCTATAATTGACTCATCTTATCAATTGACTGTAATGAAGTTCGATGTCGATACAAAATATTGGGTTGAGCAGTTCAGCTATAGTGCGCTAAATGGACAAACTATTACAAATAATGATGTTATTGAAATATCAGAAAGTGGTAATTATCTATTTATCAGAAACCAATATGAACGGTATGTTTCGATAACAAAACGAGACGCTGCCACTGGCGAACTTGTTGCAGTAAAATTACTAGGTGATAGCGATAATATTCCATCACAGATAGATGATATTGAATTTGATGATAGTAATAATATTTTATTACTATCTGGTGAAGGCCGAGATTACAATTCGACAGATCCTCTCGTTGCTTATCAATTAAATCCTATTGACAATACCGTTGCGGAAATTTCTCGAGTCTCACGGAATAGCAGTTATCAATCAATTTCAAATATATTGTATGACCAGTCTACAGGTAATATATTTACTTCAGACAATAATGAAATTACGGTATATCGTCTAGATGTGGCAGGAGAGACATTGACACTCAAGTATAATGCTAATTCATACATTGCTTTCAATACAAATTCATATATTTCTTCAGCATCACTTTCTCTGGTTGGTAGTAAATTGTTAGTTCAAAGAACTAGTAATACAGGCAAGCTTTATAACTTCAACGATGGTGTATCACCCTCTTTTACGTTGGATAAAACGGTGGCAACAAATGTGTTACTTAGTTCTCTTAGTCGAGGAGATAAACTTGGCTGGAGACTAAACAATGAGAAAGTTGAGCTCTATGCATCTGCTGATAATTTTTATGATTACAGCAAAGTAAGTAGCATAAAAGATGGCCAGCAAAATTTACCTCACTTGGCCAATGGCTATAGCCGTAATGTGTTTATTGAGTCGTTGGGGATTATAGTTGTCATAGATGCAGATGGTATTACGTCGATTAGTGCTGATCCAGCGGCAAAGACATCGTTATTTTCTGCAAATTGGACCCAGTTTGGTATTGGGCAGAATGTTACGCCTGATATTCAGAGCCTATCTGTTCATGGTGATGAGATATTCATCGCGGGACGTAACTTTTCCGATAACAACTATTGGGAAAATAATAAGTATATAGCATTGAAAGTGGCTGTCGATGGAACTGTTTCAGGTGGACTTAAGTCTCTTATATCATCAGGTAATCCATTATATTACACAGATAATGCCGTATTTAACAAAGCTAATAATTTAGCAATATTCAGTAACGAAGATAACAATTATATCTTCGTTAGTATTGATGCGGATAACAATGCTACCTTGATTGATGTACTTGATACCTCTCTTTTAGGGAATAGCTATTATCGTCAGGTAGGCTTTGTTGGTGGCAAGCCGTATGTGTGGGACAGAAGTGCATCGAAACTTTACTGGATCGATTTAGACCTCGCTAATAAGGATGTTGATGTAGAAGAAGTCATTGACCTTTCTGGTTCAGTTCCTACTGAGTCATCGGTATTGGCAAATGAGGGCAACATCTATTTCGTTAGTCGTGACGCGATAAGCAGTTATAAGGTTAATACTGATTTTAGCTTGTCATTTATGTCGGTTTCTTTTATTTCAGGCATTAATAACCATAATTTGGTGTTTGTCTCACAGGACTATGTGGTAAGTACCGATTATTATGCTCTTTATACATATGCGGTGGACAGAGAGAGCGGTAGTTGGAAGTTACTTGCAACTACTCCAGCCAGCGATTATGGAATATCATATTTTCAGAACTATAACGTATTTTATGCCGATGGCTTGAAGCAGAAAGCTATTTTTGGTGCACAAGCGGGCGACTCAGCCGTTGGATTTATGATTGCCGACTTCTCCTCAAGTCCAGTATTGAAGGCCGCTATAATGCCTGTATTGGCAAACGAGGGAGAAAAGGTTGAGCTGAATATCGCCGATTTTGTTTTTGACGCTGATAGTGATGATGTACTTACTTATAGCCCTACTAGTCTTCCCGCTGATGCAATGTTGAGTGAGACGGGTCTGCTTACCCTTGAAACCAAAAGTAGTGACTCAGGTGATTTAAATATCTTGGTGACTGACAGCAGAGATATGACATTGACAATATTAGTGCCTTTCTATGCTAACACTGCGCCTCTTATAGGGACCATCGATAAGTACTGGGTTAATCCTGGCGAAAATATTGTTTTGGATCTCGCTGGTTCAGTTACCGATCCTGAAGGGCAGAGCTTCACTTTTGCTAAAGATGATGGCTCCGAGCTTGAGGTTAATCCCTATGGTTTGGTTTATGGGAAATTGATCGCTGCCGGCGAACACAAGGTGCTGGCGACAGTGACAGATAGTCTTGGGGCTAAGGCATCTTTGTCTGCCATAGTTCAAGTCAATTCGGCACCTAAGTCCATCAGCTTGAGTCCTCTTTCTATCAAGACTGCTGAAGCAGTTATTCTAGATGTTGCGAGTTCATTTACCGATGCTGATGGCCATATTATGAGTTTCACTGCTGAAGGGTTACCTGTTGGGATTAGTATCAGTCCGGAAGGCAATGTAACGGGAAGTACTACTACAAGCGGTAAGATGACCGCTTTGGTGACAGCGACGGATTCAATGGGGCTAAGCAGTAATGCGATACTTGTCATTAATGTAACAGATGGGGATTCTGGTGGCGGTAGTTTGGGGTATATTGCGTTATTACTTTTACCTTTAGCACTACGTCGGAAATTTTATTAAGTACTTTTATCAATAATTTTACTGGTCAATAGTCGATCTATTTTAAGCGATTTTTTAAGCTTGAATCACAGGCGATAAACATAGTGACTGGTGATACCGTAAATAATCCTCCATATAGGGGGATTATTTAATAACTAAGGTGTTGTTTAAGGTTAAGTTGACGGTGTGGTCCAACACTACTCTCGATATTATAAAAATGCGGTTTATTCACTCTATCACAATGAATAGTTTGGAAAGTATAACTAAGGAATCGCTCGTTCCTAAGCTCCAATAATTAATCAACTCCACAGAGCAAGGTAGTAAGTTAAGTCGGGTTTCGTTAAACGGCAATATGAATCTGCTGCTGAACTAATTCACTTCCGCAGTTAATAGAAGCCCACCAACTTATAGAGCGATAGAAAAAGAACTTAATAGTTACGATTTCTCGAACTCTGAAATAAAAAGACAATTCAAACTGTTTATGCAGCGCGTTAGTAACAAACCGATGAAAGCAAAAAACGGCCAGCATCTTAAGATACTGGCCGTTTTTGTTTATGCGTTTTGTAATAGCTTAGCGCTTATGGTTGTAGCTGTGCTTTTGCCGCTTCAACTTTAGAAAAATCTAAGCCAAGTTCTACAACTGCTTCTTTGATTAAAGCTGGGTTTTGCATCACCATGCCCATTAGCTGTTGTAGCTTTTCCGCAGGAATGCCTAATTGACCAATAGTTGCCATTGCTGCAAATGGGTTTTCAGTTAACGTCTGGAACAGCTCATTAATTTGTACGTCACTGATATTGTGTTCTTTGAAGATGGCAATAATAGGATTCATTGCGTTACCTTGTAAATGTTAATTGAGTAAGCTGTGATTTTATCATGATTTAGTCTGTAGAGGGCAAGATAGCGATTGCACAATCTTACTGACAAAATGATTCAGCAGGTTTTGACTTTGGTTAGTCTCTTAGCAAGATTGAACTGAGTGTCGTTTATACGTTACATCATTCGATAAATGATTGAGTTTACTACTCCGGTGTTTATACTGTTCTCGTTTTAGCGTGTTGCTTTGCTGATTTAAGACTACTTTTTATATGGATTTGTTACGGACGTTGATATGGATATTGAAACCCTCTGCACTGTGTTAGTGCTGCTCCAACCCCTTGTTGTATATTATGCCTTTTATAAAAATACTGGCGTAACCACCAAAGATAATGAGTTTAATCAATCTTTTTTGGTAATTTCTCCTAGTTTTGCCTTCTTTTATTTAGACCAATATTGGTATGCACTCAGTTTGCTGGTTGGCGTAGCATTGCTCGGTTTGTTATTGGCAATGATAGTGGATCGTAAAGCCAGTCATCCGATTGATTACGGCGGGCTGGTTTCATTTATGCTTGCTTGGTTGATTATATTTGGTATAGGTCATTGGATTGCAGGTTTCTTCCCCGACTCAAGCAGTACTGAGGTTGACGATACAATAGCGCTGACTGATATCACGCAAGGGGGTTATTCAGCATTAACCAGTTCACTGTATTACTTCTTGATTATGCTGGGAGTGTTTTTTGTCCGTATTATAGAGAAAAAATATTTCACAAAGGATAATCTCAGTAGTTTGTTGTTGTTTATCAGCAGTGTTGTTGGTGGCGTGTTACCTATGGTGGGTGACTATTTTATCTTGAGCATAGTGATAAACTTTTTTATCTTATTTTATATGAGTGTCGCCATTATTCGCTTGGATGATACCGGTCCTTCAAGTGGTTCGGTGACTTTTATATTTAGTTATCTATTTATGATGGGGGCTAGCTTAGCCATCATGATAAAAGGCGGGTATTGGCTTTACAGCTTGATGAGTTAACTGCGGCATGATCGATAGGCTGCATGTTATTAACTAGAGTCGATAGTCCCAAAAAAAAAGCCAGAACACATATGTAGATGTGTTCTGGCTTTTTTAGTTAGTTTTAATCAATGGTATTAGCCATCAACTTTGTACAATAAGCAACCTGCTATGGTTTCTCGACCTGACAACGTACTTGCGATAATTTGACCGTCTTGCCGGTTTGTACATGACGTAATAGGCAATTATCGCCTTGTTTTAACAGTTGCACTGCGTCCGGAATTTCAGTGCTGCGCCCCATGATCAATAAGCCGTTAGCATCTTTATGCTGAGCACGCTCAATCACTTCTTGGCTGTATTGAGTAAAAGCCTTATCGGCGATTAATACATTGCTGGCGTCCAGTAAGCTTGCTATCGCTTGTTGTAATTCAGCGTGGGTTTGGCTGCTAGGGTTTGTCAGCATTGCCGCTTGTAACGGTAATGGCGCCTCTTTTGCTGTCGCCCCACAGCCGCTCACTGTCAATACTGCCAGAATACCAATGAATTGCTTTTGCATTATTGCTCCAAAGCCAATGGCGTGAGAATACGGTTGTTTTTCAGTACATTTTGGTTGCGCGTGTCTTGCAACATAAAGCCTGGATCGACAAAGGATTCTCGAGCTGGCGCGCGTGCTACAGCTGAAGCCGTCGCTGGGCAGCGGTTATTATTGCGATAAAACAATGCTGCACTGAGAAGTCTTTCGTTGGTATCACCCAAAGCATGTCCAAGATCATCTTCTAGAACACAACCTGGCACTTCACTGTCTAGGGTAGGATTGGCTGATGGTATAAATCCGTCAGAATACTCACCAAAGCCTTTGTCATTAACCCCTTTAAACTGAATGGTAAAGTAGGTTGTGGCACAGTTACTGGTTGGGTAAAAGCCATAAGGCTTACCGCAGGTTGTATCACCCAATTGAATTACCTCAATATTAATGCCGCGAAGGGCATTCATTAAGGCTTCGCTGGCAGAACAGGTGCCAGGGGTTGTTAATACAAATACTCGCTTAAGGTTTAGCGTGGGCAGCGATAATCCACTGCGCAGTAATGAAGTGTTAAAGCCGATTGATTCTGAAATAAACGGCATCGGCGAGAGTGCTTCACGCGTTACTGGGTTAATGTTGGGGTACTTGTTGTTAAAGCTAGTTTGTTCAAACACCCGGTTAGTTGTGGCGTTATCACCCGCAATCATGTAGCCCAGTTGGCTGGCAAGTGCTAATAATCCACCGCCGTTATAGCGAATATCCAATACTAAGTCGTCTACTTGTGCGTTGCTCAGTAACGTCATGGCATCGTATAAGCCTTTTTCGGCCGTCGCGATGTGAGAGTTAAATTGTAGATAACCCACTTTGCCATTAGTCGTTTGAATGGTTTTAGTATTTTGCACTGGCGTTGATACGATTGTGCCTGCCGATAATGTCACTGTGCGGTCGGTTTGGGCATTTAAATCTCGCACGGTAAACACAGTTTGTTTACCAGTGGCATCGGGAAATAAACCTGCATTTAAAGTATCGATACTGTCGCTATCATTGGCATTTGCTACGCTAACACCGTCCACCGATACAATAATGGCACCACGACTAATACCTGCATTGCTTGCCGGCGTGTTTGGCTCGTTGAAGGCCACAGTCACTTGTCGTGACACACCTGCCGATGCATTACGTAAATTTAGCGTCATGCCATAACCAACAGAGGCCCCAGATCCATTGAGTAATTCCCATTCTGCTGTCGGCATAGAAAAGTGAAAGTTATCTTTGAGGTTGCCTGTGTCTGACAATTCGTCGGTTTTAAGTAGTTCAAAATACTCGGCAACGCTATATGGTGCCGGATCGCGATCAATAATTTCGTCATACCAAAGGTAAGTGTCATCGCTCCACGACCGCAACCACAATTTTTGTGTTAAGGGGACACTGCACTGATTGGCTAATGTCGAGTAGTTAGCAAATTGACCAGCAACCCATTGAGGTGACGTTGAGCCAGTATTGCTATTGTTATCGCCGCTTGATGAGCCGCCACCGCCACAGGCTGTTAGTAACAGGCTGGCGCTGATAATGAATGGGGCGAGAGTGTTGCTTGAGAGTAACTGCATAATAATCCTTTATATACTCAAATATCGTGGTTAATGTTTAATCTTACAATTGACAACTTTATTACAATTGACCTAATTTGTAACTCGGTTTCTTGAGCAATACTAAGATTGATAAACCATGCTATTTGAAGTGTAATGATATTTCTATACGCGGCTACTGGTTGTAATGTTCAGTTCAACCTTAGTACTGTGTTTGTGGTTTCTTGCTACTGTTTTATTGCTTACTCATGTAGATATACTAGATGTCAAAAGCTCCATTTGTATAAAATTGCCACAAGCGGCTGCCAACTTCATTTTGAAAGTTCAACGGCCCTAACCAGAGATATCATTACTATGTTCGACAAATATAAAGTAAAAAAGGCGGGTCAATGCTAATTTCACTTATGCATTTATCTGTATCCCGCCAGCGGCAATATGGCGCATCTGGCATCAAACTACTGTTAATTATTTTAGTGACTATGCTGGTCACAATTGGATTAACGTTTTTTATTATTCGCACTTATATTTTTCCGTCGCCATTAACGCCTGTAACGTTAAATGCCCAAGAAGAGCAAAAGCTGGATCAAAAACTGACCCAGCTTGGTTGGCAAGTTGAACCTAGTCGCCAAGTGAGCCAATCACCTAATTCACGCGAACCAAGTAATCGTGGTAATAACAACGCAGAGCTAACCCCGCAGGCATATCGCGAATTTGATGCCGACCGCCTGGTGACTTTTAGCGAAAAAGAAGTTAATTCAATGATTGGCCGTAATCCTGATTTTGCGCAGCGGGTTGCGATAGATTTTTCAGACAATTTGGCCAGTGCAACCTTGCTGATTTCAATTCCTAAGGACTTTCCACTGATGGCTGGAGAAATCTTACGGGTTAATACTGGGTTGGACATTCATTTAGATACCAATGGTCGCCCAGTAGTTGCTTTAGTTGGCGTGAGCTTAATGGGTGTGCCTATTCCCAATGCATGGTTGGGTAACATGAAAAACGTCAATCTAGTGAGTGAGTTTGGCGACCGTGGTTTTTGGAATACCTTTGCCGATGGTGTGGATAATATTCAGATTCGTGATGGCGAACTGTCGATTAAACTGCGAAAGTAAATGCTATATCGGTTTGAAAGCAATGTTATAAGTATGGTGTTAGCAGTGAGCCTGAATATCAAGCTCATTGTTTATTGACCGTTTTTTCAGCCCACTCATGTTGAGTGACGCGAATACTTATCACAGCTAACATTATGTTCTGTATAGTACTTTTACCACATGCCAACCAAACTTTGTTTTGACTAGGTGCGGTGTTATTAGCTCGCCATTGAAACAGACTTTATCAAAAGGGGGCACCATTTGACCTTTTTTGAACTCACCTAAGTTGCCACCATTTTTGGCTGATGGGCAGCTAGAATGTTTTTTGGCTAGCACATCAAACTTGGCGCCTTTATTGAGCTGCTTGATGATGTCTTCAGCTTGGGTTTGGTGTTTCACTAATATATGTAATGCTGCTGCAGTTTTGGCCATGATATCGGTCTTAGTTTCTCTGTGATTAGCAGATTATTATACCTGTTTCATTAGCTAAATTGGCAGTAGATCCTTGCACTAATGGATCTATTCAATCCCAATATAGGCAAATATTGTAAGGTTTGGACCTGTTAATGCCTAAATCTTGAGGTTTTATTACTGTAATTTGCTGATATTAATGATGCTAATAATGATGTCTTTCATTATGTTATAGCTACAACACGTTGAACTGACGCTGAGTGGCCAGAAAATTAGCTAATTGAGTATTACATGGATTACAGTATTGATCAGTTGGTAAAAAACGACGAGCACATAACAAAAAGGAAATTTTAATGCTTAAGCGAATCATACCCTTATGTATAGCGAGTGCGATAACTATGGCAATACCTGTTCATGCAGAAGAAGATAAATATATTTGGTTAGAAGATGTTGAAGGCGCTAAGCCAATGGAATGGGTTAAGCAGCAAAATAGCTTATCTGCTACCCATATTAAGGCTTATCCAGGTTTTGATAAATTAGTCGCCAACAGCTTAGATATTTTAAACGATAAAGCCCGTATTCCTTATGCAACTCGTATTGGCGATTATTTGTATAACTTTTGGAAAGATGAAACCCACGAGCGTGGCATTTATCGGCGAACTACGTTAGCAGAATATGCTAAAGCCGAACCTAAGTGGGAAACCGTACTCGATATCGATGCCCTGGGTAAAGCTGAGGACGTTAATTGGGTTTTCAAGGGTATTGAATGCCAATATCCACAGAACGAGCGCTGTTTTGTTTCATTATCTCGTGGTGGTGCTGACGCTGCTGAAGTGCGCGAATTTGATTTAACAACGAAAGCCTTTGTCGATAGTGCTCAAAAGCCATTTTTGTTGGCCGAAGCAAAGTCGATGCTAAGCTGGATTGATAAAGACACTGTGTTTGTTGGTACTGATTTTGGCGATGCGCAAAGCATGACCGACTCTGGCTACCCAAGTGTGGTTAAATTGTGGAAGCGCGGCACTCCTTTATCTGCCGCTAAACTGGTCTTTAGAGGGGATAAAAAGTCAGTAGCCGTGTCGGGTTATGTGATGTTCGATGATAAAATCCCACTCAATATCGTCACAGAAAGCTTAACCTTCTACACCGCTAAACATTATGTCTATCAAGATAGTCAGTTAGTGTCGCTGCCTATTCCTGAAGATGCCGATTTGAAAGGTTACTTTAAAGGTCAGCTATATATTGAGCTAAAAAGCGATTTAGTCACCTCAAAGGGTACGTTCAAACAAGGTGCCATTGTTTATACGCCAGTTGATAAGCTCATTGCGCAAAAACCTGAGTTTAGTGAACTGGTATCGCCAACTGCGCACGCTTCAATTTCACAAGTAGCATTTAGTCAGAATGCTATTTTTGTGACTTGGCTGGATGATGTAAAAAGTAAACTCGTCCGATACATGCAAAACGATAAAGGTGAGTGGCAAAGCAAGCCGGTGCCATTTGAAGCCAATGGCACCTTAAGTGTGTTTGATGTAGAACGCGATAGTGATGACTTTTTTGTTAATTACACCAGCTTTTTAGAACCCGCCAGTTTATATCGCTTAAATGGCGCGAGCTTAAAAGCCGATAAAATTAAAGCCATGCCGCAACAATTTGACGCTAATAAATTTGTCACCCAGCAGTACTTTGTTAAGTCAAAAGACGGCACTAATGTACCTTATTTTGTGGTGATGGCTAAAGACATCAAACTCGATAGCAGTAACCCTACATTACTTTACGGTTATGGCGGTTTTGAAGTGTCGCGTTTGCCAGCCTATTCGGCCACTATTGGTAAAAACTGGTTAGAGCAGGGCGGTGTTTATGTACTGGCTAACATTCGTGGTGGTGGTGAATATGGTCCTGCTTGGCACCAAGCAGCATTGAAGCAAAATCGTCATAAAGCGTATGAAGATTTTGAAGCCATTGCCGAAGACTTAATTGCTCGCAAGATTACTTCAAGCAAACATCTTGGTATTCAAGGTGGCAGTAATGGTGGTTTGTTAATGGGAGCGGCCTTTACCCGTCGTCCTGAGCTCTATAACGCAGTCGTGTGCCAAGTGCCGTTATTAGACATGAAGCGTTATAACAAATTACTGGCCGGTGCTAGTTGGATGGGCGAATATGGTAATCCTGATATTCCTGAAGAGTGGGCATACATTAAAACCTATTCTCCATATCATAATTTAAAACAAGGGGTTAAATACCCTAAAGTGTTTTTTACCACCTCAACTCGCGACGATCGGGTTCATCCTGGACATGCGCGTAAAATGGTCGCAAAAATGGAAGATATGGGTATAGATGTGTTGTACTACGAAAATATTGAAGGCGGCCATGCTGGCGCGGCCGACAATACCCAAGCCGCTCAGTTAAGCTCAATGGTTTACGCTTACTTAATGCAGCAACTTCGTTAAATATAGTCGCTCAGTGATGAGTAAAAAGGGTTTCAGCAGTGCTGAAACCCTTTTTTTGTGTCTGACATTGATATGACTCGGCTCGAAACTCCGCATGTCTCAGTCGTACTCTTTTATGATAAAAAGAGCCGCAGTGTAGTGCTGCGGCAAAATAGCCTGAAGCTAATTGCAAGGGTGCTATTCTCGCCATTAGCTAGGGGGAGGCTAAATGACGATGACTTAATCTGCACTTATCAATTCAATTGCATTACTGGCAAGCGAGCCCTTAATTTTAATCGCAACCTTATAAATCATTGCGGCATTGGCCGATGCTTTACTTTGTAAGTCGAGGTCACTGACATTAAAAGTATATTTGCCTGCAGTATCGGTTGCTTCTAATGTTCCGCTACAACTATCACTTCCTGCACCATCGCATTGATAGCTTTGGGTGACATGCCAACGTTTCCAAGCCTTAGGTTTTATCGATAGCGATGCTGGATCAGGAAAGCCAAAATAGACGATATCGTAATTGGCTACATCAATGAGGGCTTCGCCGTCATTATTGGCGACCGTGAATAATAGCGAGCCAGTGGTAGCATTAAATGTATCCAGGGTAACAATTACGCTGCTTGCATCATCAATACTAATGCCATCAAGAACTGGTGGTACAACAACTACTGGCGGTGTCACCACTGGCGGTACAACCACCACAGGGGGATCAATAACCGCTACATCGTCATCATTGTCACTATTACAGCCAAAGATTAGCAATGAACTGGCTAATATGGCGCTAAGATATTTGACATTCATCATGCGCTCCTTAATTGTAATGTCCGGTATGGCAGGTCGTGCATTCCATGTCGCTTTTCACACTGGCAGCAGAGCCCATCGTTTCGGTGACACCATGGCATGATTGACATGCTTGGGTTGTCGCCGATGGTTTCGCTTCTGCTAATACCGAAATATCCTCGCCGCCATGAGCTCGATTCAATAGATCGACAATGTAATAAGCCATAGTGGCAGATAGGCGTTTACAGCGTTCACCTTTTAATGCGAAAGGCTTTCCTGATGCCGCAGACCAATTACTAATGGATGAATGGCACAATGGGCTGTTAGCAATAGATGTTGCCCCCACTTCTAATGATTTTTCGGCTGTGGAGCCTATTCCTGCAATGAACTCAGCTGAAGATAAAGGCAAATCGTTGGTTTCATAGTAACGGAATGAAGCCCCAATAATCGCGTTGTTTTGGGCATTAATATCATCAAGAATGTTGATCAGCATGCCTGCTGCATTTAAGTTACCGCAAAGAGTACCTTGGCCTACCACGCCAGCCCAGCCGTAGCCGGCTAATGCTGTTGGGATAGTCGCAAACTTGTCAGCATCAATACTGGCCGATACCGCGAGCATAGTCACAATGGCGTGAAAGACTTGGTGCATACAACCGCCGCCAGTTTCATAGGCTAGCTTGGCAGTAGCCATGGCATCTAACGGTGCATATTTGAGTTTTTCTCCTAACGCTAAACGGTAGTTTCCATCTGCATCTGTAGCAGCAAATGCTGAGGTACCTAAGAGGGTTGCCCCGGCTGCGGCGGTGCTTAATCCAATTATTTTTGTTAATGCTTGACGTCGATTTATGCTCATTTTGATCACCCTTATATCATCATTATTGTTGTGTTTAAGCGCTATGACTTCTTATGGCTTAGGCTTGTTGTCATATTTTTGCTGGTCGGAATATCGACAGCAACTTGATGACCTAACGATAAGCAATGGGGCGATTAAAGGTGTGATTTATGCCAGATAAAACGGCTTTTAAAATAATGTTCAATTGAGTGAATAAACTTGAACTTTGAAGACTAACTAGCCACAAAAAAAAGCCGTCTTTTGTGACAGAAGTCTGATCATTTATAGGATTTACGTACATTTATCTGAGTATTTATTGAAATTAACTGTATGAAATGATGTGACAAATATCGCAATTACATCAATCTTGACCACTATTAATTACAAAGAATAAGGAATTAAAGCGTGAAGATAGCAGGATCACAGATTTTATAAGATTTTCTGCATACACTTTAGCCATTATGTGAAGTATTGAGGCAGTTGGTATGCAATTGGGCCATTGCAGGTTTGATAGCGATAAAGGTGAGCTGATCAATCAGGAAAGTGGTCTGGTGTGGTCTCTTCCCAGAGCAGAGTTACATGTACTGAGATTATTAGTCGAGTATCAAGGCAAAGTCGTTGCTAAACCTATATTAGAGTCTGGTCATAAAGACGGTTCACATCTTAGTTCAGCGTCTGTTGCCAGAGCTATTTTTACATTGCGCTCATTTCTTGGGCCGCAACATGAAACGCTTATCGAGACAGTAAAAGGTCAAGGTTATTTGCTCAGACATCACCGTGCCCGCAAAGAAACCCGTTACCAACGAAGACGTTTTACCATCAAATCTTTACCAGTATTGCTGGTTGTCATAAGCCTTTTTAGTGTATTGCTGCTTAGTCTATGGTGGTTTAATCGGCTTGGGCCCTCAATCAGTCCGACTATGCCGCTGAGTATCGACACGGTAACCTTGGATTCTGGTCAGGAAGTTGAAATGATTTTATATTCGCCCTCAAACACCAATAATGAGTTGTTGATTGCTCAAGGGCAGCTGCTCACTCAGAGTCTATTACATTGTCATGAGACAGTATGGAATAAAGTCTTTCTATCTTTATCTCACGATAAGCAGGTGCTGAACATTACCTTCAGAGGCGACTATTTTGGCCAGTCGATTATTCGTAATATCAAAATTAGCGATTTGCGCCAACCCAAGCGTTTTATCAATCCAGAGTGGCTCAAACAGGTGAGTATTTGTGATTCGTCACCAGTCCAGATCGCCTCTTCGCATCAATCTTGGAGGCGTTAGCATAATGGCAAGAAAAGGGTTATGGCTCATCAACAGTGTTATTTTGCTGTGTTTACTGGCTTGTATTGGGACTATTTACTCGCTCACATCTAAGGCGCCAAACTTTATGCTGAGTTGCAGTTCCGAACTGTTTAATCATCAAGCTGGCGAGGCAGACCATAATCATTACTTATTAGTTGATTTGGTCTCTAAAGATGGCTTGGCGCAAATTAACTATCGTTATTTCGATTTGTCCGGTAATTCAGCTGGAACGTTAGCGATGACAGGAAAAGTGAACCGAATTGATACTCAAAGGCAAATATATGATATTTCAGTGACCACTAAACAAGAGTATTTAGGCAGTAAAAATGTTTATAAACCAGAGCATTATGAGTATCTATCGTATGTTAGTGGCATTAATTTAAATAAGAACGGTATGCATTCATTAACTATTCAGGTGCTAGAACGTGATGAGGCAAAAGACTATGCAGTGGTATTGTTTCAGCCTAGTAATACCGTATGTGGGTGTCGTTTGGTCAATTAAAGCTAATCTAACAGGCCGAGACTTAGTATCGGCCTGTTAGATTAGGTGTTGTATTTTTTATACTTTTATCGAATTTAACCTTACTTTTGGGGTGTGCGTTAACTCACCAACGGGCAAAATAGTACGCCCGTATTCGGCATTCAACACTTGCGCCATCGCAAAGTAAATAGCGCTTGCACCACAGAAAATACCTTCAAATCCGGCAATAGTGCCAAGCAATGCATTATCAGTAAAATCGCGCGCAGCCAGTAAGAAAAACAATATGGTTAATGAGCCAAATATTACTTGTTTTGCTCGAGGGTAGCGTAACGAACCCACAAACATAAAGGCTGTAAATGTGCCCCACAGGGTTAAATACCAGCCCATAAAGTGTGCTGGACTGGCCGCTACCCCCATATTAGGCATTAAAATAATCCCCACTAAGGTTAACCAAAATAAGCCGTATGAGGTAAATGCCGTAGTACCAAAGGTATCGCCCCGCATAAAGCACATTATGCCGACAATCACTTGACCAATACCTCCGTAAAAGATCCCCATTGCGAGGATCATCGAGTCAATGGGGAAATAGCCAGCATTATGAATGTTGAGCAGTATGGTGGTCATGCCAAAGCCCATTAATCCTAATGGTGCAGGATTCGCTAATTTTGTAACCATGATGTTTCCTTAATGGAAAAATATAACGACCAAATAACGTCGCTAAAGATTAATTTGTACCCCGATTGGGCAAGGCGCGCATTTTAGAGAAAGCTTCAGCGGGTAGCAATAAGTGACAGGGGAGCCATGATGTTAGTAGTAAGATAGATATTATTATTTAAAAACAATAACTTAGCGTTTTTTTCGTGCGGTGGGTGGGTTAAGTGTATTAATATTCGAGTAATAAACTATTTAAATTCAATTAGATACATAAAACACCTTCAACTGGTGTGATATTATTCAAGTCGTTGCTATTGCTGTGATGGGCCTCAAATATAGGGCTAAACTGTTGTCAAATCGCCTAATGAAGTCGTTACTGCAACATGCTAATTTGTGACGTAAGCAACACTAACTGATTAAGTTTGTAGCGGCTTGCAAAAACAATATTTACTGCAAATTAATCGTTAACCTCTGCTCGAATTAACGAATGGGATAAATGCGCTAAAGTCAGTATCTATGACCTATTTTGTACCAAACGTGTGATTTGTGCCCCAGACCACAGACTAAATTTCTACTGCTAGTTAGTCTGTGGTGAGGTGTTAACTAAAACTACATCAAATAGGCCAACATTATTTTGGTTTATTTATCATCGGAGGTTATATGCAGCATAAGTTTATTACGACGGTCTTAGGGACTTTACAGCCCAATCTTTTGCAATCACTTGCTCAGGTAAGCCGTGAAATTGGCGCAAGTTGGGAGACCAGTAAAGTCATTAAACTCGATGGGCAATTTGTTGCAATGATGCGGGTGATGATAGATGCAGATAAAGAAACGCTATTAAAACAAACATTAGAGCAGAAGTTTAGCCAACTAACCTTTGTCTATGCTGAATTTGAAAGTGAATCGATACATTTTTCTCAAGAGTGTAAGCTCACTTTAGATTGCAGTGACCGTTCAGGGTTAACTCATGATATTAATGAAATTTTAGCGGATCTTGATGTCAGTGTTGATCACCAAGAATGCTACCGTGTACAAGTAACCAGTTTAGGCAAAACGGTATATAGTGCCAAGATGACGTTAAGATTACCTGAGAATGTAACCATCGCGTTGTTAGTCTCTCAACTTGAAACCTTAAGCGACAATATTCGCATCGGCATAGAAGACTAAAATACCTTGAACTAACGTCCACTATGGATTTAGCTCAAGATGTAAACCATCATATTGAAAATAAACATATAGCGAGAAAGACGGTAGCTTTTTGAACAGTACTTGGCTTTAATCACTGCTTTTACCTTGGGTTAAGGCAGTGATGCTTTATTGACGGCATTGACGATTTTATTGGCTGTGTCGCCATCAGCTAGGCTGCCAATGACAACCTGGTTGATGAGACTCTGCGGCAATTACACCGTTGGACGGTGCAAATCAAAGCGTAATTCTTCAGCAATACCATAATAAGCCGATGGGCCGCCGGCTCTAAATACCGGATCTGCTAATGCGGTTTGGTAGATACCTTCAGCGCTGAGTAAGTGCTTGTCAATGTGCACTGCCACAACCTCTCCGAGCACTAACCAGCTATCAATTTTGTCACCATTTGCTGCCGTTAGTTGGATGCATTGCGACAGTTTACATTCGAAGCTAACAGGACTTTGTGCAATAAGATCGGCCTTAACAATATTACCTGCTATTGGCGTTAATCCGGCAAATTCAAATTCATCAGTACCATGAGGAAGTGCGGCAGATGTTTGATTCATTTGTACTGCTAGGTTACGGGTAGTGAGGTTCCACACAAATTCGCCAGTTTCAACGATATTAGCCACGCTGTCTTTCCAGCCAACACTGGCAAAACCGATAATTGGCGGATCATAGTTAAAACAGTTAAAGAAGCTATAAGGTGCAAGGTTGCGTTGGCCCTGAGCATTACGAGAAGAAATCCACCCTATTGGTCGCGGGCCTATAATGGCATTGAGTGGATTATGTGGCAGACCATGGCCTTTGCTTGGTTCATAAAAGTAGCGGTTATCAGTACTCATATCTTACCTTGTTTTATTGTTAAACGTGTCTAATGGTATCAAGTAGGTTAATGGCAATAATATCAGTAAATCAGCCCCATTAAATTCATACTATCAGATCCATATGATGACTTTATTAGCCTAATGGTGACCTTTACTATCACGGGTTAAATGCCGTCCATAGTAATCGCAAACCAACGATGATCATTAAGCTAAGAATGATTTTTTTAAACTGTTTTTCGTCAAATTTATCCTGGATGCGTAGTCCCAATTTTACGCCAATCCAAGCGATAGGCGCTAACGATGCCGAGATTAATAAATTGCTCAGGTTAATTTGCCCCAACATACTATAGGGAATTAACTTAACTAAATTTATCACTGCAAAAAACACTACGGCAGTTCCCAAGTATTCTGTTTTAGCTAAACGCAGTGGGATCAGATAGGCATTTAATGGTGGTCCTCCCGCATGGGCAACAAAGCTGGTAAAGCCTGCAATGGTGCCGCACATTCTACCAATTAGCGCGGATGGTTTTCGTTGTGACCATTCACCTAATGTGAGGCCGTAGATGCCAAACCCTAATGAAATCACGCCAAGTATACCGCGTAAGTATTGTTCATTAAGTTGATCAAATAATAGATAAGCCACCACAATACCGACGATAGCAGCAGGCAATAAAATCCACAGTTGTGCTGTATTTTGTTTCCCCCACCACGAGCGTACACTTAAAAAGTCCATATAAACGAGCAAGGGTAGCATCACTGCCGCAGCGGTTGCGGGGCTAATCGCTAATGCTAATAACGGCACTGTTAACCCGCCAGCACCGCCAGCAAAACCTGATTTTGACATACCTGTGATTAATACTGCTGGAATAGCCACTAACCAAAATAATGGATCTGTTAACACCGACACTCCTGCGCCAATCATGATTATTGGCAATTAATAGTAGATAGTTAGAATTGGCAATTTGGATTATTAGGGAGAGATAATATCACTGCCTAATGGTATATGCTCAGCTGGTGAATAGCATATTTAATCTCAACTTAGGAGAAATGCGCGATGATCTAATTGAGCGAATAGTTACCCTAGGGCGATATTGTACTGATCAATAATTATCTATTTACCCTTGTGGGTGCAATTAACTTATTATGATGTGAGACAATAATGTTGGTTAATTTTAGTTTTATGTTGAAAAGCGCTATTGCCTGATATCCTATTGCAAAATAACGTGATAATTTACGAATAAATGGAATTCACATCGTTAATGGAGGAACAATGCTGGCATTTTTGAGCGCTCATGGAAATGTGCCTTTTTCAATTGCACTGGTAATAGTGATCATGTTGGGCACGTTTGAGCTTATCGCAATGATTGCTGGTTTAAGCATTTTTAGCGCGTTAGACAACTCGTTATCAGTCGATACTGATGTCGATATGGATGCTGAAACGTCTATCACCGGCATGACAGGTTTATTGGGCTGGTTGTGCCTTGATCGTTTACCGCTGCTTATTTGGCTGGTGTTGATATTAAGTAGCTTTGCGATTGCAGGCTACGTAATTAACTTTACTAGCTTACAAATCTCAGCAGCACTACTGCCGCAACTTATCACTGTACCTATCGCGTTTATTATTACGCTTATTTCTAGTCATTTCCTCGGCAATGCTGTTGCTAATATTCTTCCTAAAAATGAAACCTCGGCGATTTCTGTTGATTCACTTGTCGGTTGCGTCGCTACCATTACTCAGGGGCGTGCAGTTAAAGGCATGCCTACAGAGGCGGTGGCACGTGACGAATTTCAACAAAAACACTATGTATTAGTTGAGCCAGAACGCCTAGGTATTGAATTTGTCCGAGGCGCGGAAGTTGTACTGTTAGCTCGCAAAGGCAAGGTGTGGACGGCTGCACAAATTTAGTTAACTTAATAATAATCACTCTATATTTTCAAACGGTCATGCCATTGCATTGTGCTGACATGATCGAATTACTCTGTTGTATTTAAAAGGACATTAAATGGAAACCTTAACAAGCTTTGATTCTGGAAGCAGCTTTATCTTATTAATTGCAGGCCTAGTTATATTAGGTTTGATTGTAATAGGGCTTATTTTTGCCAAACTGTATAAACGCGCCAGCAAAGAAATGGCATTTGTGCGTACAGGCTTTGGCGGTGAGAAAATCATTAAAGATGGTGGCGCAATTGTACTGCCAGTGCTGCACGAAACGATTTCGGTCAACATGAATACTCTGCGTATTGAAGTCGAAAAAAACCAGAAAGATGCCTTGATCACCAAAGACAGAATGCGTGTGGATGTAAAAGCCGACTTTTATTTACGAGTTGCGCCGAATGCCGAAGGGATTTCTATGGCGGCACAAACCTTAGGCACTCGTACTAATCGTGTTGAAGAACTCAAAAAATTAATGGAATCAAAGTTTGTCGACGTATTACGTACCGTGGCAGCTGAAATGACCATGACCGAAATGCACGAGCAGCGCGCTGACTTTGTTCAGCGAGTGCAGAATAATGTCGCCAACGATCTTGAGAAAAACGGTTTAGAACTCGAATCTGTTTCACTGACGGGTTTTGATCAAACTGACTTGCAATTCTTTAATGAAAATAATGCTTTTGATGCCGAAGGTCGGGCACGTCTAGCTAAAATCATTGAAGAAAAACGTAAAGAAACCAACGATATCCAACAAGAAAACCGCATCAAAATTGAACAGCGTAATCTTGAAGCGGAAAAAGAATCGTTAGAGATTGAAAAGTCGGAAGAAGAAGCACGCCTCGCGCAGCAGCAGTCACTTGAATTTAAACGTGCCGATCAAAAAGCTGAAATCATTAAACAAAAAGAAAACAAAGCCCGCGAAGAGCGTGAAGCCGAAATTGCTAAAGAGCGCGCAATTGAAACCGCTGAAATTGAAAAAACCAAAGACATCGAAACCCGTGAAATTGAAAAATATAAGTCTATTGAACAGTCACGCATTCAGCAGCAACGCGATATCGAAGTATCAGAACAAGACAAACGCATTGCCGTAGCCGCTAAGTCAGAAGAAGAGTCTGCCGCCCGTGCTCGCGCCGCAGAAGCGGAAAAAACTAAGGTAGAAAAAGAAGAGGCGGTGATTACTGCGCGCCAAACTGCTGAAGCTAATCGTCGTAAAGACATCGAAGTTATTGACGCCCGCAAAGAAGCTGAGCGCGACGCAGTGGGTGTTACTGTTAGAGCTGAATCAGAAAAAATTGCCGCGGAAGATAGAGCGAGTGCCATTTTAATTGAAGCGCGTGCCAGTGCAGACGCTAAGATGCTCAAAGCCTCAGCCGATGAGAAGATCTATGCAGTAGAAGCGGCTGGTAAGCGGGCGCAGTACGAAGCTGAAAACGTACTGAGCAACGAACAAATTGCCTTACAAAGATCATTAGCGATATTAAAAGCCTTACCTGAAATTGTCGCACAAGCGGTTAAACCACTGGAAAACATTGAAGGCATTAAGATTTTACAAGGCTATGGTACGGGTAATCAGTTTGGTAATGGTGAGAGTCACCCATCGCAAGGCGGTATTGCTGAGCAAGTGACAACCGCGGCATTAAATTATCGTGCCAATGCGCCTGTTGTCGATGCCATGCTGCGCGAGTTGGGGCTAGTTAATGCAGAGTCAGGTAATTTAAACGACCTACTGACAGGCAATAATACACTGACATCTGAAGCGATTAATGCCATTCAATCGGCCAAAACAGACTTTAGTGTCGATGAAGTTACCCCTGGGGTTAATCCAGCCCAATAAGCTGATTAACCTGTGGGTTTACATAACAGAGTGTTGTTATCTTGCTCTATTAATAATAAAAAGCGTCAATAGACGCTTTTTATTATTTACCTGACTGATGAGCATCACACCGCGATAAACCATAAATCAGTAACGCGGGTAAAATGGCTTTACTTTAACTTTGTGATACCAATTAACACGCAAATGATACCCCCTGCCATTCCTGCCCATGCTTCTATCGGTGTATCACCACTTAATGCCCTAGTAAATTGAGAGCTCGCTGAATCATAAATATTGTAGCCCCACAAAGCTAAAAAAATACCCGCAATGACAAGCACAATTCCGATAATTTTATTATTCATTCTTACTCCAGACGTCTGATGACGTTACCCTTGATGGACCTAGTTGAATAGACCAATGTTAATAGCCTCTATTATTAGCCATAAGACTGACGCTGCAAACGAAAAAATGGACATTTAAAAGGTACATTTACAGATAGTTTTCGTTAATGAGCAGATAAATGCTCGCATGTATCGAGTTTATTGTCGTTCAAATAATACCGCTATAAGCTAAGTCATTGCTGGCTGTATCAATACCTCTATAAATGACCTTGATAATTTTTATTGTGGTTTAAAGGCATTAAATTCACCTCTGATTTTTTCTATTCGCTCACGATTCACCCCAAAATCAGAACTGCCAATACGCGAAGCTGATCTAACATGTATGGTTATTTTATCCGCTGCGGTTGATGGGAAGTAAAACTCCACATCATCGACAAAGCGCATTATCTGCGAGGTAAACTCTACGCGAATATAATCGTCCTCAACCACAACGATATTGGCACGCTCTGCAGTCTTGAGTATGTGTAACAGGCGTACTTGTGCTTGCTGCTGGGTGCCGGTGAAATACAGCGGTGCGATAGCATGCTCTTCATCTGCGGAGGTTTGTTGGCTATTAACGCAGTTTGGCGAATTAGGGCAGGGGGTCAATTGGCTATTATTGATGCCTAAGGTCGGTACAGTGCCAGAGCAGCCCATTAACAGCATCATGCTGAGTGTGATAATTGAAATCTGTTTGTACATTATTAATATCCTTTTATTTATTTTCACGGTGACCGTAACTTAATACTCGAGTTATTTGCCATTTGTCGTCTACTTTACGCCAAACCATGACAAAGTCAGCTTTACCTTCGCATTGGTTGGTTTTATTGTGACAAAAGATATGTTCCCCTTCGGTAATCGCCCCAAAATCTTTAATCGGGTGGACGTTAAAAGAGCCCTCAACCAGCTTTCGAGTGTAATGGCCACAGGCATTATTTTTCGTATTGGCGATCATGGTGTCACGATCCCAGGTTACTCCGCCATTATCATGATAAAACTCGACATCAGTGGCAAAGTAGCTCGCATGTTTCTGCAGTTCTTCAGGATTTTCACAATGATTAAATGAGTCAAACACCGCGGTATCAAGCGCTTTCATTTGGTCAGCTAAGCCGCCATCATCTGCGACCGATGACATCGAAACCAAGGTTAATAAAACTAAGTAGATTTTTTTCATTACTATCGACTCCTTAAGAGTAAGTCACCTGAACTCAGGATATGTACTAATGTTGAGTTCGGACAGCATAACATTGAGCTTAATATTATTGGCCGGCTAACATCGCCGCCAACCTTTAGGACATTAACATAACGGCTTTTAGGTTAAGTAACGATAGCCTTTTATGACAATTTACAGGGGAAAGAGGCCGATTTAATGACGGTAGGGTTTTTTAGATGAATGAAGTCATAAAAAAACTGCCGACGAGCATGGCTTATCGGCAGTTGATTTTTATTCAATAAAGCTTTATCAGCTCGGCATTACTGCTCGGCTTTTACATCACGTAGCGATGCTGCTGCACTGTCACCAACATCATCAATAACTGTGTTATGTGAGTTGTGAGTCTCCGTCAGGCGACGCATCAGCGGTAATACGGCAAGGGCGATAAAGGTACAAACCACGGCTGCGATACCCAGTTTATTAAATAGGCTGGTATACACAGGTAAGGTTTGCAGTGGATCAACTAAATCCTTTGGCACACTGGCGAAGTTAGCAACCACACCGCCCAGATACTGTGAAATACCAGAAGCGACGAAATAGGCTCCCATCATAAAGCCGCCCATACGCGCTGGCACGTAGCGGGCAATCATCGCAAGACCAAGGCCACTCACCAGCAATTCACCTAAAGAATATGAGGCATAGCCCCAGATCATGATCCATGAAGAGGTTTTACCATTGACGGCAAATTGATCGGCAAAGCCATAGATAAAGAAGCCTATTGCCACTACTGCAAAACCGAGGGCAAATTTCGCCGCGATAGAGAAGTCTTTATTATTGCGACCCGCCCACGAATAACTCCACGCAAGTACAGGGCTTAATACCATGATCCATAATGGGTTCAATGCTTGGAACTGGGCTGGCGACCAAGTCCATAAATGAGTACCAAAGAATTGGAAATCCCAGTCCACATTACGCAGGGCAAACAACGCTAATGAAGTCGACATTTGCTGATAGAAAATAAAGAAGAACACGGTTTGCACTGTGAGGATCAGCGCTGCAATCAGTCCTGCTCGTTCACTGGTTTCGCTGGTGCGGATCAAGTGAAAGAAGATTGCCAATACCGCTACACCAGCGGCGTAAACGAAGACACGGGCAACCGCTTCATATTCAAGAATAATGGCCGAAGCGACAACCGACAACGCAGCTAGCGCCAATACGATGGCAAGGCTTTTTTTGTTTACTGGGCGCGTATCAGGCTCTGAACCAAAGTGGGCTAAACTTTTACGCATGAGTGCATAATTGCCTAAACCTACCAAAATACCGACACAACACACGGCAAAGGCCGCATGCCAGCCAAATTCGTTACCATACTCGGCATTAACGTAATCTTTAATCCAAGGTGTCAATAACATAGAGAAGGTCGAACCGACGTTTACCGCCATATAATAGATGGTAAATGCACTGTCGATTTTAGAGTCATCACCTTCGTAAATCTTACGAACTAAGTTACCCGCATTTGGTTTGAACAGACCGTTACCGACTACAATCACACCGAGTGCTGAAAACATAAACCACGTATTTTCAGTGGGTACGGCCATCAGCGCATAACCCAAAGACAGAATCCCTGCACCGAGGAGCATAGTGCGTTTGGTGCCGAGGATCTTATCCCCAACCCAGCCACCAATCGCCGGTGATACATAAATGAGCGCCGCACAGGCACTCCACACTAAGTTCGCGCGAGAGTCATCAAAGCCAAGTCGCTGCACCATAAAGTACACAATCAGCGCTTGCATGCCGTAATAGCCAAAGCGTTCCCATAATTCAATAAGGGACACAGTCATAAATGAATGTGTTTTACTTACCGGAGCAGTCCCAATAGTCATATCGCTTGCTTCCAACATTGTTGTTTTAATATTTGAGCTCAAAAGTATAAGGCGATAACCAAAGCAAACCAATGGTAGATAATGGTAAAAACAGATTTTGTTACAAATCAACTTTTCAATTTCAGTTAATCTTAAGGTTTTTGTTGGTTCAATTTTAATAGATAGAAACTTCTGGACTCAAATGGCTCAATCCAAAAAACAATGTTCACAACTGAGCTCTCTCGATAAATGTGGCGGAGGGATAGCTTACTTACATAAAAAGGAACCCATGGGTTAAAAGTCCTATCTTTCGCCAAATGAAAAAAGGCTCATCATTGCTGATGAGCCCTTCGTCTTTAATGCGGCGAATAGGGGGAGGTGTTTCCTATTTCCAAGACGCCTGTATATGTGAGCTGTAAGAGTATTGAATGAGTAAATTGTTACATCAAACTGTTATTTCGATCACTAGAAAAATGATGTTCAGTCAGAAATGCTAAAGCTGAATCATAGTTATAGTTATAGTTATAGTTATAGTTATAGTTATTGAGCCATAGTCTCTTGTTATGTGTTGTTTTCTGGGAGTTCTTTGATTACAACAAAGTAATAAACAAAATATCCTATCCAGGATATAAAAAACGACATTAGAAACCAAATTACTTTCTGTGCACCTTTTGCTTTCTTAGAAACTAAAGCTAGTATCCAAGGTAACATCCATATTATAAAAACAGGAATAATCAAAATTTGCCAAATACTTATACCTCCCATAATAAACTCCTTTTTAATTGAAACTACAAAAAACATAATGCTTAAAGCAGCTGCACGATGCGCGTCAGTTGCCTTTACTTGTTAGTGTTTGTCCAGCTTTTGCATCAAGGCTAAAAGCTCATTTACAACTAACTCAGGTTCATCCACCTGAACAAAATGGCCACTTTTTTCTGTTAGAACAGTTTTCCCCTGTGGAAATGCACCAGCCCAAGTTTGCCACAGTTCCCCCCACATTTTTCTGCCTTCATCGGTAAAAAACAAGTTAGCAGGATTCTTTGTTTTCCTGACCGAGGCAATAACTGTTACGGGTATATCTTTGATCTGTGGATAATCAGGAAGCGGTCTTTTACTCCAAAAATCGAGATATTGGTTTGACATACCATTAGCCACATCATCTAGCTTGATTTGAGCAATTTCTCGGTTCGCTTTTTCTAAATCAATGGCCCGCAATATATCAACATCATGTTCAGAGGACGGATCTAACAATAAGAGCGCTTTTACTTGTTTTGGATAAGCAGTTGCAAAGTCTCTTGCGATGCTGCCACCATATGAATGAGCGACCAAAATGACAGGCTGTTTAATATTCAAATTAACTAAAAGTTCACTAGCGTAGTCTGCATAATCATTCGACGTAAAATGACGCTTAATAACTGTTGATTTGCCATTACCAACTCTAGAATAGCGAATGACCGTTGCATGCTCTGCTATTCGGTTGAAAACAGTATCCCAATCAGACATGCTTGCACCACCACCAGCTTCCAATAAAACGGTATGCTTACCCTGCCCAGCAACTTCGTATTCAAGTTGAAACTCATTAACGTTAATCAGGTTAGGTTGTGCCGCTATTGAGAATGATAATGCAATGCCAATTAATGAAATGAATTTCAAATCTGCTCCTCAAAACACTAACGCCCTTCTAATAAGTGAACCATGTGCTGGCGGGCGATTTGCTCAGCAAATGGTATGACAGACATGGTAAATCTTAATTTAGAGTCTTGTTATGCATTTTAAGTGCAACCCACTTTATGGGGGGTCGAATAAATACCCAGCAGAGCGATGCTAATAGTAGGCCAGAAAAGTAAGCACTAAGTGCTAACTGCTCATGATAGCTAGCACCATCGACCTCAATCTTTTTCAACAGGTGATTACCTTTAAGGTACTCCCCCTTTATTGATTTACCACGTATTTCATCTCTGTACAATTCGCAAAAATTGTATTTTTTAGTCATGAAATAGTCTGTGCCATTTTTTGAAAATCGAACTGAATAGGTACTAAACTTTCCATTTAGTTCACATGAGATAGCGCTATTACTTAAATCTATTTCTTCGATATTTTCATCTGACCAGACATGAAAAAACCAAACCGATATACTTAAAAGTATTACAGCTAAAATGACAATATCGATTTTATGATTAATCCAAAATTTGGTCATTTACCCACTTTGCATAACAGATTATTGAACGGCTCGCCCGATAAAGTCCGCTATTCAAGTTATTGATTTATATCATCCTACATTTTCTATGTCTTTGATGTAAAGTGATAAAATACTCTCAATATTCCCAAATCAACCGAGGTTGTGCGTTAATGTCGTTTGAAAAACAAGCGATAATATTTATTTGCAATATTATCAATCAATTATACTTTCCGAAATAAATCTACATTACGACTTTAGGCTTACCTAATGAGTAGTTTCATTGTAATTAAGCTAAATCTATTTATACCTGTATATAAATCAGTTCATTCGGTTAAGCGCAATCTAGCCAGTAAATAATGGCTTATATAGAAAAGTACCTCAATACTTCGAGTAACTATTTCTCAATAAATAAAGTCAGCATGTATGTCTCAACGATTACACAGAATTACATTTAGTAATGCGGCATATAGCGTTAAATGAATACATAAACTATGTATAGAATGAATTAACACAAACTGAAAACATTAAAATTCTCGTGTAATTACGCAGTAATCAAAAAAGCTGATTCTATCACAAAAAAGGCCCCATCATTGCTGATGAGGCTTCCCCGTTGAATGTGGCGGAGGGATTTGAACCCAGGCTCTCAAATTGAGTAGTTAAAATAGTCGTTTAAATTCATTTATTTGCACGGCTTAATACTTTCAAAGTCTGCAATTGCTAACTAAGATTGACTTTATTCCTGAAGGTGAAAAAAGTCAATAATTATGAGCCTTTAAAAATTGTTTTATATACTTTTCAGCTGAATACTTTATGGGTTATTCCTCATCTAATTGTAAAACATCCGAATTGCTTGTTTTCCAAGCTGACAACTCAACGATAAACGCATTCAAAGACAATTGCTCACATTGGCTTTCACTCAAGGTATTGGAATAGTTTATCCCAATACTTGTTCTTACCAAAATATCCTTTTTCAAATAAAAAGAATAATATAAATCACCGTCAGAATTCAAATTTAAAGGGGTAATAGCATTTGGTCCTTTATCACCATAAATACCAAGATCTACTTTATGTAATTTTAAACAATGAAATTTTGTTGGAATACTTCCTATCTTTACATCAATTTTGTACATACCGTATATTTCACTTGCTTTAACTTGTATTTCTACATCGTAGCTTGCTGCATTTACTCTTGTTATATAAGTAGACTTATAATTACTCGGCCAAACGCAGAAGCTAATTACGGCCAGAATAATAATCAAATACTTGATTGATATCATTTTAAAGTTTCCCAACCAATAAAACCAAGCCATATATGGGCAATTAACATAATTCGTTTTCATTGTTTTGGTGATAGTTATGCTCAATGTACTCAATTCATCAATTTCAATCAAAATAGTTGAATAATTCTTGTTAAATTAGTAGTCTATTCAGCAGCGACCATTAATTTTTACAGCCCTGTTTATTGTTATTTAAAAAGTGGGAGAGATCTCAATGAGAGATTCTTCCGTTTATAACCATATCGCTAGACTAACCGTTTCGCACAGTTCTTAACTTGCTCTTTCAAAAGGTCTGTTTCATCGAAAGCTATTAAGCTTGGTCCTATTTCTTCGTATTTTATAATTGATATAGTTTATCAACATTTTTTGTCTCGATAGCAGTACAAGAATGATTAATAACATTTCAACGAACATTGTACCGCCAGATGAACCGCTTTTGTCAGAGTTATCAGGTGTTGGTAGGTCTGTCTCATTACTTCCATCGTTTTCGTTAGTGTCAGTATTACCATCTCCCCCATCATCGGTTTTGATATTAATAGAAAATGGCAAACTGGATGTTGTTTGTGTGCCATCTGAAACAGTGACAATGATATTGTCTATATTTGTATTGAAATCTGCTGGAATTTGACCATAAATTTCTCCATTTTCAGAGTTAAACTTCACCCAGCTAGGTGTTTGGCTAATGGAGTATGTTAACTTATCCATGTCTTCATCCCATGCTCTGGTTGGAATATAAAGATACTGATTAGCTTCCAACGTTGGGCTATCAATATTTAGCATGATGGGAGGCCTATTTTCGTACGGTGTTTTACATTGTTCATCGTGAACAACTTGAGATACTAAGCAGTTTTGATTTACAGTAAACATTTCGTAGCCATATGGGTAAGATTCATATGGGAAATAATAATGTCCGTCCAAATAAAAACTTTGCGAAATAAAAGTTGTTTCATTATAAACGTTTGGAATTTTTATTGTGTGCCAACGGTCATACTCAGGCATATATACTGCTAATTGAAGCAGTCCATCTAAAAGTGTAACGGGTAGAAATATCCAGCTCTTTGGGTCATTATCAAGCGTGAATGGTGAAATAGACATAAACATATTGGAGATATTCAAACTACTCAGTTCAGTACTGGTATTATTTGAGATCAAAGAAAATCTAAATTTTCCATCCTCTAATTTGAAATGATACGCGCCCTTATTCGTATAAAACATAGAGGCAGAATTAAACTGAGAATAGTCATCATGTAAAATCGTCAAGTTGTTTGTGTTAAGATCTAAAGATTGCAACTTCGAAGTGTAACCATTAGCTCCATATAAATAGCTTGAGAATATTATTTTATTATCAAGATACTGTATATCTTGAGTGTTTTCATCTTCTTCAAGCGAATATAGCTTTTCAGCTTTTTCAGTTTGGCAATCGAAAGAATAAATTGAAAGTGTTTGCTTAGGAACATAATCTTGATTATATATTGCTTTAAGGTAATAAAATTTAGCATTTTTATTATCTAAGTGATATACATCATAACTGCTGGATAGGACGCCTATTGATTGTTTAAGAGTATATTGACTGCCATTCCATTTGTGAAAGTTCATTTTCGTTTCAGTATCATATGAAAACTTCTGGGATACAACAAGTTGCCCGCACTGGTACACCGAATCAGCTTCTAAACCCAAATCACTAGTTGAGAAAGATTTACTTGATTGTGTATCAATAACTCTTAATTCGTTAGCGCTAGCTTCTACAAACAATCTATTTTCATCTGTGAATAATAACTTATTTATCCAGCCACCAGGAATATCTCTGTCATAATTAAATACTTCACTCGAAGATTGAGCTGAGTTATCATACTTGTTTACTTTTCCATTTAACAAATAAAAGACATCATTTTCCATATTTGTTATAGCGTTATTTCCGTATTTCGGATAATCGTTAGGTAAGGTTTGGTTAATTACTTCTACCCCATTTTCAACCGACATTTTAAAAAATACATGGTTTCCATTTCTTTCATTAAAACCTAATTTTTCTAAAGGTTTTATTTCTTCATCTAACCAACCATAAGCAAAAATATCTGAATTATTTATACTAGAAAAACGAATGTCACTTGAAACTGTATGCGTACCTTTCTCTACGCTTGAAACATAGTCAAATGTTTTAGTGATATTGTTGAATATATGTAATCCATTTCCATAACTAGCTTCTTTTAAGATTTTATCAACAAATAATTTGTTGTCATGGACAAATGATTGAGAGATATAATTTATTTGACTAAAAAATGTATCCGAAAATGTCATTGTTTCTGGCGAGTAAGCCTTTATATGTTCACCATTACTAGCGCAGTAAAAGTAAATCTCATCATCTGTTTGATTTATGTATCCCACTTGATTTTCATTAGCTGGTAGTTTTATTTCTGATAACGTATTATCACTGCTTAATGAAAAGAAATCGTCTGGATTGTTAGAGTGAGGATTGCTATTACCTTTTATTAATAGTTGATCTTTTATATAGTATATTGATAAGTCGCCCCAATAATTTTCCACTTTATCTCTATAGATAAAATCTGATTTTTTAGTTTGATTGCTATATTTAAATAAATTATATGTGAGTTCTGATTCATTTAGTGAGCTTATGGCTAATGCTACAAAAAATGAAGCGTCATTGGTATGTATGATTTTCTTGGATAAAAACCATTTCTCACTCGCCTCGTATAAAGTATGCTTCTCACCTGTTTCAATATTTATTTTAATGAGTTTAGATTGTTCCCCTAATAAAGTAAGAGTAACAAATTCATCTTGCTTGTTGGTGTCAGCAAAGTTATATCGGTCTTCGTCATCAGATTCATAAATTAACCTTGTTCCGTTTACTGTTCCATCTGAAATGTAAAGTTTACCTTCCAATATGCAAACTACCGAAGATCCCCAAAGTGAGCACTCTCTTTGATTGTAAAAACGCTCTAAATTATGAAATTTATGGCTTTTTTTCGTTGTTATATTGAATAAATAGTTACCATCAGGCAGTGAGTAAAGGTAGTTGTCATTCCCAATTTTCAATATGTTTTGAGGGATTTCAACAGGATCTTTAAACGTCCCAATGCTTTCTTTTATTAATTCAAACTCGTTGAATATTCGAGTTCCTTGGGTTGTTCCATCCGTAACAAATATATCATTCGTTGGAAAAGGATTAAATAAAACTTCATCTTTACTTAGCTGATATGTATTGTTATTTACCTGTTGAATTGATGAACAGTTAATGTATTTTGAACCATCCTCCCATAGCAATTGTGGTACGACCTCACCATGCTTTATTACCCAAGGCTGTAGTCCATTGTCATTACAAGCTTGAAAAAAAGTACCAGCTTTGACTGAAAAGTGATTAAAATGTTCATAGTTTTTAAATCCAGTGCTTAAGTAATAGTGGTTTTTATTGAGGTCATAAGTTTTTACAAAATCTTTGTCTTCAAGAGCTATAGCTTGAAAAGACAAAAGGGTAAGCATTAAATAAACAATTCTCATATCGATTCCTTCGACTTAAATTATTATTCCTGTGTAGGTCTTGCCGAAATTTTGATTTATATTGAAAAAGATTCTATATGGCTAAATTTTATCTATTTCAGCAACTATTCGAGCCCACTTGTTGCCACGAAATTGTACAATGGTTGCCGTTTTGTTAAAAGTGTTTTGTTAAAAATAACACTGTCATTATTTAGTTAATAAGCCTAAATTTAACACTATTTGACGTGCTATATTCGGCCGAACACATTGAATAAGGTCCTTAAAGAGTGCAGGTTTGTTTTGTACTTAAGAGTAGATGGTTGGCTTAAAGGCATATTATTTAATAGATATCAGCAAATCAGGTTGTTTTTTTGAGGTTGCTGAGTAATGGCTTGTTTGTAACAAAGTGGAGCTCTTGGGCTCAAAGTCCTATCTTTCGCCCAATAAAAAGGCCCGCTATAAATAGCGGGCCTTTTTATTTGAATGTGGCGGAGGGATAGGGATTTGAACCCTAGAACGGGATAAACCGTTGCCGGTTTTCAAGACCGGTGCATTCGACCACTCTGCCATCCCTCCGAACGCGGTGAATAATAAGGGTATTGGCGAAAATGTAAAGCCTTGATGTGTTCGATGGCACAACAAATGTGCAAAATGACACAAAAAGGCTCGCGTTTGCACAATATTTACCCTTTTTAGTCTTTAACGCGCTTTCGCTACTGCCCTCTCTTGCTGGCTAATTACCAACAAGAGAGGCTGCTGTAACGACAATAATACCTAGTTAACTAAACCACGACGCTTTAGTAAAGCATCCGTTGATGGTTTCTTACCAGTAAAGTCGATGTAGTCTTGCATTAGATCTTGGCTGTTACCTTTTGACAAAATAGTGTCACGGTATTTTTGGCCATTTTCTAAGGTTAATCCACCGTTATCCATCATGTAAGAGAACGCGTCAGCGGCAAAAACTTCAGTCCACAAGTACGCGTAGTAACCTGCTGAGTAACCGCCACCGAAGCTGTGGCTAAAGTAGGTAGTTTTATAGCGAGGAGGCACTGGTGTGTAATCCAAACCGTGTTTTGCGAGTGCTTGTTTTTCAAAGGTTGCCACGTCAGTGATTTCAGTATCTGAAGTAATTGAGTGCCATTCCATATCCAGTAAGGCTGCTGCTAAGTATTCAACTGTGCCGAAACCTTGGTTAAAGGTATGCGACTTTAATACTTTAGCTAGTAGCTCTGCTGGAATAGGTTCGCCCGTTTTATAGTGCTTAGCGTAGTTGGCTAGCACTTGTGGGTCGATACTCCAGTCTTCGTTTGCTTGTGATGGAAACTCAACAAAGTCACGAGCTGTTAACGTACCAGCAAGGCTTGGATAGTTAACTTGTGAGAATAACCCGTGAATAGCATGCCCAAATTCATGGAACATGGTGCTCACTTCGTCGAATGTCATTAGCGTTGGTTGGCCGTCGGCTGGCTTTGGAATGTTCAGTGCGTTGTAGACAACAGGCTTAGTGCCTTTCAAGAATGATTGGCTGACTAACTCATCCATCCATGCACCGCCACGCTTGCCTTGGCGCGCGTATGGGTCTAAATAGAATAAACCAATAGAGCTACCGTCTTTATTAAAGATTTCATATGCGGTGACGTCTTCTTGCCACACAGGTAAGTCAGTACGAGGTTTTACCGTGATGCCGTAAAGCTTATTCATTGCAAAGAATAAACCGTCGTTTAATACGGTATTCATTTCAAAGTATGGCTTAACTTGGCCGTCATCTAGGTCATATTTGGCTTTACGAACTTTTTCAGCATAGTAAGCCCAGTCCCATGGTTCAAGTTTGAAGTCTTTACCGTCTTTAACGATTTCAGCTTGAATATCAGCGGCTTCCACTTTTGCTTTAACCAGTGCTTTAGGGGCTAAATCGTCGAGAATTTCGTAAACGGCTTCTGGGGTTTTGGCCATTTGGTCGCCAAGAGAATAAGCAGCCCATGTTGGGTAGCCGAGTAGTTCAGCTTTTTGTGCGCGCAGTTGAGCAATTTTGATGTTTAATGGCGCGTTAGTGTCCATGGCGCGATAAGCTGAAGTTTCCCATAGCTGTTTACGTAAATCGCGGTTTTTCAGGCTAGACAATAGCGGCTGAGTGGTGGTGTTGACTAAGGTGATCATGTAGCCCGTTTTGCCAGCATCTTTTGCGGCAGCGGCCAATGAAGCGATGTCACTGTCTGATAAGCCATCTAGCATGGCTTTGTCTGTCACGACGATGACGTCATCTTTAAATGATTTCAATACGTTTTGCGAGAAACTGGTTTCAAATTTAGCTAATTCACCGTTTAATTCACGCATTTTAGTTTTGTCTGCATTAGACAGTTTAGCGCCGGCACGGACAAAACGGTCGTAATACACTTCAACTAAACGTAAGTCTTCACCAGTTAATGTTGCTTTGTTTTTATAAACCGCTTGAATGCGAGCAAATAACTTATCATCAAGATAGATATTGTCTTGATGTGCCGTTAGTTTCGGTACTATTTGTTCTTCAATACTGGTGAAGTTGTCATCTGAAATGAGCCCTGACAGATTGAAAAATACCCGTTGTGTGCGATCTAAAATCGCACCGGTTTTTTCAAGTGCAACAATAGTATTGTCGAATGTGGCCGCTTCACTGTTATTAGTAATTGCTGCGAGTTCAGCATTATGTTCTTTTATACCTTGCTCAAATGCTGGTAAGTATTCGCTAGTGGTTATCTTGTCGAACTGAGGAGCCATGTATTGTAAAGGGCTTGGTGTTAACAGAACGTTTTCAGCAGTTGCTGGTGCTTGGGTCATGGTTGATGCTTCTACAGTTTCGGCTGCCGCTGAGGTGTTTGCTGATTGCTCTGAACACGCGCTGAGCATCAATGCAGCACTAACTGCAGTGGTAATAAGTGTTTTACGCATTGTAATATCCTTGGGTCTTGGCCCTTTTAGGTGTTTGTATGCCTATTCAAAATGTGTTGCGTGGCTGAATAGTGACAATAAAAACGTAATGAAATCGTACCAAACTCAAAAATAAGCGGTTGCTCATCAGTTGGTATAACTTAATACAATACCAAGCCTGTGCCTTGCCGCAAAGGTTAAAGGGATTAACTAAGATTAATTATTGTAACTAAAGTTGCCAATAGTGATATTTGTTAGATTTTGCTGCAAATCGAGCGCAATTGTAGTGCTAATTTGGCTATATTCGCGTAGCTTAATAGCAATAAGTAGCACGATGAGGGTGATAGATGAAAGCAGGTAAACACGATACAAAACTGCTCAAGCTCGCGATGGAGATTGGCATGGGATATGCGCAAAAGCGTGGTTTTGATGATTTTGGCAAAGGCATTTCACCAAAAGATAAAATCGAGTGTATTTATCGATTATTAGTGCAAGACAATTTAATTCAGCCCTTGGCCGAAGATAAAGATGATGGCCCGAATCGCAAACATAAATTGATATTGTGGATTAGTAAGCAGCTGCCTAAAGAGCATGAGTTATTAAACTAACGTTATCAACAGGCACCATAGAATTAAGCCCAAATGAAATGCTATTTCATTTGGGCTTTTTTATTGATGTTAAGGTTATATTGCTGGTACTGACTCTAATCCAGACTGTTATATTTCGTAGATACTTTAGTGTTTAGCTATTGACCTAGCGTGATTCAATTTCAACAATTTTTAAGCTTATCAACTGTTTTTGCCATTGCTGCTTATTAATACCTTCTACCCAAATTGCATCACTTTGACGATGCTGGCCTTTACGCAGGTAAGTTTCTGGCATACGGAATATCGCTTCCCAGGCTTCAAGCTTTTCTGTTTTAAGCAACTCACCCATGTCATTGTAAAAACTCACTTCAACTTCAACAACCGTGACATGTTCGTTGCTGGTGCTGTCAAAATCGAACACTAAGCCGAGTTTATCGCCTTTCCATTTTGTGTCTGCAAGGGTTATTTTAATGCCATCTTTAGCCGTACTCGCTAATAATTCTGGCTGTGCTAACGCCGCTGCCGTTAAACGGGTAGTTGATACCTGAGTATTAACTGCTGGCGCAGTTGGCATGGTTACCTTTGGCGCTGCAACAGGGGCTGCTGGTGCAATTGTAGCGGGTGTTGCTATGCTTGTTTGCTCTGTGATGCCTGCTTTAGCAGCGAGCTCTGCTTGGGTTACGGTTTCAGTAATGATGTATTCCCAAGTGAAATCGTCTTTTAGGCGAACATTGGCGCCATTTTCTAAGGTGATCACCGCGACATCGGCGGCCATTGCTGCTGGAGCAAGGAATAAAAATAGGGCTGATGCGATCGCATTAAGTTTGGTTTTCATCTATTCGTCCTGATTGAAAGTCGTTACTACTTTGGCTCATTCTACGTACATTTATCGTTGAATTGGAAATAAAGTAAGATTGTAGATCCATATTATATCCGCTCATGTTAAGTATGGTTTTATCGCTGTGGCTAGGTTATGCGTAAGTCCACTGTAGATTGTGAGTTTAAGGTTAAAAAATATACTGTTTTAAACGCAGTTTGTTGATGTTGATCAAATTTAGGTACCTCTTTGTGCGCAACACTGGTTGGGTTTCGAATACATAGAGGACGTGTGATGAAAACTTATTATTCAGTATTAATGTTATCTACGGTTTTATTACTAAGCGCTTGTGGTGGCAGCGATAGCACAACCGATGAGGTTATCCCTTTAGGGCAGTTTTCTTTAGGGGTGTCTGATGCGCCTATGGCTGGAGTGTCTCGGTTAGGATTAGTGATGAATGAACTTGTTATGACAGACGCAGCGGGTGAAATTCACCGTTATAGTTTGCAACATAGGGAGTTTAATTTACTCGATTATCAAGGCATGAACCGGCATCTTGCCATTGATAATATCGATCTACCTGTTGGCCAATATCATAATGTTCACGTGACAATTGATCAGGGTGATGGCAATCAAGGTTGTTATGTTGAAGATGGTCAAGGCCGTCATAGTTTGCAAGTTGAAAATGGTTATTTACCAATAGATGATGTTGAGATTATTGCTAACCAACAACGTCTAATGACGTTGGAAATTAACTTATATCGGGGTTTGTTAAGGGAGCAGGAACAATACCAATTAAGTCATAGTGCAATGTGGTCAGTGGATAATAGTCAAATGGGACATTTAATTGGCGAGGTTGATCCGCAATGGATTGCCAATTGTGAAACTGACTATGCTGCTGTCACTCCTGTTGGTGGGGAGTTTTATCATTTAGCCTATTTATATCCTGAAAGTGTCACCTCTGTTGATCAAATGGCCGATATGGGCACAACACATCCAGCAGGGCTAACGGCTCCGTTATCGGTGAGCCGATTGTTACAAACTGCGGATGGAGATTGGTATTTTGCAATGGGCTATTTGCCTGTAGGCAATTACCGCGTTGGTTATAGTTGTTTAGGTCATTTAGATGATCCAATCATTGATGACATTAGCGCAGGGCTTTTTGCTATGTATGAAGATGCAGGCGCTATCACCATTGAATCTGGCCCTCTCGGCGGACAACAAACGATACATGAGTGCGGCAACGGCAATGGTGGCCATCATCAAGGGCATGGTGGCTAGTGCTGAGGCTAGTTGAACTTTCTATCATTTTATTAATGCGTTATATTTTTTAACAAGACTTTTTACCCATTTGATTTGGTCAATCAACTAACAATCAGTAAGACATCATTGCTTGTATGTCTTACTGACTCTAGCTAGGTTATTTTCCGATATTTATGCTCATTATGTTGCGAACGATAATAATTTTTGCGCGTCATACCTCAGTTATCCCCATCGAAATGACCCAATAACAAATCGCTAATATTAGCGATTGCTGAAGGTGATGTAGCTCATAAAAGCTGACATTAGTGCCAAAAACGGCTGTTGATTTACAGGGTAAAGCGTAAACTCATCCTTAACATGTAAAATTTATACATGAATAATATTTAAGGAGTAGAGTTATGTTTTGTGTGCAATGTGAGCAAACCATTAGAACACCGGAAGGCAATGGCTGTAGTTACTCGCAAGGTATGTGCGGCAAGCTAGCGTCGACGTCTGATATTCAAGATTTATTAATTTATATGCTGCAAGGCGTGTCTGCTTACGCAGTTAAAGCCCGTGAGTTTGGCATTGTAGACAGCGACATTGATGTGTTTGTCCCTAAAGCCTTTTTTGCCACACTGACTAACGTAAACTTTGATGATGACCGTTTAATTGATTATGCCTATCAGGCTCAAACCTATCGTGACCAATTAAAAGCGGCTTATATGGCTGCCTGTAAAGGCAAGGGCGTAGAGCCAGAAATGGTCAGCGCCCAAGGCGAGTTATTGCTCGGCGCTTCAAAGCCTGAAATGTTAGCCCAAGCACCCATGGCACTGCCTAATCGTGGTGACGTGCATGAAGATATTCTTGGCTTACGTTTATTATGTTTATACGGTTTAAAAGGTGCGGCTGCTTATATGGAGCATGCTCGCGTATTAGATCAAACTGACGTTGATGTGGCAGCTGAGTTCCATAACATCATGGCATTTTTAGGCGAAGACTCTATTGATGCTGACAAATTATTTGCTACAGCAATGCAAATTGGCCAATTAAACTATCGCATTATGGCGATGTTAGATTTGGGCGAAACTACCTCATTTGGCCACCCAGAGCCAACGCAAGTAAATACAAAATCTGTTAAAGGCAAGGCGATTTTAGTGTCTGGCCACGACATGAAAGATTTAGAGCTTATTCTGCAACAAACCGAAGGCAAGGGCATTAATGTCTTTACTCACGGTGAGATGTTACCCGCTTTGGCTTACCCAGCCTTTAAAAAATACTCGCATTTAGTCGGTAACTACGGCGGTGCTTGGCAGAATCAGCAAAAAGAATTCGCCACTTTCCCTGGCGCAGTGGTGATGACCTCAAACTGCATTATCGACCCTACAGTGGGTGAATACTCTGACCGCATTTATACCCGCAGTATTGTCGGTTGGCCTGGTGTGACCCATGTTGAAGGTGATGACTTTAGCGAAGTGATTAACAAAGCACTCGCGCTTGAAGGCTTTATCTATGATGAAATCCCTCACATTATCACTATCGGTTTTGCTCGAAATGCATTAATGGCTGCAGCACCAACAGTGGTTGAAAACGTTAAGAATGGTTCTATTAAGCACTTCTTCTTAATTGGTGGTTGTGATGGTGACAAATTAGAGCGCAATTACTTTACAGACTTAGCTAAGTCTGTGCCTGATGATTCAATTATTTTGACCTTAGGTTGTGGTAAGTACAAATTCAATAAATTGGAATTTGGCGACATTAACGGTGTGCCACGCTTGTTAGATATTGGCCAGTGTAATGATGCTTATTCGGCGATTCAGTTAGCGTTAGCGTTAAAGGACATTTTTGAATGTGACCTTAATGATTTACCGTTAAGCATTGTGTTGTCGTGGTTTGAGCAAAAAGCGATTGTAGTGTTGTTAACCTTGCTATCTCTAGGGGTGAAAAACATTCGTACAGGCCCAAGTGCACCAGGGTTCTTAACTGAAAACTTGGCCAATATCCTTGAGCAACAATTTGGTTTACGTACCACTACCGATGTTGAATCAGACTTAAAAGCGATGATCAAGGTAGCGTAATACTGTCATAACAATCGTGCATCTAAGCCAGGCTTGTTTGCACGATTACGACTAAAACGATATGAGATTTTCATATTGCTATCTGTGTTTTTTACTGCGTTAAAGGTATCTAAATGAGTAGTACTCCCTCAGTTGGTTTTTCATTTTCACAAGCGCTTTGTGCCCAAGCAGCTAAATCTGTTACACCTGTTAACGAGGCCCCCGTTATCAAGACCACGCCAACGCTTGAATCTACAGCACAGGTTAGTCCGAAAGCACTTTTGGCTGCCGATAACTGGCAACGAGGCGAGGTACAGCTTTGCTGTGTTGAAAAATGGCATGAAACCCACGATGTGGTCAGCTTTCGCTTTCAGGGTCTTACACCGGTTAAATTTAATTTTAAACCGGGGCAGTTTATTACCTTTAAGTTAGATATTAATGGCGACAAGGTTTATCGCAGTTACACTATTTCATCGTCACCTTCACGACCATTTTCACTAGTGGTGACGATTAAAAAAATAGCTGGTGGCGTGGTGTCTAATTACTTAACTGAGTCTCTCAACGTAGGTGATGAAGTGACAGTGACTGGCCCTGATGGGATATTTAACTTGGTCGACATTGAGGCCGATAAATACTTATTTTTAAGCGCCGGTTGCGGTGTGACACCAATGCATTCTATGTCGCGCTGGCTTTGCGATACCACCACCGATAGCGATATTGCCTTTGTACACAGTGCCAAGACGGTCGATGACATTATGTTTGCCAATTCAATGGCGACGATGGCATCTCGTAGCCAACATTTTAATCTTAATTATGTACTTGAGTCTGATGATAATCAGCAAAATTTGACTGATAAATATGCCTCTACAAGTTGTGAAAGTGGTCGTTTAAGTTTAGCAACCTTAGTTAAGTTAGTGCCAGATTATCAACAGCGTACCGTATTTGTGTGCGGACCTGAACCCTACATGGCGGCAGTAAAATTAATGCTTGAAGCTGCCGAATTTGATATGAGTCAATTCAATCAAGAAAGCTTTGGTGCCAGTAGTGCCATGGGGTTGAAAGCTGCATTAGAAAGTAATCCATCAACCGAGCAGTTTATGTTGAGTATAGGTGACAAACAGGTGCCGTTAAGCGGCGATCAAAGCCTACTTGATGGTATCGAGTCAGCAAAGATACCGATAATTGCCGCATGTCGTTCTGGCGTATGCGGTGCGTGTAAATGCCAGGTTGTTTCGGGCACCACGGTATCGTCTAGTCAAATGGCGTTAACGCCAGACGAAATTTCCGCGGGGTTTGTGTTGGCCTGTTCAACTAAAATAACCTCGAATGTACGCTTACAAATGTGATTAGGGTAAATATCTCCCTATTTGTAGCTTCAACACTTAGCCAGTAAACATTTAATGCTACGAGTCTACTCTTGGTTACGACTAATCTTGTGAGGTGATCGAGGTGATTAAGTATTGTTGGGCAAAATCATCAGCATCTACTGGTTTACCCAAATAATAACCCTGCCAGATGTTGGCGCCTTGTGTCGCCACAAAGTCGGCTTGAAATTGATTTTCAACGCCTTCTGCAACCAATGATAACTGTAAGTTATTTGCCATGGCTATAATGGTGCTGACTAACTGTCGGCTCTGTTCTGAGGTATCAAGATTGCAAATAAAACTGCGATCAATTTTAACCGAATTAAACGGATAATGTTGTAAGTAACTGAGTGACGAATAGCCAGTACCAAAATCATCTAACGATAAACGGATCCCGTGCTGATTTAACTTGCTCAATACATCTTGGGCACATACTGTATCGTGGATTAACGCATTCTCGGTCAGCTCAATTTCAAGTAAATGGCCAGGTATTTTGTATAACTCAAGCAAGTTAACAATCTTGTCGACTAGGTAGCTGTCTTTTAGCTGTATGGGTGACATATTGATCGCCAGATAAAAATCTTGATTATAGAGTTCTCTCCAATAAGCTAATTGTTTCAACGCACTTCTTAATACAAAATAACCTAGTTCAATGATCTGTCCTGAATGTTCTGCAATTTCAATAAATTCAGTTGGTGAAACTTGGCCTAACGTTGGGTTATGCCATCTTATCAGCACTTCAGCACCGACAACATTTTTGCTTTGTGTGCATACAAACGGTTGGTAATGTAACGACAACTCATCGCGTTTAAGTGCGCCTCTTAGTAATGATTCCATTTGTATGCGACTAGACAGTTCAGATTCCATTTTTTGGTTAAAGAACTTATAGCTATTACTATTACCTGTTTCACAATGAGACAGAGCCGCACTGGATTTTCTGGATAGGTCCATAAATCGGCTACCATCGTTAGGATAAAATGCGACTCCCATTGCGGTGGTAACGGATAATGACAAGTCTTCGACATAAATTTCTTGGCCAAAGTGCTGACATAATCGACAGCAAAAATTCGCTATTTTATCCGCGAACAGCCGTTTTTTTGTGGTGATAACGATACAGAAGGTCGTCTCACTGACAATGGCAAGATAGGTGTTATTCGTCATAAAGCGTTGTAGCTTTTGCGCCACTATACTTCGCACTTTTTCACTGATGTCATAACCTAAACCGTCTTGAACGACTTTTAAGTTGGTGATGCTGAAATGGATTACTGAAATACAGGTAAATTCATTTTTTGTTGTCAGTTGGTTAAACATGGTTTCGAGCTGATTGAATTTAGGCAAGCCAGTAACGATATCAAAACGTTGTTGAATATCTAATAGTTTTTCCGCTGCAACTCGTGAGTCGATTTCTTGCATTAATTCATTGTTAAGCTTCTCTAATTCAAAAGTCCGCTGCGCAATACGAGTTTCTAATAGTAAGTTGGCTTGTACCAGTTTTTCCTTTTGATCAAGTATTTCTAGATTACTTTCAACATTTTTACGAAAACACTCCAATAGCATGATGATGTCGGCGGAGTAGCCTTTTGCTTTTTTGTCTGATACGCAAATGGTGCCAAAGGTCTCGCCGTTGGGCCAATTGAGTGGTAAGCCGTAATAAGAAATCATCCCATGGGCAAGATCTGGATTTTGGCTCCAAAGGGGGTCGTTTAATGCATTCTCAACGTGTAATTCAGTTTGCTGTTTAATCACTGATTCACAATATAAGCCATGGCCTAGCTTGCCCTTCATCCCGGGTGTATATGGGTTATCGGTGTTATTGTTGGCGACACAGACTTCCACTTCATTAGCATGAAGTTTCATGATCAATGATGCTGGCACTTTAGCGACCTTGGCGATGAGGTCGACAGCCGTTTGCCAAGACGTTAGCATTTCTGGCGGTATTGAAATGGTGTTATTTTTCAACAACATTATGACCTCTTATTTTATTGTTACTCAAAAAACATACTGTTTGTACGTAACGAGATACGTCAACAGGTCGCCACTCTGTAACATTGGCGAATTCGAGATTATTAACATTTAAAATAGTGAATCGTTACAAATTATTTTTTAAAATCAAATGCTTAAAAGTTTTGTGTAAAGTGCAACGAGATAGTGTGAGGTCTTGAATGAAGGGAAATACTGGTTGGGTAATTTCTAAAGAGTCCATTGTGATGCTACATAACGGGCTAACTGCCGTAGCTACTCTTTCATCCATGAATCTCGCATCGATCCCTTACAACGTACAATAACAAGCTAACATAAATACTATCACTATGTTGGTTATTAATGTTTTTGTCGCGAGTTCGAGCGCAGCTGGTCTGGTTATATGGATTAGCTTGGCATTGATAGTGTTTAATTTAGTGTATAAAAAAATCATTCAAAAATGACTTTTATCTCTTTGCTTACAAGCGCTTATTTTATAATCAAATTTGCTTTTTTTATAAGCTGGACTTGATAGTGAAACATGAGCTTGGCTAATCGTCAGCTTGGATCATAAAGCCTGCTTTATTGGCAAAGCAGGCAAGCAATTTGCGGTTAGAGCTTTTGTTAAATTGAGTACTTAACTTGAACTTGGGATCAGAGGTCGTTAGTTGTTGTTAAATGACATCACATAACGATTGAAGGTCAACTCGCCATCTTGGTATTGGGAGTGGTAGGTCATTCCTAGTTTAGTCGCAACATTAATTGAACCGCTGTTGGCATCGGCGACATCGGCATAAACAATGTCTAAATTCATATGTTTGTTTGCGTATTCAATACAAGCCTTATTAGCTTCAGTGGCTAAACCTATCCCCCAATAATCTGGATGTAAGCGGTAGCCAATATTAATGGCATTGATGCGGATTTCATTTTTAAAACCGCAAAACCCAATAACAGTATTGTTATCTTTAAGGACTACAGCCCAACGACCAAAACCGTACTGTTGATATTCAACTAACCAAATATCACGAATGATGTTTTCTGCATCTTGCAACCTTGTGCACACTCCCGCATCGCCAGTGTAACGATTAACCTGCTCAGGGGTATTAAAGTGCAATACTGCAGGAGCGTCTTCAAGAGTAAATTCGCGAATAATTAACCTTGGCGTTTCAGTAATGACTTTCATTATTTTTCCTTTTGATTGGTTTCCCTGCTTATCCTCTGTATGACCACAATGAGTTAATCTTTTAAGCGATTACCAGGAAATTAAAACCCATTACAAAGTGGCCTAAGCTTGTGGTAGGTTAACATATTCAATTTCCGACAATTAAGAATAATATGGCCTGCCTTCGTGTTGTTTACCCGTTATTAGCGTTAGCGATTTCAGCTGCGTCACTGTCATTGACAGCAGCTGCAAGTGAACTTGATCAATCTGTCACTAAAGCTTTGCCTAAACTTGAGCAGCTTTATTTACATTTGCATCAACACCCTGAATTGTCATATCAAGAAAAAGCCACTAGTCAACGTATGGCGCAAGAGCTCAAACAACTCGGTTTTGAAGTGACGTCAAATTTTGGTGGTTATGGTGTGGTTGGCATTGTTAAAAATGGTAATGGGCCAGTGGTGATGATCCGCGCTGACATCGATGGCTTACCTATTATTGAACAAACGGGCAAAGAATATGCCTCGACCGTGACCACAGTAGATGCCAGTAATAATACCGTGGGGATTATGCATGGTTGTGGCCATGACATTCACATGACCAGTTTAATTGGCACAGCACAACAATTGATGCTTCACAAAGCCGATTGGCAAGGTACGTTAATGATGGTGGCTCAACCAGCAGAGGAGGTCGGTGGTGGTGCAAAAGCCATGCTTAAACAGGGGTTATTTGATCAATTCCCAACACCAGATAGTATTATTGGTTTACATGTTAGTGCAGCAATTCCAGCAGGAAAAGTCGGCACCGTAAGCGGTTATGCCTTGGCGAATGTTGATTCGGTTGATATTACCATTAAGGGGAAAGGCGGCCATGGCGCTTATCCGCACGCAACCATAGATCCGGTTGTTATTGCTGCGCGCACCGTACTTGCACTGCAAACCATTGTTAGCCGCGAAGTGTCACCATTAGAGCCTAATGTGGTAACTGTTGGCTCGATCCATGGTGGATCAAAGCACAATATTATTTCCGATGAGGTCAAGCTGCAACTGACATTACGCTCTTACAATCCTGAGGTTCGTGAGCAGCAAATCGCGGCGATTAAACGGATTACTTCGGGTATCGCAATAAGTGCAGGTTTGCCTGATGAGCTTATGCCTGTGGTGTATGTGCATGATGATGAAACTATCCCTTCAACGTATAACGATCCCTCATTAGCCGCTAAGGTTAAAGCCAGTATTGAAGCCGAGTTAGGTCGTGATAATGTGCTGGTTGCACCGCCAGTAATGGCTGGCGAAGATTTTGGTTTATATGGACTTACACCAGAGAAACGTCCTATTACCTTATTTTGGCTTGGCGGGGTCGACCCTAGCCTGTATCAAGCGAGCCTTGAGTCTGGCGATACCTTACCGTCTTTGCATTCGAGTCAGTTTGCACCAGATTATCCGTTAACGATTCGCACTGGTGTAAGAGCGATGACGCGCACCGCGATGGATTTATTTAATCAGCCAGCGCAATAAATGCCAAGTGTTCAGCGATAGGATTTCCTTTAGCGATAAGTGGAATAGCAGCTATAATGGCGGCTATTCTCATTTTTAACCCCGTGGGCAGTATATGATTGTTTTTACAACTAATCTTGGCGATTTTACCGTAGAACTGGAAATGGAACGCGCGCCAGTTTCATCAAAGAACTTTTTAAAATATTGCCAAGACGGCTTTTATGAAGGAACGATATTTCATCGAGTGATTAAAGGCTTTATGGTGCAAGGTGGTGGCTTAACTGCCAAAATGAAAGAAAAACCCACTCGTGACCCGATTGCCAATGAAGCCAATAAAGGCTTGAAAAACGTGATCGGCACATTAGCGATGGCGCGAACAGATGCGCCACATTCTGCTACTGGGCAGTTCTTCATTAATGTTGCCGACAATGATTTTCTCGACCATGCAGCCATGACTAATGCTGGCTGGGGTTATGCTGTATTTGCTAAAGTCACAGCGGGGATGGATGTTATTCAGCAAATGGAGCGGGTGAAAACTACCACCATGGCTGGCCATGAAGATGTGCCGCGTGAACCTATTATTGTTGAGAAAGTGACTATTATTGACGAAAAACCCGTGGCTTGAGATTGTTGATTTAAGAGTTTTGATTCAGTGACTTGAATCAATTAACTTTCTTAACGTTTCAGTTTTGGTCTGTGCTTAAAGGCATAAATATAAAAAAGGTTCGACAGTGATGTCGAACCTTTTTTTGATCGGCAATTAACACCAAATTACATTAAAGTGTGAAACGGATACCAATGGCAACGCCGTCATCTTCAGACACTTCCATTCTTGCTTGTTGTGCTTTGTCTGCGCTGGTGAAATCGCTGTAATCACGACGCGCTTCAATATACACAACAGTATCTGGATCAAATACATAATGTAAACCTACTACGAAAAACTGACGTTTGAACATGTCATTTGGGTCAGCATTATAGTTAGGTTGGATGACATAGTTAGTGCCAGCATCCAATATGTTATACGACAAGAACGTACGAATATTGTTATCAAACTTGTATGAGAATAATGATTCAAGACCTACAGCGTCGTTAATTAAACGGCCGATATTGTCGGTGTCATGATTTTCATTTTTGTTGACGTTGGCAGCAGCATAAAAACCATTCTGGTCAAAGTTGCCCCAAGTAATGCCCATGCCGTAAATAAGATCAACAGCAGTAGATGAAGTGCCATTACCAAAGGTCACATCAAACTCACCGCGGTTAACACCAGCAGTTAACACTAATTTGTCTGTTGCTTGATAAGTTACTGCACCACCATAGGTGTAGTTATACTCAACTTGTTGCGCAGAAGGTGAACTTGCTGCCCATAATTCTTCACAGGCATCTTGAGTAATATTTTCAACATCGCAAGTATAGAAAGCGCTGTTTTTAAGTTGCGCCTGTACTGCAAAACTGACATCGCCAAAACTGTTACGATATTGAACAGTTTTGTCGCCACGACCAACACCGTTTACCGCACCGTCATCTTTGTTATAAGTGTAAACACCGGCAGTGTTACCGTCCCACACAAAACCATAGTTGGTACTGTATACCACGTCATACCAAGCACCCCACTGCTTGCCAATTGTGATGCTACCGTATTTGTCGTGTGATAAACCTGCATAGCCAAGACGGTTATAGAAAAACTCTTCTTGGATTGATTCAAAGCGGTTGTTATACACAATATCTGTGCTGCCTACAGGGTTTACACCCCATTCAAGCAAAGCGTATGCTTTCCAATCATTTTGTAATTGACGACTAAAACCAAAATTAATTCGAGAAGCACCGTTAACAACTTCTGTTTCGCCTTGGGTATTGATGACGCGCGCATCGATAAATCCGCCAATTTTAACAGCATTGACATCATCTTTATAAATTTCGATTGCTGAGGCCGAAGGGATAACCAGAATGGTTGAAATCAATGCTGCAACTAAAGTTTTATTCATTTTAATCTCTTGTCTTGTTATTTGAGTAAGCACAGCTTAGTCCGTTAATATATCTTTCCATTGAGACGACGGAGAGTAGCAAACCATCAGTCGACTAACAAAGTGAAATATGCTCAAAAAAGGCGATATACATCATAAAATGCATTGTTCAATGACTTAGCTAAAGCTCGTGTTAATAGCGAGTTAGGTGCCAGTTAATAATTGTAAGCAAATGTTAATTGGTGGTTGCTTATGCATGTAAGGTAGTTTTTTACCCAGTCATAGTGGTGTGCATTTTATCTATAATTAATTTGATGTAGATCGCTACTTTATTCTTCAAATGTCATACGCTTAATTAGGCACTGTTATCGATTTTTCGGGAGCAACACTATGCACATGACTTTGCAGTTTTTCGGCGCAACGGAAGAGGTCACTGGATCTTGCCATTTACTCACAGTCAATGGACAGCAAGTGCTGCTTGATTGTGGCTTAATTCAAGGGAGTAAAGCTGACGCGTTACGTAATCATGATCCTTTTCCATTCGATGCGACACAAATCCATGCAGTAGTATTAAGCCATGCACACATTGATCATTCCGGCCGTTTGCCTTATTTGATTAATCAGGGGTTTACTGGCCCCATTTATACTCAAAAAGCCACTGCGCAGTTATGTGATGTCATGTTGCGCGATGCGGCCATGCTGCAAGAAAGAGATACCGACAGGCAAAATAAAAAACGAGCTAAACATGATTTAGCGCTGCTTGAGCCGTTATTTACTGAGAAAGATGTCGATCAAGTGATGGCACAATTTGAGGTGGTAGATTACGGTCAACGACTGCAGGTTGCCGATGCGGTAGAAGTTTGTTTGTCTGATGCCGGGCATATTCTAGGTTCTGCTGTGGTTGAGTTGTGGTTAGGCAATAAACCTGAGCAAAAAAAACTGGTGTTTAGTGGTGACTTAGGCCGAGCGGGCATGCCTATATTGGATGACCCAACCTTTATTGAACAAGCCGATTTGGTGTTGATGGAAAGCACCTATGGCGATAGAACTCACCGCAGTTGGCAAGATACCTTGGTCGAGTTGAAATCCATCTTTAAAGATACGATTCATCAGAGTCGTGGCAATATTTTAATTCCCGCGTTTTCGGTTGGGCGTGCCCAAGAGTTGTTATATTTGTTTCATTTATATGCCAAAGAGTGGGATTTATCTGGTTGGCGTATTTGCTTAGACAGCCCTATGGCGATAAAGGCTACTGAGATATATGTTAATAATTACCCATTAATGGACGATGATTTTAAGCGCTTTACCCGCTTATCTCCCGGGAAGCATCCCTTGTTGTCTTGCGCTGAGTTTATTAATAGTACCGAAGAGTCGATAGAGCTAAATGATATTCATAAAGGGCTGATTATTATTGCGGGCAGCGGTATGTGTAATGGCGGCCGTATTCGCAATCATTTTGTGCATAACTTGTGGCGTACCGAAGCCGATATTATTATTTGTGGTTTTCAGGCACTAGGTACACCCGGGCGACTATTAGTGGATGGGGCAACAGAACTCACTATTCATGGCCAGAGCGTTAAGGTGGCTGCCCGTCTTCATACTGTGGGGGGCTTATCTGCTCATGCCGATCAAACCGAATTATTGAGTTGGTATCAGCATTTTCATCAAGCCCCCCCGGTGATTTTGGTGCATGGTGAGTCAAAAGCGCAACAAGTATTAATTGAAGCATTGAATCAAGATGCCACTCATAAACCGAAAAATAGTGCCATTGCCCAGCGCGGAGATTGCTTAGATTTAAACGCTTTGCCTGAGTTGGTATGGCTGAATAAGGCAAGTGAATCTAATGAGACACCAGAAACGTGATTCGAGTTAATGTGTTATTAGGTGATCGATTGCTTAGCCTGCGGGTTAAGCATCAATTTCGTGTTGCAGTTTTTCAATATCATCTAAAATACGCATAAACTTTTGCCCAAACTCGGTTACCTCGTATTCTACTCTAGGTGGAATTTCAGGATAGTTGGTTTTATTTAAGATGCCGAATTCGATGTTTTTCTTTAGGCATTGATTCAACACTTTAGTGCTCAGGCCTTCAACCGATTTGACCATTTCACCAGGGCGATTGATGTTATTAGCCAATAACTGATACACAGTTAACGACCATTTGCAGCCGTAAATGGTTTCAACCATACGAGCACTTTTTTCTGGCGCCGATTTTCGGGTAAATAATTTTTCGTTTGTATTCATTAATATGTACCTAAAAGTACCCATGTAACCGATTTGTACTTACTATTCAAAAGGATAGTTTACCAATAAGCTTACCACAATTACTATTACATTAGGTGCGAACACATGACGAATTTAACTTCAAAAACAGCGCTAATTATTGGCGGTACGAGTGGTATTGGTTTTGAAACGGCTAAGCAATTAGTCACTCAAGGTATCGATACCATTATTGTGGGTAACAAGGCTGATAAGCTTAATACGGCTGTGGCGCAGCTATCATCATTAGGACATGTCAGCGGATTTCAAGCTAATTTATACGACGCAGAAGACTTAGCGCGTTTGCTCAAGATGATCGACGCAACTGATCATCATATTGCACACTTAGTGAATGCCGCTGGATACTTTAATCCTAAGCCATTTTTAGAGCATCAAGTGAGTGATTACGATATTTATATGGAACTTAACAAAGCGATTTTTGTTATTTCCCAAGCAGTTGCTAAAAACATGGTTAAACATGGCGGTGGCAGCATAGTGAATATTGGGTCTATGTGGGCTAAACAAGCCATCAAAGCCACACCATCAAGTGCCTATTCTATGGCTAAAGCAGGTTTACATGCGTTAACTCAACACATGGCAATGGAACTGGCAGACAGTCACATTCGAGTGAATGCAGTATCGCCAGCCGTTGTAAGCACGCCAATTTATGAAGCATTTATTGAACCGCAAGATATGACCGGTGTGCTTGAAAGCTTTAATGCATTTCATCCTATCGGCAGAGTGGGCAGTCCGACCGATGTTGCTAATAGCATAGTGTTTTTGTTATCAGAGCAAGCATCTTGGGTGACCGGAGCCGTGTGGGATATTGATGGCGGCGTAATGGCTGGCCGTAACTAGTTATACTTCAAAAGGCCAATGCAGTCGCCATGGTTGTTACTGTTTGGCTATTGCCTAATATCTAACTCAGTGTTGAGTATCCGACGATTAAGTCGTCGCGATGCGCTAATGCGCAGGTTGAGGCATTAATGTTTGATGTTAGTTGGCAAGGGGCGATCTGGTTCGCCCTTTGTTAGCAGAGGTCATCTTTTGAGGCTGATTAGATTAAATCACATTTAATAAGCGTTAATATTTCATTCTATAAATCACTCTGACACGTTAAGCTATGCACAAATAAGTGATGTGAGCAGCGTGATGAAGTTAGTTAACATAGATAAAAGCCGATACCGTTCAGTTAACAATCAAGTGCAAATCGGCTTAGTGGCAACACTGGCTATTTTATCTTTGGTGTTTGGCCAACTGATGATTTATTTCTTTGGCGTTAAACAGCTCGCGGGTGTTGAGTCTACGGGCAATTTCCATCTGAACTTTACCGGTTTTATTTTAGCGATAATGGCGTGTAGTTTATTAGTTCGCAATTTACGTCATAAGCCCAGATTTTATGAAGTGTATTACGTGTGGCAGTTAAAGCAGCTACAAAACAAAATTTTCCGTAAACTGAAATCAGTACAACAAGCCGCCAAAGATAATAATCGCGATGCGTTAGTGATACTGAGTTTCTATTATCAAAGTTTATCGTTAGTTTATAACTTAGATAACAACACCTTAACTATATCAAACGTCAATAATGAATTGGATAAACTCCAACAGTGTATTGATGCTGCTGGATATTCAATTGATGTAGAAGAGTTTACTCCCGAGATGTTGCAAGCTTTTTAGTACCCTCTATTTTTACCTACAATAAGGAGCCATGATGTCAATATTGGCAGATATTCCTTTTTCATTACTCGAACTTGCGCCGATGCGCGAAGATTCCACCATATCAGATACTTTACAAGGCAGTTTGCGTTATGCCCAACACGCCGAAAGCCTTGGTGTTAATCGTTTTTGGTTAGCAGAGCACCACAATATGCCGGGCATTATTTGTTCGGCTACTTCGATTTTAATAGGTTACATTGCCGGCGGTACCAAGCACATTCGTGTTGGTGCTGGTGGTATTATGTTGCCCAATCATCCTCCTTTAGTGGTAGCAGAGCAGTTTGGCACTTTGGCTAGCTTATATCCGGGACGAATTGATTTAGGCCTGGGCCGCGCACCAGGCAGCGATCCGGTGACCAGTTTAGCGCTTAATCGTGATAATCAAAGGGCAGAGCATTTTCCTGATGAAGTGAGCGAGTTGCAGTCGTTACTCGGCCCAAGTCAACAGCGTGAAAACCGTCACGATAAAGCAGTACGGGCGATCCCTGGAGAGGATACCAATGTGCCGATTTGGTTATTAGGCTCTAGCTTATTCAGTGCTAAATTAGCCGCTCAGCGTGGTTTACCTTATGTGTTTGCAGGCCACTTTGCGCCACGTTTTCTGTCTGATGCCATAGCGCTTTATCGACGAGAATTTACCCCTTCTGCCGTGTTGGATAAACCTTATGTGATGGTGGGTTTGCCTTTAGTGGCCGCGCCTACCGATGCCGAGGCTCAGCATCTTAGTACGACCTCTAAACAACGTATTTTAGCGTTAATTCGTGGTCAAGAGATGTGGCTGAAGCCGCCGATCGACAGCATGGATGGTTTATGGAGCGAACAAGAAAAAAACTATGTTGATAGCTTTTTAAGTTTGTCTATTTGCGGTGGACCCGCAACCATTAAACATCGTCTAGAAGTGTTTGTTGAACAGCTTGGTGTTGATGAGTTGATGTTTACTAATGATTTGTATGACAGCGAGCATCGTTTACGTGCCCTGGATATTTTAATGAGCGTGAAACAATAAAATAGTTTGAATCACATCCCGTAAAGATGGATTAAAGCGCTCACAGCTTGTGAGCGCTTTTTTTATGTCATGACAAATCAGTGTTCATTAATAAAGTGGGCGCGAATGATTTCTAATATGGCTATTTGGGTTGCCTTGCCATGTTGATTGAATTGATTCATATTAAGTTAATCAATGACTACACGGAATGTTGCCAATGTTGAGAGTTAAGCGTTTATGCCACCCGAACCTTGCCTTATTATTCTGTACTGTTTTACTTAGTGCTTGCTCTGTCCATTCAAAAAATAGCCAACACGCTTCTGATTTACCACAGTTTAATCAAGCACTGATCCATTCCACTTCTACTGAAAATGTCCCTGAGATTGCTAGTCTGACGTATTTGTCTGAAGCACAGCGACAAGAATTAGCTGCATTTATTGCCAAAGATAATATTAAAGCACTGCCCAATCGCTTAAAAGTGTCTGAGTTCATTAAGCATAAAATGACTAATTTTAATTATGAAGGCAAAAATTATACCAGTACTGAGTCATGGAAGAATCAATCTGGTAATTGTATGGCATTGGCATTATTGACCTATTCAGTTGCAAAAGAATTGAATGTATATCCGGTGTTTCAAGTGGTTCATGCTGCGCCAATATTGACCAATATTACTTCAGATATTCTTGTCACCTCAGACCATGTGCGCACGTTTTTGTATGACGAGAAACCAAGTGGGCATTTTTTTAGTGGCGGCACTGCAACTGTGATTGATTATTTTCCGGATCGTTTTGATCGCACTGGTGCCATCGTCTCAGAATCTGAATTTTTAGCGATGTTTTATCGTAATTTAGCGGCCGATGCCATGCTAGCAAAACAGTATGAATTTGCTTTTATATTACTTGAGCGAGGGTTAATGCTAGCGCCAGATTATGATGCTTTGATCAATATGATGGCCATTACTCATCGGCGCTTAGGCGACGAACAGACAGCTGAAAAACTCTACCTGCATGCCCTTGATATTAATCCGAATTCCTTGGCAGTATTAAGTAATTATCGCCTATTACTGGAATTACAAAACAGAGTTGTAGCAGCAAAAAAGATCGACCAATACTTGTTGTCGCTTGAGTCGAGTAACCCATATAGCTACTACAGTTTGGGTATTGAGGCATTGGAGTTCAAAGATTATCAAACCACAGTCACTTTCCTAGAAAAGTTTATCGATAACGCGCCTTATTTCCATCCGGCTTATTTTGCGCTAGCCAGAGCTCAATTGGGCCTAGGCAATACAGAAAAGGCTCAGAAAATATTAAAAAAAGCGATAGAACTGACTGATATGCCAGACAGTAAAAAGCATTATTTAGCAAAATTAGATATGTTAAACAATGTATCTGATTAGCTTTTTGACGCTTCATACCACAGTTGCTTACAAGCATGACAACCTTTGACATTAACATAAAAAAACCAAGACAGATGTCTTGGTTTTTTGGTGTTTAAATCAGTGAAACTAATTTATAACAGCTTAAATAGCTTGGCCATTTACGGTTAACTTTACATCAATATTGCCACGTACTGCGTTTGAGTATGGGCAAACTTGGTGCGCTGTTTTAACTAACTGTTCAGCTTCTGCTTGGTCTAAATCAAGTTCAACGGCTAGTGCCACTGTCAATGCAAAGCCACCATTATCATTGGCGCCAATACCGACCGTCGCTGTGGTTGGAGCTGCCTTGATAGCCACTTTAGTTTGGCCAGCGACATGCAAAATTGCGTTAGAAAAACACGCTGCATAACCTGAAGCAAATAACTGTTCTGGGTTAGTAAACTCACCACTACCACCCATTTCTTTTGGGTAGCTTAATTGTAAATCGACTTTTTTGTCGTCGGTAGAAACTTGGCCATTACGACCTGCAAGAGCTGTAGCTGAAGTTGTGTATAACGCTTTCATAATAGACCTCATAAAGTAGTTAAAGATATTGTTGTATCAATTCTGTTGATTGCCCTGGCTGATATCTAAATTGTGTAGATATCTCATCATTAACTGATTAATGATATTAGGTTGCGTGCAATCTAATTGTGTTCACTATAGGCCTAGTTTTTTACTTTTGCAACTACATTGTGTGCAATTTAATTTTCTATTATGTCTGCATATCATGATTTGATTAGCATAAAGAGTATTTTCATCGCGGTATCAATTTGATTAGCTTGTCATTCTTCTGTCACCTTTATGTCATCATTTGCTTTCACAATAGCATCTCATTAGACCTCTTAGGCAATGCTAAGCATCGCCATATAACAGCTAACGATAAAAAGGATAGGCTATGAAACGGTTTGTAAATCGTCGAGATTTTCTGGCAATGTCAGCCAAAGGCGTAGGCGCGGTAGTCGTGTCGTATGGATTAATGGGCTGCGGTAGTGATGATGACGATGCAGTATCGGCTCAGTTTTTACAAGGTGTTGCCAGTGGCGATCCCGCCACCGATGCGGTGATTTTATGGACCCGTGTTACGCCTGATGTTGACGCCGAGGTTACCGTTTCATGGGAGGTTGCCACCGACAGTAAGTTTACTCAGTTAGTCACTAACGGCCAAATGACAACGACTAAAGATCGTGATTATACCGTTAAAGTTGACGCGGTCGGACTTGAAGCGGGACAGCAGTATTTTTATCGTTTTAAAGCTGGCGATACAGTGTCAGAAATTGGCCAAACGCGCACCTTACCAGAGGGCAGTGTTGCATCGGTAAAGCTAGCGGTAATGTCATGTGCTAACTTCCCCGCGGGTTACTTTAATGTATACGAAATGGCGGCGCAGCAAGATGATTTAGACGCTGTGGTGCATTTAGGTGATTATTTATATGAATACGCTCGTGGTGAATATGCTAGTGAGCATGCCGTTGAGCTAGGTCGTGAAGTTCTGCCTGCCGGTGAGTTATTTCTACTAGAAGATTATCGCACCCGTTACAGCCAATATCGTAGTGACGCCAGTTTACAAAAACTGCATGCTAAAGTGCCATTTATCACAGTGTGGGACGACCATGAAGTCGCTAACGATACTTGGAAAGACGGCGCCGAAAATCATAACGATGGCGAAGGTGATTTTGATCTGCGCAAACAAGCCGCACTGCAAGCGTACTTTGAATGGCTGCCTATTCGACCATGGAGTGAAGGTAACCATGAGGAAATTTACAGAAGTTTCAATTTCGGTAATTTGGTTGATTTGCACATGCTCGATACTCGGGTATTGGCTCGTGATAAGCAATTAGAATATAGCCAATACATTGATGCCACGACAGGGGCATTTAACAGTGCCACATTTTTAACTGATGTGACGGATACTAACCGTACTTTGCTAGGCCAAACACAGCTTTTGTGGTTACAGCAAACCTTATTGCAGTCTACTGCTAAGTGGCAAGTACTTGGTCAGCAAGTGTTAATGGCTAAGATGTTAATGCCAGCCGCTATTGCAACCCAACAAATGAGTATTCCGCAGTTTGCTGAGTTAGCTGGAATCGCGCAATTAGCCGGTCGCGCTCAAGCAAGTGACCCAACATTAACTGCAGAAGAATTAGCGTATTTGCAAGCGAACCAAGCTAGGTTAACTCCAGAGGTTATGGCCCTGCTTCAATTACCTGCTATTCCATATAATTTAGATGCTTGGGATGGTTATGCTTACGAGCGTGAAGTGATTTTAGCAACCGCGAAATCGTTAAATCACAACTTGGTGGTTATTGCTGGTGATACCCACAATGCATGGGCGAGTGAATTAACTGACAGTGGCGGGGATGTCGTAGGAATAGAATTTGCCACCAGTTCGGTATCTTCTCCTGGGCTTGAGTATTATTTGGGATTGTCAGATGCTGAAATGCCGTCAACAGAAGCCGCCATTGTGAGTTTGATTGCCGATCTTAAATATGCCAATTTAAAAGACCGCGGTTATTTATTGCTGAGCTTTACGCAAGATGAAGTGCGCAGTGATTGGCAGTATGTAGATACTATTTTAGATAAAACCTTTGCTCGTTTAGAAGCGCGTGGCTTCAGCGCCACCAGCACAGCAGGTAATCCTAAAGTGACTGCGGTGTAATAATGCTTGGATAATGGCCGTAATTCAGGTCGTGGCCATTTACGCCTATTTACTCACTGATAAGCGCTCATTTATATAAGAGATAACATTCAGCCACCCTTAGGTGGCTGAATGCATTATCCATAAAGTAGATAACGAAAATTAATTTATCGTCAAGGCGACGATTTTTAATGGATGATTGTCATCAAAGGCGGGGAAGTCAGGGTGACAGTGAAGCCACTGGCTGCTAGTGACTGTGCGGCCTTGTTTTTCAACACAACGCACTAAGCTGTCGTACCATGCTTGGCGATCCACTTTAGCGACATTATTACAGCAAACTATAGTGCCACCGGCTTTAGTTGTCAGCACTGCTGGCTTAAATAGGCCTTGGTAATCATTGACCAGATCGACTATACCAAAAGCACTCTTGGCAAAACGCGGGGGATCTAAAAACACTAAATCAAATTGAGTCGCGCGCAGTTTTGGGTATTTTGGCAGTTTTTGATTACGACGTCCGCCGATAGGTAAACCGGCTAATTGACGCAGTGCCGGAAACGCATCACTTTGGACAAACTCACACACATCAGTGACATTATTTAACTCGGCATTTTTTTGCCCAGCAGCCAATGCAAACGATGAGAAGTCGACATTCATGACGCGTCGCGCGCCGCCCATTGCCGCAGCAATACCAATGCCACACGTATATGAAAACAGATTTAATACGGTTTTATCTTGGCTATTGTTGCGAACAAATTCGCGGCCAATGCGCATGTCTAAAAACAGTAGTGGGTCTTGACCTTCATGACGTAATTTAGAGGTAAAGGCTATACCATTTTCATGGATAACTTGGGGTGATTGTGAGTAATCTTGGGCTTCATTTTCGCTATGGTTAGCAATGCGAGAATGGCTGCCTGAGCGATCGTTATATACGATATGGAAATCAGCATGGGCGCTAAGGATGCTTGATATGTCTTCAAGTTGTTGCGCCGTTAGCGTTTGGTGAAAGGTTTGGATTAACCATGCATCGCCGTAGCGGTCGATGTTTAAGCCATTTTCACCTTCAACAGTGCCATGAAAAACGCGATAACAATCGGTCTTATCGTGGGACGCTTGCTCAAAAAAAGCACTTCGTTTGGCTAGCGCATCGGCTAAAACAGCTTGAATAGACATGGGGGCTCGTTAAATGGTGTGGCAATTGGCGCGGATTATAGCAAACATTCCCATTTAGTGAACTTACGGCAGAGACTATTCCTCAGGCAGGTATACCTTAAAGGTTTTGTCGGCAATGATTTTGCCATTGAGGGTTAATGTCATGCGCCAGTTACCAAGTTTGTTGTTAACCGGCGCCCAGATGCAATCACCCAGATAAAAGCGCCAATCATTTTCCTTGATAAACACTTCACCCTCAAACGGTGGGCGAATGTTACCGTCATCGTCAGGAATGTCAGGATGATAAATACAGTAAGTTAGTATCTGGTTTTTGGCTTTTTTGATGCGAGTGATAAAGCCAAATTCAGTATCGATAAGGCCGGGCACATGGACCGTTGCCTGTAATAAGCGCGGTAGCTCGTCACTACTATTGTCCCACTGGCTAAAAATCCCACTGTAAATAATACTGACATCCGCTTTTAATTTACTCAAGCGCTACCCTTGTTAACTCTAGTGTTGATCATTTAAGTGTTTAATTGCCGCTTGTAACGCGAATTCATAACCTTGTGCGCCTAAGCCACAAATAACGCCCTGGGCTTTGTCAGAAAAGTACGAATGGTGTCTAAATGGCTCACGGGCATGTACGTTGGATAAATGCACTTCAATAAATGGAATAGCTACGCCAAGTATCGCATCGCGCAGAGCAACACTGGTGTGAGTAAAAGCAGCAGGATTGATAATAATAAATTGTGCATCAGTTGCATGAATCGCATCAATAAGCTGGTACTCAGCATTGGACTGAATATGTTCAAGTTGAACGCCAGCTAGGGCCGCATTTTTGCTTAACTCGTCAACAATAGTTGTCAGGGTCTGGTGACCGTAATGCCCTGGTTCGCGACGGCCAAGTAGATTTAAATTAGGACCGTTGATCAATAAAATTTTTAGGGTTTGGCTCATAATGGTTCCTGTAAACATCGCAAAGTAAGTCGATTTAATCTGCAGCACAAAAGCGGTTAACAAGCATTCTTACCGAAGACGGTTATTAGGTAAACCAAAAAATGCTCAACTCGCGCATAAGGTTAAACGATTGAGCGATGGAAGAGACACTTTTTATTAATAGTCAGATTTATTTTGGCGCATTGCCTTAGTGGCACCGCGTTGTTTCTTTGTTTCAATACGTCGTTTTTGACTGCCTTTTGTTGCCCTGGTAGGGATACGAGCTTTTTGCACAATACCCACGCTTTTTACCAGTTCAATAAACTGTTCTAATGCCGTTTGACGGTTAAAATCTTGGCTGCGTGATTGCTGGCACTTTATAATGATCTTACCGCTTTTAGTTATGCGATGGTCGGCTTTTTCGAGCAGTTTTTGTTGATAAAACTCAGGTAAAGACGATGAGGCAATATCAAAGGTGAGTTGAGCGGCGGTAGAGACTTTATTAATGTGCTGGCCACCCGCACCGCTTGAGCGGACAAATTGCCATTCAATTTCGTTGTCTTGCAATATGACTCGTTGAGTAATTTGTATCATTCGGGTGTGGTCGTCCCCTTAAATTGATTATCGATAAACCTATTCTTATACTTAATATTTCAAAAGTACGAGGGTTTATTTTATGTGGTATTTGCCTATTCTACCGTAATTGGACAAACTTTTCAGTGTTGTCATTGGACCACCTCTAGTCTGATCAGTTGGCTCGGAGCAACTAAAATTCTGATTGGCCTCTGAGTTATTACATATTTAATGAAATGAATAGAATAGTTTTGCTATTATTAGCGCCATTGTGGCTTTACACGATTACATCACCGTATAAAGTCTGTTCTATGGCCTGATTACAAGGCTGGAGTTGCCGTTATGTTGTGTCAAATTCCCGATATTTCCAAGGGTGTGATTAGTTTATTTGTTAGTGGCCGTTTATCGGCACAAGATTATCGTACCCGTTTACAACCTGCCATTAAGAGTTACCGTAAAGATTGGAATCAAGTGTGTCTGTATATTGAAGCGGATGTATTACTCGAAGGCTGGGAATTTGGTTCATTAACCGGCAGTGGTGAAGTGCAGTTACCTGAGTTTGATGCGCTAGTGTTTGTCGGTGGCCCTGATTGGGTGGGTAATTCGGTGAGGTTGATGGGGCCATTTATGCAAGGCGAAGTAGCATGGTTCCCATTAGAGCGTAAGCAAGATGCTGTCTCTTGGATTGCCAAACGTTCTGCGTGCTAGAAGCCGTGTGGTAGCAGCCTTGATATTGCTAACGATTATTTATGGCGAAAATGACTCATCATAAGCGTTAGCTAGTAGCAAATTATCAGCAACTGTTGCAAAATTCATCTTTAAAGGTCAGTAGGCCTTAGTATTAATCGATTACTCTAAAACAGGATTACTTATGTCATTATCAAAGCTTTTTGCCGTATCAAGTGCGTTATTGTTAACGCTTAGTTTAACGGCATGCGCCCCTGAAGTGGGTAGTGAAGCATGGTGTAAGCAAATGAAAGAAAAACAAAGTGGTGATTGGACTGCTAATGAAGCTGCCGATTATGCCAAGCACTGTGTATTCAAATAATATTGTTTAGGAGTGGGTGGTTGAGTTATCGCGTTTTGCCTTTTATGGCTAGTATAGCCAAATTACTGATTGCCATTGTGCTACTACAATTTGTGGGCGCCAACATGGGTGCGCATCAATTGCATGCGGGCAACAGTAACGAAGAGCAAAATAACCACCCACATCTGCAATTTACCACCGAAGTGATTACCCTTGCTGAATGTGTCGACTGTGCCTGTGCGCTCGACGCCTTAGGTATTCATTCCGTTAATGATGATCATCAGCATGCTGCCAGTAGTACCGATATTGAGCGCGTTGATGTGTGCTTAGATTGCCAGTGTCATGGCGGTCATGTGGCACTTGCTATGCTTAACGATAATATCACCCATGAGCATTTTCATGATGCTTATGCCAATGTTAGCCTGCACTACTTAGCTCCAGAATCTTTTCCGACTTATCGTCCTCCGATAGCTTAATCCTGTTAAACAGCTTTTTATTGTTTAGTTCTGCACCTTGATCTGCTCACATTGCGTAAATGAGTGCTACTTTTTTGCATTTTATTTTAACGTTATCTGAAGCTTATTAAGGCTGGTGGCTAAACCGATTATCGTTGATTCCCCCTGGGGTTGTCGACGGTCTAGATTGTTTTTAGGATTAACCATGAAAACCAAATTAGTAGCGCTTTTATCTTTATTGGCAGGATTAAATGCCAAATTTACCGTACCTCATCTCAAGAGTCGTGTCGTTATCATTGCTCATTCAACAGCATGGATAAATAGCCTGAGGGGGCTATTGCTCTGTTCTGGGTTATTGACATCATTATTGTTATTGTCGAGCTTGCCTGTTCAGGCAAGCAATGAATCTACAGCAACTGACCACCAAGAGTTATTGTTAAGCTTAAATGCTGAGCAAAGACAGTTAGCCGGAATTGAAGTGTCTGAATTGAGCCTACAAGCGTTTAATTTACAGGCGGTCGCGACCGCGCAATTAATCGTCGATAAAGACAAAACCATTACCATAGCCCCGCAATTAGACATGCAGATCCTCAAGCGTCATGTAGTGCCCGGAGAGCAGGTCACCCAGGGGCAGCCGTTGTTAACCATAGGTGGCGCTGACATTGCTGCTGCCCAAGCAGATTACATTAATGCCGCCACTGAATGGGATCGGATCAAGCGCATGACCCCAGGCACCATCAGTGCCAGTCAGCGGATGCAAATCGAAGTGAATGCCGAGTTAAAGCGAGCTATTTTACAAGCCATCATGATGACACCCGCGCAAATTAAAGCCTTAGCTAAATCACCGAGTTCGATTGGCCAGTTCCAGTTATTAGCACCTATCAATGGGCGAGTTCAACAAGATGTCGCGACGTTAGGCCAGGTACTCGATGCGGGTACGCCTTTAATGCAACTCACCGATGAGTCGTATTTATGGGTGCAGGCCGAGCTTACGCCTCTACAAGCGGATCAAGTGGATATGGGCCGCAATGTGTTAGTGCGTGTCGGTGATCGTACTCGTGACGGCATTATTATTGGTCGTTCCCATGAAATTAGTGCGCAAACCCGTACCGAGCAAGTGTTGGTGAGAATGGCAAATCCAGGCCATGAATTACATGCAGGAGAGTTTGCCGAATTGTACCTAGCGGAAGATAAGCAGGTTAAATCGGTTGGCTTTATTGTGCCTGATGCTGCGTTAACTCGCAGTGGTGATGGCGACTGGCAAGTGTTTATTGAGCAGGAGGGGAAGTTCAGTGCAGTCGAGGTGACTGTGGTTGAGCGTCAACGCGGGTTGAGTTTTATTCGCGGTTTAACACCGAAAACTCGGGTGGTGATTTCTGGGGCTTTTTTCTTAGCATCTGAGCAAGCCAAAGCTGGTTTTGACATCCACAATCACTAAGCGCTGGGACATCATCATGTTATATAAATTAATTGAGATTGCCGTTGAAAAGCGGTTATTGGTTTTACTTAGCTTGCTCGCAGCGGTTGTGGCTTCAATATTCATGCTGCCAAAACTAAATTTAGATGCATTTCCAGATGTGACTAATGTGCAAGTGACCATTAACACAGAAGCTGAAGGTTTGGCTGCCGAAGAAGTTGAAAAACTGATTAGTTATCCGGTCGAGTCGGCTATGTATGCCTTACCCGCGGTGACTGAAGTGCGTTCATTATCGCGCACTGGTTTGTCGTTGGTGACCGTAGTGTTTGCCGAGGGAACCGATATTTACTTTGCCCGTCAGCAAGTGTTTGAACAACTACAAGCTGCCAAAGAGTCGATTCCTGCGGGTGTCGGTACTCCCGAAATAGGCCCAAACACCTCGGGTTTAGGGCAAATTTATCAATACATTTTACGGGCTGAACCTGAAACCCATATCAGCGCATCTGAGCTGCGTAGCTTAAATGATTACTTAGTTAAGCTGATATTAATGCCAGTAAGCGGTGTGACCGAAGTATTGTCATTTGGCGGCGAGGTGCTGCAATACCAAGTGCAAGTTGACCCTAATAAACTGCGCAGTTATGGCTTGTCGCTGACCCAAGTTAGCCAAGCATTGGAAAGTAATAATCGTAACGCAGGCGGTTGGTTTATGGACCAAGGCCAAGAGCAATTAGTGGTCCGTGGTTATGGTTTATTGCCCGCAGGCGATGCTGGCTTACAAGCCATTGCCGACATTCCGTTAACCGAAATCAATGGCACGCCTATTCGAGTGGCCGACATTGCTAACGTGGCATTTGGTAGTGAAATAAGAGTCGGCGCAGTGACTATGTCGCGTAGGCAAGCTGCTGATAATAACTCGTCATCCGATGTACAAGCACTGGGTGAAGTTGTTGCTGGCGTCGTGCTTAAACGCATGGGGGCCAATACCAAAGCCACCATTGATGACATCAATTCACGTATTAGTTTGATTGAGCAATCCTTACCAAAAGGAGTGTCATTTGAGGTGTTTTATGACCAAGCCGATTTGGTCGAGCAAGCGGTAACCACAGTCGTTGAAGCGTTATTGATGGCCTTTGGGTTTATCGTGATTATTCTGGCGTTGTTTTTGGTCAACATCCGCGCCACCTTGTTGGTATTGCTGTCGATCCCAGTGTCGATCGGGATCGCGTTATTGATCATGTCTTATTATGGTATGTCGGCTAACTTAATGTCCTTGGGTGGTCTGGCGGTCGCAATAGGTATGCTCGTTGATGGCTCGGTGGTGATGGTTGAGAACATCTTTAAGCATGTTAGCGCTGAAACGGGCGCCAACCCAAATGCTGCTGTGCATCTTGATGGTGATCATCATGCTACTCGTAAAAGTGGCTCTGATGCCCAAACCCAAAGTATGGCGATTAGGGTCATGCTGGCGGCCAAAGAAGTGTGCAGCCCTATCTTCTTTGCGACAGCGATTATCATCGTGGTGTTTATGCCGTTATTTGCCCTTGAAGGTGTAGAAGGTAAGTTATTTCAGCCGATGGCGATTAGCATTATTTTAGCCATGATGGCGGCATTGGTGGTGGCATTATTTGCAGTACCCGCATTAGCGGTATTCTTGTTCAAACGCGGTGTTGTGGTGCGTCAAAGTAAAGTGCTGGCACCCATTGATGCGGTTTATCGCCGTATTTTGACACTGGTATTATCAAGCCCTAAATCGGTGATGTTAGCCGCTGTAGTGTTGTTTATCTCAAGCATGTTGTTATTGCCAAAGTTAGGCACTGAATTTGTGCCAGAACTCGAAGAAGGCACCATTAACTTACGCGTCACACTGGCACCGACAGCAAGCTTGGCCACTTCTATTAACGTCGCGCCTAAAATTGAAGCCATGCTGCTGGAGTTTCCAGAGGTGGAATATGCCTTAAGTCGCATTGGCGCACCAGAGCTTGGCGGCGACCCCGAACCTGTGAGTAATATTGAAATCTATATTGGTCTTAAGCCGATAGAACAATGGACATCGGCAAGTAACCGCTTTGAGCTTCAGCGCTTAATGGAGCAAAGATTAGCGATATTCCCGGGATTATTGCTGACCTTCTCACAACCCATTGCGACTCGAGTGGATGAGCTATTATCAGGGGTTAAAGCGCAGTTAGCGATTAAGATATTTGGCCCAGATTTGAGCATATTATCGGAAAAAGGTCAGGTACTAACAGACTTAGTCGCAGCCATTCCTGGGGCGGTTGATGTATCGTTAGAACAAGTCAGCGGTGAAGCTCAGTTAGTGGTTCGGCCTAAACGTGAAGTACTGGCACGTTATGGGATCAGCGTTGATGAAGTGATGAGTTTAGTCACTCAAGGTATTGGTGGTGCCAGCGCTGGTCAGGTGATTGACGGTAACGCCCGTTATGACATTAACCTGCGATTAGCCGCGCAATATCGTAATGCGCCTGATGCAATTGAAGATTTGCTCCTCAGTGGCGCCAATGGTGCGATTGTTCGCTTGGGCGATCTCGCTGATGTGGTGATTGAAATGGCGCCGCCGAATATTCGTCGTGACGATGTACAGCGCCGCGTGGTGGTGCAAGCCAACGTGTCGGGGCGTGATATGGGCTCGGTGGTCAATGATATTTATGCCATAGTGCCGCAAGCTGAATTACCTGCTGGCTATACTGTGGTGGTGGGCGGCCAATATGAAAACCAGCAACGAGCGCAACAAAAGCTAATGTTAGTGGTGCCCATTTCTATCGCACTGATTGGCCTATTGCTGTATTTCTCGTTTGGTTCAGTCAAACAAGTGGCCTTGATTATGGCTAATGTGCCATTGGCATTAATCGGCGGCGTAGTGGCTTTATATGCTACTGGCACCTATTTATCTGTGCCCAGCTCCATTGGCTTTATCACCTTGTTTGGTGTTGCGGTGTTAAATGGTGTGGTGCTGGTGGACTCAATTAACCAGCGCAGACAATCATCAACTGAAAGCCTATACGACAGTGTTTATCAAGGTACAGTAGGGCGTTTACGTCCGGTGTTAATGACGGCACTCACCTCTGTATTAGGGCTGATCCCTATTTTGTTATCGTCTGGCGTGGGCAGTGAAATTCAACAGCCGTTAGCTGTCGTGATCATCGGCGGTTTGTTTAGCTCAACCGCCTTGACGTTATTAGTGTTGCCTACGGTTTATCAATGGTTGTATCGCGATAAACTATCATTGTCATAAAGCCTATTCGCTAAATAATACTTCAATCTTAAGCCTAATCATCTGATTAGGCTTTTTCATTTTTATGAGTAAATCATGTAAAAAACTGCTTGCTTATTTAAGATTACAGTTGTAATTTAAATAAATAGATTACGTCTGTAATCCTTTTTTGTCCTCACAAGTTTTAACAACAAATGAGCGGTATAGCATGAAAGAGATCAGCAATAGTGAATTAGTGGTGTTGCAGCAGCTTTGGCAACAGTCGCCATTAACCTCGAGCGAAGTGGTTGATGCCTTAGCACAAAGCCATGACATGCATGAGAAAACGGTGAAAACCTTGCTTAATCGTTTAGTTAAAAAACAAGCCGTCAGTTTTGAAAAACAGGGGCGGGTTTACCATTATTCACCGTTAATCGCTGAGCAGGACTATACCGTTAAAGAGTCGCTTTCTTTTGTGGATCGCATGTTTGCCGGCAAGTTAACCCCACTGGTTGCCGGATTTGCGCAGAAAAACAAACTGTCGGCAGAAGATGTCGCCGACCTGCAAACTTTACTCGATGATTGGCAAAAGGAACAAAAGTGATGATCAATTGGTTTATGGAACAAACCCTTTCACTGAGTATGGTGTGTTTGGCAATACTGCTATTACATCGGTTTTTATTGTCTAAGCTTGGCGCGCACTATACCTATTTTATGTGGATATCAGTGCCGCTATTTGTTTTTGCCGATTTACTGCAAATGATATTACCACAGCACTTTAGCTGGTTTGGCAGCGGTAATAGCGTCTCAGTCATCGAGCAATATTATGTGTTGGCTAACGATACTGTTGCCTTGTCGGCAGGTTTACTTGATCAACGCTATTTGCCTTATCTCTACGCCGCAGTGGTTGCCTTATTAGTGATTAATATCGTAATGGAATACGCCAATCTGCAACGGTTAATTAATGATGCAAAACCGCTAGAGGTAAGCTCTAGCAAGCTTAAGGTGCTGGTTCATTCTCAGATTGAATCACCTATGTTAGCGGGATTTTTCACCCCCAGTATTTTAGTCCCTCATAGCTTTATGCAACTCGATGATAGCCAGCAGCAAGCCATTATTCAGCACGAGATGTATCACTATCAACGTGGTGATTTGTGGATGAATATATTGGCTTATGGCTTAACCGTGTTTTTTTGGTTCAATCCCTTGATGTGGCTCAGCTACCGCCGATTTAGACAAGATCAAGAATTGTCATGTGATGCGCAAGTGACCGCCGACATGAAAACCCAAGCTAAAATTGCCTATAGCAAAACACTATTGGCCTATTCACAGCATGCACCTTTGAGCATGCTACACACCCCTTATGGGGACAAAACTATCTTAAAAGAGAGGATCTTACAGATGAAAAAGCAACATGGAAAAAGCACGCTAGCATTGGTTGGAATGACCTTGGTTATTGGTATGAGTGCCTTTATGTTTAATCAGCAGGCATTGGCAGGTGACAATCTTAAGGCTAAAACCAACACTGATGCTATGGCAATGCCAGTAATCAGAATTGAGCCTAGCTATCCCATAGATGCCGCTAAAGAAGGGCTCAACGGCTATGTGCAAATGATATTTGATATTAGCCCAGCAGGAAAAGTGAGTAATGTTAGGGTAATGAAGTCAGCGCCAAAACAAATGTTCGACGCATCGGCAGTTGAGGCGCTTGAACAGTGGCAGTATCAAACTTCAGCAGATGGTTTTAAAGACGTACAAGTACAGTTAGATTATGTGATCCATCAGCCTGAAAAATCAGTGGAGAGAATCACAGTAAATTAGGGTTTAGTTATATCGCCAATATTGAAAATGATTCAATGCCTCATTGCTATGGGGCATTGAATCATTTTTAAACCTGAGGCGGTTTGGGCTTTAATTTGAGTCCCAGTTTATTGGCAAGTGGTTCGATGGCTGCGCCTTGAACAATGACCGATATCAGCACAATAAAAAACACCATGTGGATCATTTCTCGCGAACCTTCAACACCTGCCGCAGCGGGGATCAGCGCAAATACAATTGGCGTAGCGCCTTTTAGACCTATCATAGAGACAAACAAACGCTTGCGCCAAGTTGCTTGCCTAAAGGGCAGATAACACAATTGCACCGCTAATGGCCGTGCCACCAGAATAAGCAAGATAGCAGGCAGTAAAGACACCATAAACACAGGTAATAACTGCTGCGGGAATATTTGTAAGCCCAAAATAATAAACATTAATGATTGCGCTAACCAAGAAATCCCATTAAAAAAATGCTTACTGACTTCAGCACCTTTCTTTAAATAGTTACCAATAATCACTCCGGTAATGTAAACCGCAATCAGTTCGTTACCGCCTAATATTTCGGTACCAGATACTGTGATGGCAAAAGTCGCCAAAATAAATACAGGAATAAGTCCAAATTCAGGTAGTTTGATACGATTCAATGTCCAAACGGTTATTTTACCCATCAATAGGCCAATAATTGCCCCAACACCAATTTGTTGTCCTAGGTTTAATAGTATCGATATTGTTGTCGGAGCGCCGTTAGTACTATTGATAATGTAGTCGGTTAGCATGATAACCATCAGCAAGGCGACCGGGTCATTAGTGGCCGATTCGAATTCTAAAATAGTGCCGGTGCCGTGTTTTAATTTAAGTTTTTTGGATTCTAAAATAGAAAATACGGCTGCAGCATCAGTCGATGACACTACCGCCGCAAATAACATGCAAGTAATGAGGTTAAAGTCGAGTAAGGCATTCAGGATAAAGCCAAAAATGATTGTCGTGAAGATGACGCCGGCAGTGGACAGCATGCCGCCTTCTTTCCAAGAAAATTGAATATTTTTCATTGGTGTATTCAGCCCGCCCACAAATACTATGGTGTTTAATGCGAGAGTGCCAATCAACGAGGTCAGTTGCAGATCATCGTATACAAAACCAAATTCCCCATTACCAAAGGCAAGTCCTACACCCATGAAAATTAAGAGTGAGGGTAGGCCTAATGTCTTAGAAGGGTGATGGAGCAAAATGCCAATAGCAATAAGAATAGAGATCCCTAAAATAATGATATCAGATGGCATATAGGCACTCCTTGGCTAATTTAAACGTTACTAAATGGCTATTTTAACATTAAATTAGCCCAAACTTGCTTTATGAGTATTTATTAATAGTTATTAATATTAATTTATAACTCATCAGTGATTTGCACCAACGAGCATGCGTTCAGGTATCAGAATTTATAAATAACGGCTATGAGCCACTTTACTTTAGCTTTCATCATAATTGATAGATCTTTTTTCCTGCTCAACAATATTGGTTTGCCACATTTTCATTACATTATTTGGTGCTAATATCTGCATATAGAAGTGCATTGTGGAGACATCATGGCGATATTAATTAGTGTTTGGGGCGTTATCATCAGTTGTGTTGGGCTGTTTATGTTGCTTAAGCCACAAGGTTTTGCTGATGCTATTGTTCTATTTAGTCGCCAAAGGTATTTTCATGCTGTCGAAATCATTTCTCGGTTAATGATTGGCGCAGCATTGTTACTCGATGCGGATAATACTTCATTCCCGCTAGTGTTTGAGGTGATAGCTAACTTGCTGTTTATCATTGCAGTTTTTCTAGTTTTTATGACTGAAAAATATCATAAGATGTTTGCTTTATGGGCCGGTACACATTGTATTAGTTGGTTCAGACCTGCTGGTGTTAGTGCGCTGATATTTGGCTTATGGGCAGTATATGTCAGCATCAATTAACCAGTATTATTTGTTATGCAAACAGTTGTTAAGTTATTTTTTTGTCTTTTTTGTTAATTTTTTTCGCAAGTAAAATCCCTTCTAAGCCGCAGTACCATTGAACTTGAATATTTCTGAAATGTTAATGAAATGTAAGCGTAATATTTAAGCAGTCTCTTTGTCATTTTTGCAGGTTAGTTTGTCATCCAGCCAACTTACTCACATGCTTACATCCGTCTCCGGAGATGATAATGGAACTGAAAAATCTTTTTAAACTGACTGCACTTTCTACTGCTCTTGCTGCAACATTAGGGCTCGCTGGTTGTGGTGGCGATATTAATATCAATACAGGTAGTGATGTTGTTACCCCTACCACACCAACAACGCCAACTACTCCAACTCAGACAGCTCAAGAAAAATCATACAGTGGCTTTGCAACTAAAAGCACCACAATGACTGCTGTTGATGGAAAAGAAGTTTGGGTATTAAAAGGAACATTAGCGCCTTCAACCGCCGCATCAACCGTGACTACTGGTGGCCAAGATGGCGACAAAATTGTACTAGGTAATGATGTTGTTTGGCAGCTAGATGGTGCTGTCATCGCCGGTGGCGATAACGCTAATTCAGTTGAGTTATCTATTTTGCCCGGCACTAAAATACTCGGTGGTAGCGATTCTTATTTAGTGATCAGCCGTGGTTCAAAAATCATTGCCGACGGTACAGCAACTGCGCCAATCGTATTTACTTCAGTTGAAACCGCTTTAGGGCAAGAGGGTAAAGCGGGTCAGTGGGGTGGCTTAGTGTTACTTGGTAATGCACCGGTAAACACATGTCCTGATTTAACCAATTGTTCAGCGTCTTTTGAAGTGGGTAACCATAGCTACGGCGGCAACGATACTGAAGATAATTCTGGCTCAATCAAGTATGTACGCGTTGAGTTTGGTGGTTTCAAAATTAACGACACACAAGAAATGAACGGCATCAGTTTTGCTGCTGTAGGTGCGGGTACTGAAGTTGATCACGTACAAGTGCACATGAATAACGATGATGGTTTTGAATTTTGGGGCGGCAATGTTTCCGTTACCAATATCGTACTAACAGAAAACTTTGATGACTCGTTAGATTGGACTAACGGTTGGCAAGGTAGCGCACAACACGTTTATATTCGTCAAGCTGATAACGGTTCTAACCGTGGTATTGAAGCCGACAGTAACAGCGATGCAAGCGCATTACCTATGTCGAAACCAACACTCGCCAACTTCACTATCCAAGTCGCTAACGGCACTAACAGTGGCGGTGACGATGCAGAAGGCATTTTGTTCCGTAAAGGCACAGGTGTTAATGCTTATAACATGCTCGTTAAAGGTGATGTTGATTCGGGCGAATGTTTAGAAGTTAACGATGACGACACAGTAAACAATGCCAATACTGCAGAATTAATTATGCAGAACAGTTTAATTGACTGTGTTGAGCCGTTTAAAAATGCTAAGGCAGATGCAGCAGAAGGCCGTACATTGGCATTAGATGTTGAAGCATGGTTTAACGACCAAGACGGTAACTTAGTTGCTGCAGCAGATTTAACTGACTATATGCCTAATTCATCATCGGTAGCCTTAACCGGTGGTAAAGCTGACTTAAGCAACCTTGATTCTCGCTTAGTGAATGCCCAGTATATTGGTGCATTTGACGGCACAAATGATTGGACGACTGGTTGGACTACAGCAATCCATGATGATGCGACGCCAACACCAACTGAGCTGCCGGTGTTAACTTCTTGTCCTGTTGGCACCACAGCTTCAGCTGCGACAGCGGGTTTATATAAAGATGCATCAGTGACGCTTATTTGTACCCTAGAAGGGAATGTTCTGAGTAACACGACCTTACTTGCTGGTCAGAACGTGATGTACAAAATTGATGGCGGCGCTGTTCTTGTCGGGGCAGATAAAACCACATCGGCAACATTAGCAATTCAAGCGGGTGTTAAATTATTCGCGACATCTAACAGCTATATTGCCATTAGCCGTGGTTCTAAAATTATGGCTCAAGGTAGTGCTACTCACCCAATCGAAATGACGTCTGAAGAAGATGTTATTGCCGGTGCCACTGGTGAGCGCGGACAATGGGGTGGATTAGTTATCTTAGGTAACGGTTTAACAAATACCTGCCCAGATAAAACGGCTTGTGATGCATCGTTTGAAGTAGGTGACTTCCCATATGGTGGTAACGACAACGCAGATAACAGCGGACAAATCAGTTACGTAGTAGTTAAGTATGCTGGCTTTAAAGTCAATGATACTCAAGAAATGAACGGTATCTCATTTGCGGCAGTGGGCAGCGGAACTCAAGTAGACCATATTCAAATTCACGCTAACGGCGACGATGGCGTTGAGTTTTGGGGCGGTGCTGTAAACTTGAAATATGTCTACTTAACAGCCAACTTCGATGACAGCTTAGACTGGACCAATGGTTGGACGGGTAAAGCACAGTTTGTCTACATCACTCATGAAGACGGCAATGCAAACCGCGGTATTGAAGCTGATAGCAGCAGTGCTGGCGCAGCAGCGACCCCTGTTTCTGCCCCTAAGTTAGCTAACTTCACTATTCTACCCGGTACAGATACTGCAAACGCTAGCGGTGACAACGGCGAAGGTATCTTACTTCGAGTGGGTACTGCTGGTGAGTTATACAACGTACTTGTGCAAGGCCGCAAAGGTAGTACTGCTGACACTGAGTCTGGTGAGTGTTTAGAGCTAGATGGTTCAGTATCAAGCTTGGTTGATAACGTGAATAACAACACCTTAGTGATGTCTCATTCAATTATCGATTGTAATGAGCCATTCAAGACTTCAGGTACTACCGCGATTAATACTGAAACCTGGTTCTTGGGTCAACAAGGTAACTCTGCAACGGCAGTGACTATCACTGACGGCATGCCAGCAGCAACCGATACAACACTACTTGGTAAAGGTAAAGATTTAAGTACAGATGATAGCTTCTTCGAATCAACCAACTTTATTGGTGCATTCGATGGCCAGAATGACTGGCGTCAAGGTTGGGCTTACTTTCCACAGTAATCACCTTTGATGAACTAAATCTGTGACCTATTAATAGCCGCTCGCAAGGGCGGCTATCTCTGAACCGCATACAGGATAGTATAAGTATGAAAACCAAGCCGAGTTTTACCGTTAATAAGTTAAGCCTTGCCATTATCTCTGTGATTTCTGCGGCAACGTTATTAACCACAACCCCCGTATACTCGCAAGAACCCGCGCCTGTTCGTGATCCTGGTGAAGTGATTCCGATTGAACCCATTGAAGTGATTTCAGTGACAGGGCGTTTACGCAGCTCAGCATCAGAAGCAACCGAAGAGCGTCGTGAACAAATTGCTGTAGCCGATATTATGGGCTCAGAACAAATTTCAAGAACCGGTGACGGTGATGCAGCAGCAGCGCTTCGTCGTGTGACAGGTTTGACCTTAAAAGATGGTAAATTTATCTATGTTCGTGGTCTGGGTGAACGTTATTCAAGTACTTCGCTTAACGGCGCGACTGTACCCTCACCGGATCCAACCCGTAACGTAGTGCCACTGGATATGTTCCCTGCATCGATCATTGAATCGTTATCGGTGCAAAAGTCAGCGTCAGCCAATGCGCCAGCAGCATTTGGTGGCGGACATGTGGATATTCGTACTAAATCTATCCCTGCAGACTTCTTTTTTAAAGCTTCTGTGGGCGGTCGTTATAACACTAATGACTCGAATGACAGCTACACCTATAACGGTGGTGGCGATGATTGGACTGGCCAAGACGATGGCACCCGCGGTATGCCAAGCAACATTAATAATACTATTGATCAATACGGTGGCATCAGCCCGATTGATATCGTCAGTGGCTCAAATGGAGCGATTAATTATCCTGCGGCGCAACAAATTAACCGTGAGTTAGCGTTAGATATGTATCGCGACATGACGCTACAAAGTCAAAGTACTGATCCTGCCGTGCGCGGTGATATTGCCATTGGTGATCGTTGGGACATTAGCGACGACATCATTTTTGGTGCTTTGTCTGCGGTGTCGTACAAGAAACAAGCTGAAAATTACACTAAACGTGAAGTTGAACTTGATGGCGACAGCAGCCAAGTGCAAGTTGAAAACCAAAAAGATATTGTTGGCACCGATTCGATAGTGCAAGTGTCTGGCATGTTGAACTTAGGTTTAGAAATTGGCTACAACCATAAAATAGAAACCTTCACCACTTATCTTCAAGATACCTCAGATGACGTATCAACGGGTATTGAAGAAACTATCGATACCTTAGGCGAGCCTAATGCACTGCAAGTTTATGCTATTGATTACGAAGAACGTTCATTAATCAGTAATCAAATAAAAGGTCATCATTTCATTGAATATTTGAATGACGCTGAATTTAATTGGAAGTTTTCTGATGCACGTTCTGAGCGTTATGCACCAAATGAAGTGTCGTATACCTATAACGTGATTTTAGATGCAAACAACCAGTTGCTCTCTCGCAATCTTAACACTCAAGATGCACCTAAGTATGTCTACAGTCGCTTAGAAGATAACACTCAAAACTACGCCTGGGACTTTACTTACCCAATCAATTTAGATGCCACAGTGATTAAACTGACAACGGGTTATGAATATTTTGAACGCACCCGAGAAAGCTATGCTACCCGCTTAGGTTTTGATGTTGATTTAAGCCCAACAGATGTTAACGGTGGTATTTTATCCGGCGACTTTAATGATATTTTCTCTGATAAAAATATCAACGACAACACTCTAGGGCTAGAGTTGAAAGACGCGTCAACCGATACTGAAGACTACATTGCCGCCGAGAAAAACGATGCTGCGTTTGTCAGCATGGACATCGACTTTGACGATGTATGGCGAGTCTATGCTGGTCTTCGCTACGAAGACTTCCGCCGTGTCACTTTGCCTATTGACCCAAATGGACAGATTTCAGATGAAGGTGGCCGTTACGATTTGGCTGATTACGCCATCGCTGAAGATGGTTGGTTCCCGTCGTTATCATTAACCTGGAAACAAACCGACACCACTCAGTGGCGTTTAGGCGCAAGTAAAACCATAGTGCGTCCAGATCTCCGTGAAGTATCGCCAGTGCGGTTCCAAGATCCGGTTACCGATTTTGATTTCTTCGGTAATCCAGAACTTAAGAGCTCCGACATTCTAAACTTCGACTTACGTTGGGAATATTACTCAGATTCGGGTAACAATTTCAGTATGGGCGCGTTCTACAAGGATGTAGACGCACCGATTGAACCTATTCAACGTATTTCAGAAGCCGGCCGTCAGCTGAAGTTTTATAACGCCGAGTCGGGTTATGTGTATGGTCTTGAAACCGAGTTTTTACAAGAATTGGCGTTTTTGGGCAGCGAAGGCAGTATTTGGGAAGACTTCTTTGTGGCGGGGAACTTAACCCTTGGCGACTCAGAAATCAATATCGCTGCTAATGGCGAAATTGACCCAACCAACCAAACGCGTCGTATGACTGGGCATTCACAATGGGTAGCTAACTTACAATTAAGTTACGACTCATCAGACAGTTATCACAGTGCTACATTGGTATATAACGTGTTTGGCGAACGCATTGCCTACGGCGGACGTGGTGGTTTAGATGATGTATTAGAAAAGCCATTTCACAGCCTAGATTTTACCTATAGTTTCTTCCCGACAACCAGCACTACTGTGAAGTTAAAAGCGAAGAATATCTTAGGTGAAACCACGGAATACCAACAGCAAGATATTGAAGTTTATGCCAAAGATCCTGGCACTGAATTTACCTTGCAGTTTAGTTATCAATACTAATACGCGTTAGTTTTAAGACTTAGAAGAGTACTGGTTTTTAGTGATTTTTACTCATCATTTCAATCGCTAAAAATGTGCACGGCCACTTTCTTCGGAACAAAGAAAGTGGCCTTTTTAGGTTATATCGCAGCGAAACTCATATAAGTTCAGCTTATCCTCATGATGAATAGATTAACCCCAGTTTAGACATTGACACTTTTTCATTCCAAATTGGGTAGAATACAGATTCGCTCATGATTGAACTCTCGATGGAACCACCTTAATGCCCAAAGTATCATCCGTATCCATTCACCTTAAAATATGTGTTTACATAATGTTAGCGTTATCAGCCAGTGCTTGTGCTATGCCTCTAGGGCTCACTCAAGCCGGTACGATTGTGTCATCTGATATTGATGAGGCCAGTGGTTTAGCCATATCGCGACTTAATGACAAGGTATTATGGGTACATAATGATAGCGGCGATTCGGCGCGATTGTTTGCGATTGACTCAAGTGGTAAGCAGCTGGCAACGGTTAACGTTGAAGGGGTAAAAAGTATCGATTGGGAAGATATAGCCTCGTTTACGTATCACAATCAGTCTTATTTACTCATCGCCGATATCGGTGATAACCAGACGCAACGATCGCAGTATCAATTACATCTGATCAAAGAGCCTGATTTGAGTCAATTACACGGTAATAAACTACTCTCGGTCAAACCCAGTTGGAGTATGACATTTACCTATGGAGATGGTGCTCACGATAGTGAATCTGTAGCGGTAGATGTTGCCAAGCAAAAAATACTGCTTCTGACTAAACGCGATAAATTGCCGATTTTGTATGAGTTGCCATTGATCGATCCTGCTTTAGGACAAACTGAATCAAATTCAGCTAACAATCTAGCCGCTAATTCAACTAAACAGTTCAACAGGCAAGCAAAAAAGTTGGGCGAGATAGCGCCGTTACCATCGGCGATGCTCGATTACACCAGTATCTATACTTGGATAGGTTTTGCCGGAAAGCCAACGGCGATGGACATTTCTGCTGATGGCTTATCGGCGGTGGTATTAACCTACACTCACGCGTTCTATTTTACTCAAACAGAGCCAGGCGATTGGTTAACGCTGTTTTCTTCACCGCCACAACAGATCAATTTACCCAGTATCAGACAAGCCGAAGCGGTGAGTTTTAGTCAAGATGGCCGCAGTATTTACATCACGTCTGAAAATCTACCTGCGCCATTGTATAAAGTTGATTTAAAGGCTTATCGAACTCAATTTTAGGTGATTTGCGCCCGCGCTGCGATGAAATCGCCTAAATTGAATAAATGTTAACCCCTAAGGTTCAACAATCACTTGGCCGAGAGCTCTTTTCTAACAATTTCAGCCCCTGCACTCAATGCATGTAACTTACCTCTTGCGACATGATGAGGTAAGGGCGCCATGCCACAGTTGGTGCATGGATATAGTTTATCGGCATCGACATACTGAAGTGCTTTTCGGAGTGTATTGGCGACTTCCTCTGGTGTTTCAATAGTATTGCTTGCTACATCTATGGCACCAACCATCACTTTTTTACCTCGAATGAGTTCAAGCAGCTCAATGGGCACATGAGAGTTGTGGCATTCTAGTGAGATAATATCGATATTAGACTGCTGTAGTTTAGGGAAAGCTTTTTCATACTGTCGCCACTCTGATCCCAGTGTTTTTTTCCAATCTGTGTTGGCTTTGATGCCATAGCCATAACAAATATGCACAGCTGTTTCGCACTTTAGTCCTTCAATGGCTCTTTCTAAACAAGCAATCCCCCAATCATTTACCTCATCAAAAAAGACATTAAATGCTGGCTCATCAAATTGAATAATATCAACACCTGCCGCTTCTAATTCTTTGGCTTCCTGATTAAGTATTTTAGCAAATTCCCACGCTAGCTTTTCGCGACTTTTATAATGGTCATCAAAAAGCGTATCTATCATTGTCATGGGACCTGGCAGAGCCCATTTAATGGGCTGTGTGGTTTGCTGACGTAAAAACTTGGCATCTTCAACAAAAACTGATTTTTGGCGACTAACCGGGCCGACAACCGTTGGCACACTGGCATCATAGCGATCACGAATTTTAACGGTTTTACGTTTATTAAAATCAACGCCGTTAAGATGTTCAATAAACGTAGTCACAAAATGTTGGCGTGTTTGCTCACCATCACCAACAATATCAATGCCTGCATGTTGTTGATCTTGTAATGACAAACGTAACGCGTCTTGTTTGCCCTTAATTAATTCTTCACCTTGTAGTTTCCAAGGTGACCAAAGTGTTTCGGGTTCAGCGAGCCAAGAAGGCTTAGGTAAACTGCCTGCAGTTGAAGTGGGTAGTATTCTTTTGTTAATAAGTTTTTTCATAATAAATCATGCCGTATATTGGGTGTAATTATTAAACGCAGCGATTAAACGTAATTGGCAGACCATTGCTCAAGCACCGTTTGATATGGTTTGATGAAGTGTTTTTCAGCAAACTTTCCCTGCTCATTAGCCAACTGGCTACGTTCTTCTCGATCATAAACAATTTGCGTTAATGAATGATCCTGGTTCTTTAAATTGGGTTGATAGGACTTTCCAGCAGCGGCATTCGCATTATAAATCTCTGGTCGGTAGATTTTTTGAAAGGTTCCCATGGTGCTGATGGTGCTTATAAGCTCAAGATTAGTGTAATCATTAAGTAGATCACCAAAGAAATGGAAAGCCAACGGCGCAACACTATTTGGCGGCATAAAATAACGTACCTGTAGGCCCATTTTTTTGAAATATTGCTCAGTCAAAGACGACTCATTTGGCTGGTATTCAACACCCAATACAGGATGCTGATTTTCAGTTCTATGATAGGTTTTGTTATCTGAAACACTAAGGCAGATAACAGGCGTTTTGTTAAAATTTTGTTTGTAAGCATCTGAATTAACAAAATACTGAAACAGCTTGCCATGCAGCTCGCCAAAGTTATCTGGAATACTGAAGTTGGGCTGGTTTTTATTATGAGCCTGCAGTAATACGCTAAAATCATAATCCCGCACATAAGAGGAAAAATTATTTCCTACAATACCTTCAATGCGTTGATTAGTTTGATGATCAACAATATTCGTTTTCAATATTTCAATCGATGGGAAGGTTTTACCACTACCTTCAATATCCATATCAACAGAAATGATTTCAAGTTCGACGGAGTAACGATCGCCTTTAGGATTATCCCAATTCGCTAAGGCATTAAAACTGTTGTCAATCATCTTCAACGCGTTGCGCAAGTTTGCTTGGCGATAGCTTCCTCTGGCCAAATTAGCAAAGTTGGTGGTGATACGTGTATTGTTTGATGGATGATAATTTTCATCGAGACAAATGCTCTTAATCGTAAATGTGAAATCTTTATTCATGATGATCTGGTATCCAATTTTGTGATTTAAAAGCCGGAGTTTATGTTTGCTCTTTATCGATACGTGCTATTCGTACTGATTTTCTGAGCAAGTCGCTGTTACCGCTTTGTTTGCTTGGTGCCTGATGGCTTACTTAGGGAGCAGCTGTAATATTGCTTGGCGCTAAAAGCATGAGTTATTTATACGTGGGTCGAAACATGAAGAAAAACGGTTTTATTTCACCTGCTACATGAGCAGTATTCATGATTATAAATAAGCGTGATTACCTAGACATAGTTTGCGGTGTCGGATGACAATTTTGGATAATATGAGCATTGAATAACAGGCTATCTGACCTTGTTAGCCAGTGCTTATTGAAGAGACTGGAGATATTTTTGTACTAAAACCTGCAACATTTTCACTATCTAACCAAACAATAGCAGTGAAAAAATGGCGACGAAATAGATCCCGCTTTTAACTTCATTTGTAGTCAGCTTCGGTCCATCTGATTTGTAAAGAGTGAAAATTCTAACGTTTTCCATGGGGAGCTGATGTGAATGGAATCACGAATGTCGTGGCGGCATGGTCAATAATGTTCTCGACATCAACTGACATTCCCCATATCCATATGGGTCAGGTGCCAAAGAGCGACCCTGCCACCGAAAACTAGCCTGACGTCTTGTCATTCTCAAGTATTCTTCTCTTTTATAAATAGTCTTCAATCCATTGTATTCTCATAGGTTTGAAGCTAAGAATTCTCAAAGAGATAATCGAAAAGTTTGTCGGTTTCAGCTAATGTGCTCGCAATATTTACATTACTGTTGTTTGGCTTGATATTGCTGTTTAACGTCTTCAATCAGTTTTTGCCACTGAGGATATTCAGCAAAGCTTTGTTGTAAGTCGCCCCAAGGCGTTAGCGCATCGGCCATTGAAGGCGCTTTAGATTGTGTGGTCTGGTATAAATAATAAAATGCTGACGCACGATAATTTGCTGCGCAATGGACTAGCACTGGAGCGTCGCCATTTTGCTTCATCAGGCTAAAGAACTGCTCAACATCTTCTTTTGTAGGATGCTGCCAGTCCACGCTAATATTGTGATAATTCATCCCTAGCTGAGTCACTATTTGCTGCTCATTTTTTAATGCATTTGGGTTGTCATTAGGAATGAGATTTATCACCGTTTTGATACCTGCTTGAGCGAGTTGTGCAAATTGCTGCTCTGTGGGCAAACCCGCGGTAATCACTTGTTGGTTATTAAATTTAACCGCTTTTATGTCGCCAAGTTTACTGGTGTCAATATGAGTCATGCTATCTCCTTTGTTCATATCCGCACTGAACACTTGCGCACTAAAAAAGAAACAACAGAACAATAAGCTAGCTGACAGTACGCAATAGCGTTGCAGTATATTCATGTGAGTCCCTCAGATTGATTGAATATGTAATAACACGTTTCGAATTTCCGCTAAGCTGGTTAATCATTGATGATAGTCAAGCGTGTCGGATATGCGCAATTATCTGCAACTAATACCAGTGATAGCAATCCTTAAATTGGCAGCTAACGGGCACAGGCTATTTTTGTTGTCACTGCTGCTGAATCTCATTATTGAGCAATTGTTGTGTAAATGGTTGTATAAATTGCTCAATATTTCAAGTTGTCCTTTCGCTTGAGTAACAATCCGCTCAGGGTTGGTTTGCTAATCAGTATCAAGGCTGTTTAATGTCTTTTTCATCGTTAAATACAGTGAAATAGATATCGATTGGCAAATATCATTGTCGAGTTAAAACTTGTCTATATCGACTCCAAATTGCTTAGTGTCACTATCCAGTCTACTTTTAAAGTAAGACAAGACAAAAAACTCATCAAAGGACGTGTTATGCAGACATTTACAAAGTCATTTATCTTAGTTTCTGTTCTTAGCAGTAGTGCAGTATTGGCGGATACCATTAGCATCCGAGCCGACAATTGGTTTCCCATGAATGGCCAACCCAATGCTAAGCAACCAGGTTACATGATTGAGTTAGCAACCAATATTTTTACTGCTGCAGGTCATACGGTGGATTACAAATTAATGCCTTGGGAGCGCGCTGTTGACTCAGTACGTAAGGGCGAATTTGACTGTGTGGTGGGTGCCTACAAAGATGACGCGCCAGATTTTATATATCCTCAGGTACCGTGGGGAATGGACAGCACGGTATTTTTTGTTAAAGCAGGAGGTAGCTGGACTTACACTGGACTGTCATCACTACAAGGAAATAAGATTGCGATAATTAAAGGTTATGCCTACGGTGATGAATTTGATAAATATGTGACAGAGAACCCCAGTGTGTTTGATGCCATAGGTGCCAATAATGGCCTTGAAAACAACATTAAGAAACTCCAGGCGGGAAGGGTAAATGCTGTTGCCGAATCTCCCAGTGTCATGGGAGCAAAACTTAAAGATATGGGCGTTAGTGGCATAGTTGCGGCGGGCTCTTTGGGCGAGGCGACAGAAATGTATATTGCCTGCAGTCCGGCAAAGGCAACGTCTGCTGGCTACATCAAGTTGATTGATGAGGGAACGGCAAAACTGAGGGCATCGGGCGAATTCAATAAAATATTATCATCTTATGGGATCAGTGATTGGCAGTAATTGTGTGCCACTATAGTTAGTCATTCTACATCCATTCAACCTTGTGCGAGCAAGATACTCAAGACAATATATAGTCACTCAAACATAGACGCTTTCGGTGAATTAAGACCATCGTCTCTCACCGAAGGCTCTTGATCTAAGACTATTGCCTAAGCTATCTATTTAACGGCTCCCCCTTGTTGTTACGTTTGATGCGACTCATCCCGCTATAAGCGGTTGTACTGCGCTGATGTGCATCAAAGAGGCAGGCTATGAATGCATTCTTTTGAATGGGGTACCCCAATCAAATCCGTACCACTGTGCCTGTCAATTGTCACCCCCATGCGGATTAGAATTAACCTTATCCTTAGCCCATTCGGGCTAGTACGGATTGGACTGTGCTATCTATTCATCGTAAACAGCAACCTTAGTGAGTTTGCAAAATTATACCGAGTTACCCTAGCTTGGTTTCTATTTGCGAAAATGAGCATTGTCGTTTATTGTTCAACGACTCTCCTCACCTTCGATTTTCTATATATGCGAAAGCTCGCACTTCTAATTCTTGTTTGCTCTACTCTGGAAGCTTGGGCTACGCCAGGGGTAAGAGTTGAGTATCGTGATAAGCCTCCTTACACTTATAGCGAAAGTGGTCAACCTCGCGGCTTTATTATCGATATGACCCAGGAGATCTTCCGCCGTGCCGGTGTTGCAGCAACTTATTCAGAAGTCCCGGTTAAGCGTATTTTTGCTAATATTCAGAACGACAGTGACGCTATCTGCTCCCCCAGCTGGTATAAGCTGGCCGACCGGGAGTTATATGCAAATTTTTCTCTGGTGATCCATAAAGATAGGCCGCATATGGTGCTAGTGGCCCCCAGGGTTATCGAGCTTGTAAAACAACACCAGAGCTTAAGTTCATTGTTCGAAGATCCACGACTCAAGCTCGGCGTGGTTGCCCACGTGTCCTATGGCCCTGAGCTTGATCTGGTGATAGAGAGTAAAAGTCATTCTGTAACAGATTCGGCGCGATCCGTGGAGAGTTTGGCTAAGATGGTGTCACTCAATCATGGGGCCGACTATATGCTTATAGACAGAGAAGATTATGATTATATCAACCGAATGGGTGAAATCAGTGCCATGGGTTTGTTGCCAATGTATTATTCTGACATGCCGCCAGGACTTAATCGTTACCTTATGTGTTCCAAAAGCGTAGATGCAGAGACTATGGCTCGTCTGAATCAAGCAATACGTGAGTTGTTACCCGAAATCAACGACTGATGCATCGAGCTACCCACGGTTAAGTTTATTCACTTGGCTCTTTCGTTCTGACCCCACTTATATGAGCATAGTCCCTGCTTAGTTAATCTAGCTGCATCCAATCGACTTGAACGCCAGCTTGCTCAAACATATCTTGGCTGACTTTAATCTTATCTCCCCAGCGTGACAGGTAATCTTCGTTGGGTTGTGGACTATGTACGGCGCGCAATCCAGTTTGGATAATCTTGGCGGCGCAGTTTGGACAAGGGAAGTGAGTCACCCAAATCTCACAGCTACTGAGATCTCGTTTTGCATGGAGAATGGCATTTTCTTCTGCATGAAGTGTCTTTAGCAGTTTCATTTCACGGTTATCGGTTTCAGCACTATCAGATATTCCGTGAGGATAACCATTAAAGCCTAAAGAGACGATGCGATTGTTTTCGGTGATTACTGCGCCAACTCGGGTGGAGGGGTCTTTACTCCAAGATGCTACGAGCTCGGCCATTTGTAAAAAGCGTATCGCCCATTTTGTCATCATCTTATTGCTATTCCTATGCTTTATGTATCACTTTAATTGGCAGCTATTCTCTATGCAGAACAGTGATAAATCAACCTTCAACCTTCAATATTCTAATCTTGGACCCACTTATCCTTTGTTATATAAGTAGGGTCATAGTGCGCCTGTAAAGCTGAATTTAACTGCCAATTCTTTAGGTTGCGTTGACTTATTTCAATGAGAGAGCCCGAACTTACTCTTCATGGCTCAAAATAAAATTATTCACAGCTTTTGATATCAGGTCTTTTTTCATCGTAGTGCGTGCGAGAGGCTGGTTAAACCAAAAGCTCATCGGCTGATCAAAACCGATACCGTGCATATAGTTGTAAAGCGCTTTACGTAGCCCTTCGCCAAGCATGTCATGATCGGTACCTGTTGGGTCGGTGAAGTCGACATCGTTTTCAGCGAATAAGATTTCAGGACGTTCAGCAAGGGTGATGCCAAATTGCTCTGGGTTGATGCCGATAGGGCTGTGGATCGTGGCGACAAAACGGTGCCAGTAGGCGGACTGGAAACAACCTTGCTGCATCAACTGACGCACCATTTCCAATGAATCTATGGTTTCTTGTTCGGTTTGTGTGGGAAAACCATACATTAAATAGGCATGCACCAGAATACCCGCGTCACTGAAGGCTTTAGTCACGTGGGCGACTCGTTCAACGCTCACGCCTTTTTTCATTAGTTTCAGTAGTCTGTCTGACGCCACTTCAAGGCCGCCGCTGACCGCGATACAACCAGAATCTGCCAGTAACTGGCAGCGGTCTGGGCTAAAGGTGCGCTCAAAACGGATATTGCCCCACCAACTGATCACGACCCCACGTTCTATAAGGCGTTTTGCAAACGCAAATAAGGTTTTTGGCGGTAAAGCTTCATCGACAAAATGAAAACCTGTTTGTCCGGTTTCTTCGATAAGCTCTACAATTCGGTCAACCAACACATCGGCGCCTGCGGTATCGTAGCGGTCGATGTAGTCCAAGCTAACGTCGCAGAAGCTGCATTTGCGCCAGTAACAGCCATGGGCTATGGTGAGTTTATTCCAGCGGCCATCACTCCAAATACGGTGCATCGGGTTGAGCATTTCACACAAAGACAGATATTCGCCCAGTGGCAGGCCGTCGTAAATCGGTGCGCCGACTTCGCTTTGCGGAATATCGTGCAGCTGATCATTTTGATTTAAGTGGACATAAGGTTGGCCATTTTCATCTTCGGCGAGAAAGTAAGTTCGCACTAACTCGTCTATCTCACGCTTACCTTCAAAGTACTCCAGCAGGGTGATTAAGGGACGTTCGCCGTCGTCTAGACAGATATAGTCGACAAACTCAAATACCCGAGGGTCTTTGAGTGCGCGCAGTTCGGTATTAACAAACCCGCCGCCCATGACGATAGGGATCTCAGGGTTAATGGCCTTACAGGTTTGCGCAATCCGTAACGCGCCGAGCATATTACCGGGAAACGGCACGGTTAGTGCGACTACGCTTGGTTGTGTGTCTTCCAGATACATCTCGACCAACTGCTCCAAAATTTCAGAGCTGAAACTCGGTTCGCCCATTAGGGTGTCGTAAAGGTTGTCAAAGCTTGGGTTGGCCGCTGCTAATTTCTCGCCATAACGGCTGACTTCAAAATACGGGTCAACACCTTGGGTGATGACGTTCGACAGATCATTGATAAACAGGGTGGCGAGATATTTAGCTTTATCTTGTACGCCTAAATTACCAAAAGCCGCTTGCAACACATCGCCAGATACGGCTTCCATTTGAGCAATTGCATCAAACGCTGGGCCTTCAGGTAAGAAACGGCGCGAGTTAATCCGCATCGCTAGGCTGGGGTCTTTACCCTGTAAAAAACGAATCGCGGGCTCAACGGTCAGATGATAACGCTCAAACTCAGCCAGAAAATTGAAGATAACATCAGGCAGTTCATCGTCTTCAAAATGCTCGAAGTTTTCTTCCACGTGCTGACGAATAATCTCTAGCGCAGGCGCCGTCATCATCTCAAGAAACAGCTCAATCGCAGGATCTCGCTGCACCGCCTCATAGCCTCGTGAGCGTAAAAAACCGGTCAAATACGCTGTTGCTGGATACGGTGTATTCAGCTGAGTCATAGGTGGAGTCATTAGAAGAACGGTCATAACCTGCCTTTAAATAGTAAAACCTGAATGCTTATTGCGAAGCAGAATAATGGCAGCAAACACTGCGGCCACAACATAATAATGAATTCTAACAAATGGCCTGTAAAAAAGCCCCGTAAATTAGATAATGGTTGATTGAGCATCAGCTCTTTAATTCATCAGGATTGACTATATGCAGCGTCACTCAAGGATGAATAGTCGTCAGTGTCGACCTTATAGTTTGCGAATCATGCGATTAGGATACTGAGGCTTGCCGATAAAGCGCTTGAGTCAGATGGACTCAATCTTCATCTGACCCTTTTTAAGGTGTTAGCGTTAATTAAGAATAGGGCGTAAATAGCCAGCGCCAAGTTGTTTCATTTGTCGTTCAACCCAGACGACTCTCTGGCGAAGGTAAGGGGTTAAATTATTGGGATCGCGTTTGCGAGGGCTTGGTAGTAGCACTGCCAGCCGTGCGGCTTCATTACTGCTGAGATTGCGTGCCGATTTATGAAAGTAATGCTGGCTGGCTGCTTCTACGCCGTAAATTCCTTTGCCAAACTCAGCCACGTTTACATACACCTCTAAGATACGTTTTTTACCCCAAATCACCTCAAGGCTCAAGGCTAAACCCGCTTCCAGACCTTTACGAATAAAGCTTCGCCCCGGCCATAGCAAAAGGTTTTTGGCCGTTTGTTGGGTTATAGTGCTAGCCCCGCGAAGGCCTTCGCCATCGTCTGACTGGTTAAGGGCTTTACTGATAGCAGTGAAGTCGACACCGAAGTGCTCTGGAAAACGCTGATCTTCTGAGGCAACCATCGCCAGCGCTATTTGCGACGGCAACTTATCAATGCTGACCCAGTGCTGGGTAACTGGATAAGGGCTTTGCAGCATAAATGACGTAGTCGGTGGTGGCACAAATCGTAGCAGCAATAATAATAGCGTCAGTAATAGCAACAACCGCCACATGACAAACCATGTCCAACCGAAAAAACCTCGTTTACGATCTGCCATTCACTGCCTCTTGTTATCATTAGCCTTTGGGGCTGTGTCGTTTTCGACGTGCAAGAGTATAGGATATTAACCATCAATACCAAATGCTAATCAATGTCGTGCAGATTATATATCTAAAAGGCAGATTATCTGGTCTCCGAGTACAGATTGGATTAAGCGACAACAGTAAGCCATGGCGTAAAAATGTGTTCTTATGACAACCTCAACAAGCTGGAGGATTTGATAAAATAGTACGGATGTCGGCTAAACTCGTTTGCCATTGTTGGTAATCAAGCCTAATAGGATAGGCGTTGTTAGCAACCATCAATACTAACGAGGGGAATCCTTGAATAGGCAGTTGGCGGGCAAGGTTAATTTCTGTGATTAATTGCTCTTCTGTTTCACTGGCGTTTAGTTGCTGGTTAAAAAGATCTGCCGGGATGCCTAATTGAGTGGCGATAGATGTTAAGGTGCCAATATCAGATGGATTGCGCGCGTGCAGATAATAAGCCTGTTGGATTGAGTTGATCATTTGCTGCTCAAGTCCATATTGGCGTGCAACAATAGTGGTTCTGCAGGCTAGATAAGTTGATCGTCTAGGTTGGCTGTGCTGCCAAAAGTCGTGATTAAATTGAGTCCCCAATTGTTGAGCTATCTTATGCCAAGTTTGTTGGAGCATTTGCTGCATGGCCTGTGGCATAGGCAGTTCAGAATCGGGTGCTAAACCGCCAACTAAGTATTTTATTGTCAGTTGTTGGTTAAATTGCTGCAGCAGTTGGGCTTGGAGGGTGTCCCATGTGGGGCGATATCCCCAACACCAGCTGCACATAGGGTCGTGCACATAATAGAGTGTTGTATCTGACATTATGGTTCTCTTTATTAATTGCTTTGCAGCCTAGCAACTCAATCTATCTTAAATACAGTAGATACTAATATTGTCATATTAGTTCGCTATTTTAGTCATATTCATTGCGTAAGATAATTTTAACAAACAATGCATTACAGCATTACTACACGGAGGTACTAAAATGACAGGGCAAAAAAGTATAACACTGGGCATTATTTCTATTTTAACCAGTATGTTATGGGTCTCAGGCTGTAACAGTAACGACAATAATGACACGGCTTCAGCAGTGGTAGATAAAAGTGTTGTCGCGCAAGTCGGCCTTAGGCCGTTATTTTTAGTCGATCAAATGCAAGACAGTGAATTAAAAACTCAATTAGCCCAATGCGAGACTGGACCATTTTACCGCACTGACTTTGCCATTGGCCATCGTGGTGCCTCGATGCAATTTCCTGAGCACACCAAAGAATCTTATCAAGCGGCTATTGATTCCGGTGCCGGTATTGTTGAGTGTGACGTCACTTTTACAGCCGACAAAGCGCTGGTATGTCGCCATTCACAGTGCGACTTAGCAACGACGACGAATATTCTCGCAATCCCTGAGCTTGCCAATAAATGTTCGGTGCCGTTTTCACCTGCCGATGCCGCTAACGGCGTGAGTGCTACAGCAACCTGTTGTACAAGTGATATTACGCTGGCTGAATTTAAAACCTTAAAAGGCAAAATGGATGGCTTTAATCCTAAGGCCACCACGGTTGCAGAGTTTATTGATGGTACACCAAACTGGCGCACCGATTTATATGCGGGTAATGGCACCTTAATGACCCATGCTGAGAGTATAGCCTTGTTTAAAGCCGCAGGTGTAAAGATGACCCCTGAGCTTAAATCGGCCAGTGTGAGCATGCCTTATGATGGATTTACTCAGCAAGATTATGCCCAAAAAATGCTAGATGAATATGCCGCCGCAGGTGTCGATGCATCACAGGTATTCCCGCAGTCATTTAATTTAGACGATGTAAAATATTGGATAGCCAATGCGCCAGAGTTTGCCGAGCAGGCGGTTTACCTTGATGGACGTGATGAGCAGGCTGGATTTGATCCGCAAAACAGCGCGACTTGGTCACCGAGTATGGATGCCTTAGCCGCTGATGGCGTGAAAATTATCGCGCCACCTTTATGGATGTTAGTCACCTTAGATAATAACAAGGCCATCATACCTTCTGAATATGCCAACGCGGCTAATGCAGCAGGCTTAAAAATTATCGCATGGTCTCTTGAGCGTTCTGGCCCACTGAGTCAAGGTGGGGGCGGTTGGTATTATCAAAGCATTGCTGATGCTATAGATAACGAAGGCGACACTTTTGAGTTATTAGATGTACTGGCTAAAGATGTTGGTGTTATTGGTGTGTTTTCCGATTGGCCTGCAACGGTAACTTATTATGCAAATTGCATGAATATGTAATGTTTAACAGCATGCTTATCCCGCGTTTAAATGGGGTAAACAGGATTGACTTAAAAGGTGCCAACATTGTTGGCACCTTTTTTATTCTATTCACTATACTCGTTATGGTGCGGTATTAATCACTCACGGTTCGATTAGCGATACACAATGGGTGATGATCATTGCCTAGGTTACGTGTCGAAGCATTATTGAAGTGACTGAAATAGTAAATAAATTCAATCTACAACCATGTTGTTAGCCTTTAGTCTATATAGGCAGTATTGGATGACAGTGGTAGTGTTACAGCACAATAATACTGATAACAATATAAAAAATAAGGATATTGCAGGATGAAATTAACCAAACGTTTTTGCATGATTGGCGCAGCTGCTGCGCTGTCTATTAGTACCGCAGTTATGGCTGCGCCGACATTTATTAACATCCTCACCGGCGGAACCAGTGGTGTGTATTATCCTATTGGAGTTGCACTTTCACAACTCTATAGCAAGGGTATTGAGGACTCTAAAACTTCTGTTCAAGCGACTAAAGCTTCTGTTGAAAATCTTAACTTATTACAAGCGGGACGAGGTGAGTTAGCCCTTGCATTAGGTGATTCTGTGTCTGCAGCATGGGCTGGTGATGCTGACGCTGGCTTTAACAAACCACTGGATAAGTTACGTGTGATTGCGGCAACCTATCCAAACTTTATTCAAATTGTCGCCAATAAAGACGCTGGGATTAATAGCCTTGCAGATTTAAAAGGTAAACGCATTTCTGTCGGCGCCCCTAAATCAGGTACTGAGCTAAACGCACGCGCTATTTTCAGCGCTGCCGGCTTAAGCTATGACGATATGGCTAAAGTCGAGTTTTTGCCTTATGCCGAATCTGTTGAGTTGATTAAAAACCGTCAATTGGATGCGACGTTGCAATCATCTGGCCTAGGTATGGCAGCCATTCGAGATTTAGCAGCAACAATGGCGATTAACTTTGTTGAGATCCCTGCTGATGTGGTGGCTAAAATCAATAATCCTGCTTACCAAGTCGGAGTGATTACAGCCAATACTTATGAAGGTCAAACGGAAGATGTCAGTACCGTTGCGATTCAGAATTTACTTGTAAGCCACAGTAAGGTCTCTGATGAAATTGCTTATCAAATGACTAAGCTGATGTTTGAAAACCTTGACCGTTTAGGCACAGCGCACTCTGCGGCGAAAGATATAAGCTTAGAAACGGCTACTAAAAACTTACCCATCCCATTACATCCAGGTGCTGAACGTTACTACAAAGAAGTGAATGCACTGTAATCTTATGCTTCTTTTTGTGAGCGCTTGCTTAACCTTAAGCAAGCGCTTAGTTGTTTTTTAGACACACCGATTTTAGCTGTAGTAAGTGTAGAGGCGTACCATGAGTGATCCATCCAATAACCAGACTACTATGTCTGAACATGGCTTAAGTGCAGATACCCGCGATTGGCCAAAAGCATTGTTTTTTGTGGCGCTGATTTTTTCAATTTTTCAAATTACCACAGCTGCATTTCATCCGGTTTCAACCCAAGTATTACGCGCAGTGCACGTGGGTTTTTTATTATTAGTGGTGTTTATCAGTTACCCCGGTATGGGCAAGAGTCAGCCATGGCAACCTTTGGCGTGGCTACTTGGTTTAGCGGGTATGGCAACAGCTGTGTATCAATGGGTGTTTGAAGCAGACTTAATTCAACGCTCTGGTGACTTAACCCAAAATGACATGATAATTGGTGTGGTATTAGTTGCGTTAGTGTTTGAAGCGGCAAGGCGAGTGATGGGCATTGCACTGCCTATTATCTGTGGTTTATTTTTAGCTTATGGTTTATTTGGTGAATATTTACCGGGTGAATTAATGCACCGGGGCTATGGTTTTGACCAAATAGTTAACCAGTTAGCCTTTGGTACAGAAGGCTTATATGGCACACCAACCTATGTTTCAGCGACTTATATTTTCTTATTTATTTTGTTCGGTGCCTTTTTAGAACAAGCCGGAATGATCCGTTTATTCACCGATTTTGCCATGGGCTTATTTGGTCACAAAGTCGGTGGGCCAGCAAAAGTGTCTGTGGTGTCATCGGCACTCATGGGCACCATTACCGGGTCGGGGGTTGCTAATGTGGTCACCACTGGACAGTTTACCATTCCACTTATGAAACGCTTTGGCTATCGTTCAGCTTTTGCCGGCGGGGTCGAGGCCACGTCCAGTATGGGTAGCCAAATTATGCCGCCGATTATGGGCGCTGTGGCTTTTATTATGGCCGAAACCATTAACGTGCAATTTATTGAAATTGCTAAAGCGGCGATGATCCCTGCGGTATTGTACTTTTGCTCAGTATTTTGGATGGTGCATTTAGAGGCAAAACGCGCCAATTTATCTGGCTTACCCAAAGATCAATGTCCTGATCCATGGGCGGCGATTAAGTTACGTTGGTACTTACTCATTCCGTTATTTATTTTGATTGGCTTGTTGTTCTCTGGGCGTACGCCACTGTTTTCAGGCATGGTAGGTCTAGCACTGACCGCCATTGTGATTTTAGGTTCGGCGATAATTTTAAATGTATCATCTGCTGTGATGCGTTTTGCTTTTTGGATAGCACTTGGCGTGTTATGTGCTGGCTTCTTTCAATTGGGCATAGGGGTGATGTTTGGCATCATTGCCATACTGATGGTGATGTGTTGGTTTGTTAAAGGCGGCAAAGCAACCCTAACATTATGTTTACATGCATTAGTTGAAGGTGCCCGTCATGCCGTGCCTGTAGGTATTGCCTGTGCGCTGGTGGGGGTGATTATTGGTATCGTCTCACTTACGGGTATAGCCTCTACTTTTGCTGGATATATCTTGGCGGTGGGCCAAGATAATCTGTTTTTATCGTTAGTATTGACCATGGTAACTTGTCTTATTTTAGGCATGGGGATCCCCACTATCCCTAACTACATTATTACCAGTTCAATAGCTGCTCCAGCATTACTCGACTTAGGTGTGCCGTTAATTGTGTCGCACATGTTTGTGTTTTATTTTGGCATTATGGCTGACCTCACTCCACCGGTTGCACTAGCGTGTTTCGCGGCCGCGCCAATAGCAAAAGAGAAAGGCTTAAAAATCAGTTTGTGGGCTATTCGTATTGCGATTGCTGGGTTTATCATTCCTTTTATGGCGGTATACGACCCCGCGTTAATGCTCCAAAGTGGTGGTGTGCTAGAGACTATTTTTGTAGTGCTAAAAGCAACCGTTGCGATTGGTATTTGGGGGGTGATTTTTACCGGCTACTTATTACAAAACCTTTATTGGTGGGAACGTATTTTAGGCTTTGTTGCTGGTGGCTGTTTGATTTTAGCGACGCCATTAAGTGATGAATTAGGCTTTGGTTTAGCTCTGGCATTTATTTTACACCACGTATGGCGCGCTCGTAAGCTCAAACGTTTAGCGCAGGACCAATAATGCTAGGGTTATGTTTAGGGCTAGCTGGCACTATTTGGGCGCAAGTGCCGGCTGAAGAAATGACTCTGTCTTGGACGCACACGATTGAAAAAATTCGTTGGGCCGAAGATTATCGTTTAACGAATGAAGGTTTTATTTTAGAACAAGCCAGGGTAAAAGGCAGTGGTGCAGGGATGGAAATTCCTGCCGATGCGGTGTTAAAAGATGGCAGTTGGCACTACAAACCCAATTTACCTATTTTGCCAATCCTAAAGTTAGGCAGAACTCCAGAAGCGGGGGATTATCAGTTATGTGTTTCATCGGCTCAGGCTGGGCAACAATGCCACCCAATGAGTTATTGGGTCGGTGAGCCTACCACTAAACAGCCCTCCATTGAGCTATGGGGCTGTGATATACCAGTATGAGTTTGGTGTGTTAACCATGCCGATAAGATGTATTAGAGATAAAAAAAGCTGAATCAATTGATTCAGCTTTTTTATTGAATTTTTTACCACGACTTACTTTGCAAATGCATCTTGCAGTGCAGGTACAACTTGTTTTTTACGGCTTAATACGCCGTCTAACCACACGCGGCCATCAACGGTAGGCTTACCGTAAGCACGCTCGGTTAAATCTGCTGAATCAGAAACCACTAACATTTCTGAACCTTCTTTCATGATATCGGTTAGCAGTAATAATACGCTGTGACGATTGCCTTCGACTTTCAATTTAGCTATATCAGCTTCTAAATCAGCTTTGATGTCGTCAAATACAGACAAGTCGATCACTTCTAATTGGCCAATACCAACTAAGTTACCGTTCATGTTGAAGTCTTTAAAATCGCGCATAACTAGATCACGTGCTGGCGTGCCTTCAACTGCTGATTTTACTTTAAACATGTCCATGCCGACTTCTTTAAAGTCTTCAACACCCGCTATTTCAGCTAATGCTTCGACACAACGAATGTCTGCAGTGGTACAGGTTGGTGATTTGAAAATGACAGTGTCACTTAAAATGGCGCACATCATGATGCCAGCGATGTTTGCTGGAATTTTTACTTGGTAAAAATCGTACATCATTTTGATCACTGTGTTGCTACAACCCACTGGGCGAATCCAACATTCTAGCGGAGTAGAAGTGGTGAGATCGCCTAATTTGTGGTGGTCAACAATACCGACAATAGTTGCTTGAGCAATATCATCTGGTGCTTGAGTAATTTCTGAATGGTCAACAATGTAGACTTCTTCACCAGCATAGCTGGTTTTGTATTCAGGTGCTTCAAAACCAAATTTCTCTAAAATAAATGCGGTTTCTGGTGATAACTCACCTAAACGGGCAGCAATAGCTGGTTCACCGATTTGGTTTTTTAAATATGCTAATGCGATTGCACCACAAATTGAATCTGAATCAGGGATCTTGTGACCCACTACATACATTGCCATTGAAACACTCTCCTATAAAGTTACCATGATTTTAACAAGGATTAATCCTGATAGCATTAAAAAATACCACTTGAGTTGTTTAGCGCATCACCGGAGTGTTATTACTAATGATTTGAGTCATCCATTAATAAAAAGCCCCAAGCTAAGAGTCTCAAGGCCTATTGTATTCTATAACCTAAAATAGCACATATGAACTTAGCTATCTTTTATGTAAGGCCATTAAATTCGAACTTTAATGACTACTTTGCGGACTTTCTGTGGGGTTGCGCTCGTACCAGGCATATGAATGTCACCAGGGAAAAATAGCGCAAACATCCCCGCCTTTAGCGGAATAAATGCTGCGTCATCTTGGTTCGATTGAAAATCGAATTCGGCGTAATCATGCTTATCAAAATATGGCTTAGAAGGGGTTTGGTTGGCTAAAGGTAAATAGCCAAACTCTTCTTCACCGCTAACCACATATTGCACATCAATATATTGACGATGAACTTCAAATGGCTCTGTTTCTTTGGGTTTAGTTTCATAATCATTAATGATAACGAAAATATCTTTGCCTTCGATTGGGTAGTTTCCTACCTCAAGTTGGCTAAAGTCGGTCTCGGCAAGATGGGCTAAAGCTTTGGCTAATCTCGGGCTGAGTGACGTATATAGATGACGGTTAGTTAAAGTATCAACAATCATAAAAATTCCGTAAGATAATAATCACAAAAACATCATAGCGTGTTAGCGTTAAAGCATACAGTTTTAGCAAGATATCAGCATTACAAATATAAGAAGGATTGTACATTGCCTGCATTACGTTTACTTGCTGGACCAACTGCTTACGAACAACTTGAAGCGAACGGCTTGCAACAATCATTATTTACCCAGCTTTTTGCTGCTTCAGGCGGGCCTAAATGGTTGGCGATAGCGGGCTTAGATAAATATTTATTTAGTGAGTTTTTTAAACAACGCCAAGATCCGCTCTATACCATGGGCGCATCGTCGGGCGCATGGCGCTTATCTTGTATGGCACAACAAGATCCCTTAGCGGCTTATGAAAGATTAGAACATTTTTATATCCATCAAGATTACCAAAAAAAACCAACGCGTGAACAAGTCAGTGCCCAAGTATTGCACATTGTGGATGGTATTCTGGGTGAGCAGCAAGGTGCTGATATTATTGCTAATCCGTTAATTCGCCATCATATGGTGGCGTGCCGCGCTCGGCATTTAAATCGCATTCAGGCCAAGTTTGGCTTAATGATTGGGCTGTCTATGGCGGCTGTGAGTAACGTGGTTAATCGTAAAAGCTTAGGTTGGCATTTTGAGCGGGTAATTCTGAGCCATAAAGATGATGCATCACCTTTTAGGCGCTTAAAAGATTTGCCGACTAAGCATGTTGAATTAACTCAAGACAATATTCGTCATGGACTATTGGCCAGTGGATCGATCCCGTTGCTGCTTGATCCGGTTAAAGACCTGCAAGGATCGCCAAAAGGCCATTATTACGATGGCGGCATTACCGATTACCATTTTGATATGCCATTACCCGCAGCAACTGGCTTGAGTTTATATCCGCACTTTTATCCTTATATGAGCCCCGGCTGGTTTGATAAGTCCCTGTTATGGCGCAAAGCCAAAGCCAATTACCACAATGGCTTAATTTTAGCACCGAGTAAGCAATTTATTGCCAGTTTACCCTTTAGTAAAATTCCAGACCGTGAAGATTTTAAGCATTTAGATACCCCAACTCGTATTGCTTATTGGCAGCAAAGTGTACAAAAAAGTCAAATATTAGCGGATGAATTTGCCGAGATAGTCGCCTCTGGCACGATAATGGATCGTATTGAACGTTTGTAAAGTGGCCACTCTCTGAGTGTTTTTTGTCCTGTTTGTGAAAGATAGTCTTATTGAACTAGGTCTATTGAAATAAGACCAAGTGTAAATGGCTGGTGACGTCGGTAATAAGCATTATTTACACTGCTTAAGTTGTTGAAATATTAACCACTGCTACACTTGTCTTATTGATTTGACTTTAGTTCAGTAACTTCACCTATGGTGTAGGAGGCTGTTATGCAAACAAAAGAAGTGGCATTACTTATCCAAGATGGAGTGTTATTGCCAGGTGGTCGACTTGAAATTCGAGTGGTGACACCGAGCGATTTACGTATGGTTGCCGATGTACTCAAAGGCCACTATGGCTTAGCATTCGCGCCATTGAAACTCAATAGTGAGCCGCCTTGTTACATTGCCGTTACCCAATGTAATATCATTGATTTCAACCAGTTAGACGATGGATCTTTAAGCATTATTATTGAAGGTTTACAGCGGCTTAAAATATTATCTGCAGCAAAAAAACGCGACGGTTGCTGGATAGCCCGCGCGCTTCCTTGCGCTAATTGGGATCATGAACCTATTGCGGGCGAGTTTGAAATTATCAGTGCCGCACTGGACCAATTTTATCAAGTGAATCCAGATTTACTGGAATTGTATTCACAAACTCATTTAGAAGATGCTACTTGGGTTAGTCAGCGTTGGTTAGAAGTCTTACCTATGTATAATCGCGATAAGTTGATTCTTGTCGAGCAACCTAACTGCCATAAAACCATGGATTTTGTCCTGCAGTTGCTTAAATCGCATGTGGATGTATGACGCATGACGTGGCTTATTGAGATAGTGATAATCAAGATACAATCTGGGCCTAGCCTGATAAGATAGCGTTATCATTTTGCCATTTGTTATCTTCATATAGCCAAGTTATTTATGCCTAATTCAGCAAACTATAGCAAGAGTCACACTCAATCAGCCTCCAAAACAGCAACCGCCGCCATTGCCGCTCAACCTTCGTATATTGTGTTACCACGCGCGACTGAGTTAGCGGGCAAGCAATACCAAACTGTGTTGGAGTTTTTGGTCGATCATTTTCAGCAAATCGATGTCAGTGTATGGCAACAGCGGATTAACGATGGCAAAGTGCATTGGCTAAATGGTGAATTAATTACCGCAGACAGTGCTTATCAAGCTACTGCGCGGGTATATTATTACCGTGAAGTGTTAGCCGAAACGCAAGTGCCGTTTGCAGAGCAAGTACTGTATCAAGACAGTCATACCATTATCGTCTACAAGCCGCATTTTTTACCTGTAACGCCAGGTGGTAATTACGTTAACGAATGCCTAGTACATCGATTACGTATTGCGACAGAAATTGACACTGTTGCACCCGCTCATCGGCTCGATAAGGACACCGCAGGGGTGATGTTAATGACACTCAATCCGCAAACTCGGCATGCTTATCATCAATTGTTTTTAGATGACAACATCACTAAAAACTATCAGGCCATTGCAAAGATAACCCCGCAATTATTGACTCAATTAGCTGATAATAGCTGTGCATTACCTATCCACTGGACGGTGAAAAATCGTATCGCTCCAGCCAACCCAAGCTTTACTATGCAGGTGATCGAAGGTGAGGCCAATAGCCATTCTGAAATCAGCTTAGTGGCAGTAAAAGGTGATTTAGGATTATTTGAGTTAAGCCCAATTACTGGCAAAACTCATCAATTACGAGTGCATATGTTGAGTCTAGGCATGCCTATCATCAATGATCGCTTTTATCCGGTGTTACAACCTAAAGGGCCGGATAATTTTGATAAACCATTACAGTTATTGGCTAAACGCTTGCGTTTTATTGATCCTGTCAGTGGTATTGAACAAGATTTCCAGTGCCAAGGTTTAGCTTTTTAGTCCATTTTTAACGACTAAAAAACCGCCATCAATATGTTGATGGCGGTTTTGGGTTTGATATTCGTCTTTTATACTAGAGATTTATGCGACTTTATTCTGCTTTAGCGTGCTTAATCCCTTTGCTGTTTTTCATTGGATCGCCATCATAACCAAGGGCTTGCCAGTTTAAGCGTTGGCCTTTGTTATGGCAGTCATTACACTGTAATGCTTTATCTTTTGGTGACACCATATGGTTGATACGCCACCACATTTCGGTTTCAACAAAACCATGTTTACCGCTGTACTTAAGTCCTTTTTCTACCATGGTTGGGTTCGCTTCCATACCCAGTTTGGCCGCTAAGTCCCAATCAAAGTCAGTCCAGTAACCACCTTTACCGTATGTTTTAGGGGTCAGTAATATATTGAGTTCGGTGTCGTATATTTGCTTACCTGTATGCACTTTAAATGGATAGATTTTAGCTTTAGGGTCTTTTATATCACCTAATGGAAAAGCTAATTTTACCACTGTAGTTGGATCAATTTTGTCGCCCGCCATGTAGGCATCTGCGTGACCGTTAAACCAAGCGTATTGTGGTGGAACGTCTTTTTGCCAAATAAAGCTGCCTTTCTTTTTCATAAAGGTGTGCTTGCCATATTGGTCTGTAGTTTCAGGAAGATCTTGTCCTGCCTTTGACCAGTCCCAACGCATTTTAGTGGGTTCATTTTTAGCAAATGACGGTATATGACAGGTCTGACACGCTACTGTTGCAGTATGTGTATTAAGCTTTTTATTTTTGTGAGGCGCGGCATCATGGCAGTTTTCACAGCCAATTTTGTTTTCACCACCAGGTGATACGCCCATAGCGTTACCGCTGATTTGATGATTTTCAGTGACGTGACAAGTTTGGCACTGGAAGTCATTACCGTCGGTGTCCATGTGGACATCGGTTGCCTTGTCTGGGTAAGCCATCGATGAGTCTAAATCACCATGTTTAACGGCATCACCACCGCCGCCGTAGAAGTGGCAACTGCCGCAATTATCACGCACGGGCGCTCCCACATTCTGTGCTACGTTCGTTAAATTGACTTTGGCTAACGGTTCACCTGCACCAGCTGGATCTTTAATGTACGTCCCTGTTGTGTCATGACATACCAAGCAATCGACTTTGGTCATGTCTTTAAAATCAAATGTAGAATCTTTCCAACCATAACCCGCATGGCAACTGGTACAACGTGGTTCATTGCCAGAGATCGACACACAAAAGTTGTTGATGCTATTTTTCTTGCCTCTTTTAACAGTGCGACCTGGCAGTTTTTGTTCTAACTCCCAAGTCCAGTGGGAAGATTTCATAAACTCTTCTGCATGTTCTTGATGGCAGGTTAAGCATTGTGTTGTCACCTCGGTGCCGCTGGTAAAAGGCCCTTGTAACGCCTCTTTGTGGTTAAAGGCAGCCTGTGCACTACTGCTTAATAACAGTAATACAGCCAGTGCTGATAATAGTTTCATGGTGTTTGTCCTTACCCCTGAGCTTGTGCTCAGGGGGGCCAAGTTAGAAGGTTAAGTGAGTGTTAGAAGTTAACGGTCAGTGAGGCATTGACGTCATAGGCAGTGTCAACCACAGGCAGCATTGAGTAGGCACTACCGGCAATCACATCGTCAATTTTCTGAGGAGCACCCACTGGTGAGCCACTTCCGGTATATTCATAGTCGTAATACAAACCGGCTAACTTGATAAACATTTTTGGATTAATATCAAAGATATAATAGGCTTCGGCAACATGACCGCGGGTGGCTAACTTACTGCCGATTGGGTCGTCTTGTGCTTGGGTGAAGGGACTCCAGTATTTAGAGCCGTAGTTATATTCCAAACCGAATTTACCGAAGGGGGCAGGGATTTGCATACCCACATAAATGCCATAACCGTCTTTGGTGTCGCTATCAACGGTTTCTTTTGGCACCATAATGATTTCAGTACCTGTGCTATTAAGTTCGGCTTCAAATACCGCATCGCTTAACATGCCGCCGAATAAACCGGCATTGCCGTTCGGTTCTGCACGAGTCCAGCCGAGTGAAGCAAACACTTTCATATCGTCATCGGATTCATAGGCATAACCAAGTCCACCTAAGTACATATCACCAATCACACCGCTTGGTTGCACGCGGGTGACGAAGTTAAAGTTGTCAAATTTTTGCATGTCTTGATACATGGTTGGGGCAAAGATGCCTGCCAGTTGAGTTGGGAATGCCATGGTGCCTGTAAAGCCATCATTGACATCTTTAGCACCGAATAAGGTGAACTGTAAGAAATGGTTACCGTCATTAATCAAGTCGATATTAAACCCGCCGAGGTGGGTGTCTTTAGTGATGATGTCACCAAACAATTCGCCATTACCGTACTGTGACTCAAAGCCTTGACCGTAACAAAAACGTACAGTTTGCCCTTCAGTACCTGTGATATCACCTAAGTTGTAACCTAAGGTAAGACCATCGAAGTTGAAATTGACTAAGTGGCCTGACGGTGTGCCGCCTCTGAGTTCATTTTCACGATAATGGCTTGGTGGGCCATAGGTTGAAGGACGACGCCCAATAGAGAGGTAAACGCCACTATCGTTAATATCTTTCCAGTTAAAATAGGCGCGCTCTACTTTTAACTCATCACCACTGGTGCTACCGCTACTGGTGCCATCCATGGTGAATGAGTTCCACGAGTCGAATACTTTAACCCCAGCTGAGTCTCCCCAACTCTTAAACATGGTTAAGCGTCCGGCAAAGCTGACGTTGTCCCATACTTTGGCATCAATGTTTAGGCGTAACCGGGTAGTGTAAAATATGTCGTTATTAATATCTTGTTGGGTTTTTTGGCCTAACACCATTGGCATAATGCCTTGCAGCATACCGCTTTGAAACGCGCTGGCTAAATCAGGATTAGCCATCATCATTTGGCCCAATGGTGAGGTGGCACTATTTGGATCGCCAAATGCTCCTGACATGGCTTTCGCGCCAAAATCAGAAAAGTTAACGTTCATGGCAGGGTTCCATGTGACATTTTGATAATGTAATGAGTGTGCTTTGGTTCTAAAGTCACCAGTGATGGACACTCTGTCCAGTGCCGTATGGCGCTCAGTTTTATCAACCCGTGAGTTTAAGTCGTCAAGATCTTCGGTAATGGTGGCCAGTTGTTGTTTAAGATCGGCAATTTTTTGTGCATCGGTGTCTGCCGCTAAGCTAGCGCCGCTCATGAAAAGCGCATTAGCTACAAGTATTGATATCAGAGTTCTCATCATCTTTCTCTCCCCCTAAACTTGCCAAATGTATAAGCTGATGTGGCAAATTTTTGGTGTAAAAATCCCTGAGGCTAAGCCTCACTATTTTGTCAGTTTGGTTATTGGCTGATGTTGACGCTTAAGACGACAAGGCCCTAAGCTGTAATGACTTAGCCACAGGTTGCTGGTTGGTCTGAATCGGCTGCGTGGTCATATAAAAACTGTTGAATATCTTTCAAGTCTTTTTCTGATAGCGCCTCGAAAACAGCAGGTTTGGCTTTATGCATATCACGGGTGAAAAAGCGATCCCACTGGCTCATGGTTTTGGTCATAGGGGTGAGCTCTTTGCCTTCACTATTGGCACTGTGGCAAGCTTTACATTCTTTTTTATAAAGATGTTTACCTTTTTTAGGGTTACCACCTTCTGCAGCCATTACTTGGCTACCAAGAGAAAATGCAATCGCGATTGCAATACCAACTTTAACGTAAATGTTCATCATTTTATCCTCTACAAAGCTTTTTATGGCTGGTGCCTTAGCAACATATATTTATTGTTTTGCTGTAAATAATGTTACCTAAAAGGAGGTAGTGTTAATTTGAAGTAGATCATATCCATGAGAAAAAACTAATTGAAAAAAAGTTAATTGATAAAAATCTAATGGAGTTGATGTGATGCAGATCTATTGTCTAGAGGGTAATAGTTTGCTAGAGGATAAATTAACGTTTAGTGACAGGGATTCAGCCACATAAAATAATGCGCAGCCCTGTTTATTGGAAGGTCATTTGATAAAGAGAATCAGTGAGTGGCGTTAAATTAATGCGATTGTCGACTTTATTACTAATATTGTTGCGCTAATGCTACACAATATTAATGTCGCAGCCCGGGTTTTCTCTTTATCGACACGGCCAATTAATCGACCAGAGACAAGGTAGCCTGCAATGACTGAGGGGAGTAATAGCAGTGATAGCCATAAATGTTTTACTTCAACTAAGCCGACAACGGCTAAAATAGCCAATGCGATTAATGAGCTAAAGACAAAAAAGGCTGATAGCGCCGCCCTAAATTGACTGGCATCTTGACCGGCAAGTAAAATGGCCATTGGTGGGCCGCCGATCGCAGCGATATTGCCAAATATGCCCGAAAATACCCCAGCGATAAATAAACTGATGCGATTGATTGGTGCGGTAAAGCGAAAGACGCTTAGGATAACGGCAATAAACACGATTGCTGCAATCACCAAGCCTAGTATGGCTTGTGGTGCAAACAGTAATAACCCTGCACCTAAAAATCCTCCTGGAACACGTCCCAGTAAGGCATATTGTAATCCATTAAACTGCAGGTGGCCGCGCTCTCTAAACAAGGTCATTGCAGAGATTGCAAAACCCATGGCAATAATAGGAACAGGAACTAATTGAGGATTAACAATATACAGTAGTGGGCTTGCTACAACGGCTAACCCAAAGCCAATTAAGCTTTGGGTTAGCGCGCCAAAAAATACAATAATTGATGCCAGTATCAAAGTGGTTGGATCGATAAATGACATCATAATTTCTCTTTAAAATATTACTGCTTATAGCAATCCACATTGAAATTGGATCTATTTTAGGCGTACAGCAACTTTGCCTTTAAAAGACTGCCTCGAATACCACGCTAATCATTTTCGCTAAAAGAGCAAACTTCAATAAGGATTGGTATCAATGGGCAGTTTTAAAGTCGGTGAGGGATTCATTAACCTGTAGGTTATTCGAGCTCTTCCCATTCGATACCCATATCATCCATTAACTTTTTCGCTTCACTTGGAATGCTATCAGGCTGATCTTTTGATAAATCACCGTCATAAGGTAATGGTTGACCTGTGTACGCGTGCAAAAATGCTTCGCATAGCAGTTCACTGTTAGTTGCATGGCGCAGATTATTTATCTGGCGACGCGTCCGCTCATCTGTCAGTACTTTTAATACTTTTAAAGGGATAGAAACCGTAATTTTTTTTACTTGTTCATTTTTTTTGCCGTGTTCGGCATATGGGCTGATATATTCGCCATTCCATTCAGTCATTAACTTACCCTTAACGATAAATACGCTGCAGATTTTAAACCGTTACAATCTCTAGTCAAATTATTGCTACTATTTAATCCCGATGCAAATAGATTTCTCGATGTTTAGACGTCTAAACGTCTATTTTGGTTGACTCAGGGAGAACTCTTCGGTAAATTTGGACGTCTAGACATCTATTGTGTGTTTGTGACTTTTTAGGAATCAATTATGACTCAGTATCAAAGTGCCACTTTGGCCGTTCGCCAGGGTATAGAAACAGACACACAACATGGTGCTATTGTGCCGCCGATTTATTTATCGACCAATTATTCATTTGATGGCCATACTAATCCTCGCGAGTTTGACTACAGCCGTTCAGGTAATCCGACGCGTTGTATATTAGGTGAGGCGATTGCAAAACTTGAGCAAGGTGTAACTGGTGTGGTGACATGTACCGGCATGGCGGCCATTACCTTAGTGACCAGTTTGTTGGGCCCAGATGATTTATTGGTTGTGCCGCACGATTGTTATGGTGGCAGTTACCGTTTATTTACTAACCTGGCCAAAAAAGGTCAATTTAAGTTATTGGTTGTTGATCAAACTGATGCGCAAGCGCTGGGCAACGCGATAGCGCAAAATCCCAAAATGGTCTGGTTAGAAACGCCATCAAATCCATTACTGCGGGTAGTCGATATTAATGCGATCAGTATCGCTTGCCATGAGGTTGGCGCGTTAGTGACGGTTGATAACACTTTTTTGTCGCCAATATTACAACAACCTTTATTGTTGGGGGCCGATATCGTTATTCACTCAACCACCAAATACATTAATGGTCACAGTGATGTGGTCGGTGGCGCTGTGGTGGCTAAAGATGCTGAAGTGGGTGAATTATTACATTGGTGGTCAAACACCCTTGGATTAACCGGTTCTGCTTTTGATAGCTATTTAACCTTACGTGGCTTAAGAACGCTGGCAGTCCGCATTCGTGAGCATCAACGTAATGCGCAAAAAATTGTAGAATTACTCAATGCCAGTGATGTGGTTGCCAAGGTGTATTATCCAGGGCTAAAAGACCATCCGGGTCACGAAATTGCCGCAAAACAACAACAAGGTTTTGGCGCTATGTTAAGTTTTGAATTAACCGGTGGCGAAGCTGAAGTGGTGGCCTTTTTACAGGCATTATCTTTGTTTAGTATTGCTGAAAGTTTAGGCGGAGTGGAAAGTTTAGTTGCTGTTCCTGCCACCATGACTCACCGTGCAATGGACCCACAGGCAAGGCAGCAGGCTGGTATTAAAGACACTTTACTGAGATTATCTGTCGGTATTGAAGATGCAGATGACCTGCTCGCGGATATTCAAGCCGGTCTCGCCGCTGTTACTGCGATAAAATCAGCTTGAGTTGGCTTAATTCGAGTTTAAGTTTGCTGTGGTTCCGGCCAAATAAAGTAAAATAGAAAATATGCACTTGCCACACTGTTTATTTCAAATTAGAAGTATAGCTGTCGCAATAAAAGTCTTAGTTGTTTAAGGAGTTAGTAATGACGCGAAGTCATTTACATAAGTTTGGTGGTTCAAGTTTAGCGGATGCAGATTGCTATCGCCGTGTTGCCCATATTTTGCTTACACATGGTCAAAGTGATGATTTAGTTGTGGTATCGGCCGCCGGCAAAACGACTAACTTTTTATACAAATTACTCACTCTGCGTGACAGCGGTCAGTTATGGCAAGAAGAGCTTCAAGTGCTGATCAGTTATCAGCAGACATTAATTGAACAGTTATTATCAAATGAGCTGGCTCGTGACCTACGTGAGCGCCTGTCGACTGACAAATCGCAATTAGTCAGTTTATTGTCTTTAGAGCAGCGTAATGACTACCAATTAAACCAAGTGGTCAGTTTTGGTGAGCGTTGGTCTGCACGCCTTATGGCCGCATTGCTGAGAGAAATGGGTGTAACAGCCACTCATGTGGATGCGTGTTCTATTTTGGTTGCAGACGAAGGTGCTATTCCCAATATTTTAGTGGCGCAATCGCGTGAAAAAGTACAAGCCTTACTCGCTTTACATCCGCAAGAGCGTTTAGTTATTACAGGTTTTATTTGTGCTAATCGTCATGGTGATACGTTATTGTTGGGCCGTAATGGTTCAGATTTTAGTGCTACCTTAATTGCCAGTTTAGCCGACATTGAGCGTGTGACGATTTGGACTGATGTTGAAGGGGTATTTAACGCCGACCCGAATAAAATTAATGACGCTAAATTACTCAAGAGTATGTCACTAGCAGAAGCGGATCGCTTAGCTCGTCTAGGCTCGCCTGTGTTGCACTCACGTACCTTACAGCCATTGTTTAATACTCACGTAAGTTTAGCCGTGCGGTCCAGTTATGCTTCACACACTGACTTTACCTTAATTGCTCCACTGAGTTCATCAGCCAGTGCACCCGTTGTGACTAACTTAAATGAAGTGGTGTTGTTTAGTTTTAAAATGAACGCTGACATTGAGCCGTTACTGACTATTTTAGATAACGTTGGCATTACGCCTTTAGCTTATTGGTCGCTAGCACAGAATAAGATTGAACTTGCACTTACCCTAGAGTGCCAGAAACAAGTACAGGCCTTATTGACGCAATACAGCAGTGAGTTTGGTATTGACGAGTTAAGTGCCCAAACTGATTTAGGTTTAGTGGCCCTTGTCAGTGCTGATGCGCATCACTTTAGACGCAGTTTTGCCCGATTACTTAGCCGCGATGCTAAACCTGTTTATCAAGATTCACTGAGTTTAGTCACCTTAGTGCCGCAAGCTCAAGTGAGCTTATTGACTCAGAAAGTGCATCGTCGTTGCGCTGGGCCAAGAATGCGCATCGGAGTGTTATTGTTGGGCGTGGGTAATATAGGTGAGGCGTGGATTGATTTATTTAAACGCGCAAGCCCTGCATTGGATCATGAACTTGAGGCTACTGTTGAGTTAGTGGGTTTAGTCGGCTCGAAAAAAGCCTTAATCTCTAATGACGGAATTAATCTCGAGCAATGGCAACAAGATTATCAGCAGCACGGCATTGAATGGGATTATGACAAATTGTTTGATCAGTTGGCACTGTTATCATGCGATGAAATTGTCGCACTCGATATCAGTGCCAGTGCAGCGTTAACCTTACAATATCCAGAGTTATTTGCCCGCGGAATTCATGTGGTGAGCGCGAATAAATTAGCCGGCTCTGGGCCATTACCTTTTTATCGCGAATTAAAACTGCAACTCAGTAATCGTCGCTTGTTTTGGCGTTATAACGCGAGTTGTGGCGCCGGTTTACCAATACAACATGCATTAAATGATTTACGTAACAGTGGCGACACAATTGAGGCCGTTGGTGGCATATTTTCCGGCACCTTGTGTTGGTTGTTCGAAAATTATGACGGCAGTAAACCGTTTTCTGAATTAGTACTCCACGCTCGAAGTTTAGGTATTACAGAACCTGATCCGCGTGATGACTTGTCGGGCCGCGATATGCAACGTAAGTTGTTAATCTTGGCGCGCGAGATTGGTTTGGCGATAGAATTAGATGATATCAGTCTTAACTCGTTAGTGCCCAAAGCCTTAGCAGAGTTATCACTTGAAGACTTTTTATCACGCATCAGTGAATTAGATGATGGTTTGTTGCAGCAATATGTCGCCGCAACAGAGCAACATAAAGTACTGCGCTATGTGGCTTCGTTGGATAAAGTGGAAGGTAAGTTACAAGCTGAAGTGAGTTTGCAGTGGGTGGATAATCATCATCCTTATGCCAATTTAACCCCAGGCGATAATGTGTTTGTTATTCGCAGTACGTTTTATCAAGGTAACCCTTTGATTATCCGCGGACCAGGGGCCGGGCGTGAGGTGACTGCTGCAGCGGTGCAGTCCGATTTAGTGCATATCTGCAAAGACCTATTGCAAGAGTAGGTCAGTTAAGTTGTCATCCCGGTAACGCTTTGGAGCCGGGGTTTAGCTTTTTTGGCCTGCGGCCATCAACGTCATGCCGACACTTCACTATTTCGTCAGCCCGACACTTCACTATTTAGTCATTTTGATATTTCACTATTTCGTCATTCCGGCAATGCTTGTGAGCCGGAATCCAGCACTATTATTTATTGCTTTGTACTTATGGCCAGCGGCCAGCTTAGTGGTGCTTGGCTCATAACAGAGTAAAGGGGAAGAGCGCTTATACTCTTTTGCAAACCCTTAGCGCCCGATCAACATTTCCTGGAAAGCTAACACTTCGCGACAGGGTTTTATCCTACTGCTCACGTATTCTGTTATGGGAAGTTTTCAACGGCCTCAATGTTAGTTAGCATTACCGTTATGGATAAAGCCAACTAGCGATTTATGCTCTTATCAATATCGCCACACATGAGTACTGACTCTCTGGGCAAAAGGATATCCAATGCAAAGGCCAACAAAGGAACAAATTCGAGATTTACCCCTTTATGACGGTATTAGTTTAGAGAATATTATCGTCGTTACAAACAAAGCCGACTCTATAAATGCAATAGCGGAGTTAAGAACTCATTCTTGTTTAGGGTTTGATACAGAGAGCAAACCTTGTTTTGTAAAAGGTGAGGTCAGTGATGGACCTCATTTAATCCAGATAGCCACAAAATCTAAAGTATTCTTATTTCCTACAAAATTTTATGAAAACTTTACTGCAATCGCTGAAATATTATCTGACCCGACAATAAAGAAGGTAGGTTTTGGATTGAAAGAAGATAAAAAACTTCTTTTTAGAAAATTTGGCATTAAATTAATCAATACAGAAGAACTCTCTTCAAAGGTGATGCGTTTTGCGCAAGTTAAACAACGCGTTGGCGCTAGAGTTGCGGTTGCGATGTTTTTTAATCAACGGCTATCTAAGAGTGCACAACAATCCAATTGGTCAATATTCCCCTTACACGATCATCAGAAAAGATACGCCGCAAATGATGCACATAGCGCATTATTAATTGCTCTCGAAATAGAAAGACAGAGCCATTCATCTCCCTAAAGAATATGAGCCTCTCACCAATTAATTTAATAAACAACATTAGCTTATTTGACCAAATAAATAAGCTTGTTGACAATTAGTTAGGGTCATCAAGTTTCCTGCACTGCCTCTGCGCTTAATCACTCACCTATAAAACCCGTTCCCTGATTTCTACTCGTTGGTTCTCAAGCTCTCTGCTGTGTTGAATTTGTCTTATTGGCAAAAGCTACATCATTGCTTGAGAATCTCTATTTTGTGATTATCAAAGTGTTATAAATTTAAATTATCAATTAGATAAGTTTTGATAATTTTTATTCATTACCTGTCCGCCGTAAGATTACGCCATCGAACAAAGACGAATCAATAGTTTTTAGGAGTAAGTTATGAAAATGAATCATGTAGGTTTGATGGTTGGCGACATGGATAAAGCGGTTGAGTTTTATACTAAAGCGCTGGGACTAAGAGTGGTGATGGGTAACACTAAGGTTCAAGAAGAACGTAAAACTGCTATTGGCAGAATGTGTGTGGCCGTTTTTGGTGAAGGCTTTAAAGGCTTTAACATTGCACACTTAGTCACGACTGACGGTATTGGTGTGGAGATGTTTGAAATGATCGACCGTCAACAACGTCACGAAGTTGATTTTACCCGTCTTGGTATCTTCCACTTTTGTTTGCAAACAGATGACTTTGAAGGCGCTATTGCGCGTACGGAGCAATATGGCGGTAAAGTAAGAATGGACATTATGCGCTACCACCCAGAAGACGACAGTAAGCTAGCACAAATGGTCTACTTAGAAGACCCGTTTGGCAACTTGTTTGAACTTTACTCGCACAGCTATGAAGAAACTTACTCTACTGATTACGAGTAATTTGTTTAACGATATCCGTATTACTTTAACGCTACCTAGATAGTAGCTTTTTTATGTCATGGGAAATGTTTTTGAGGTTACTTTTGAGCATTTTTGCAGAGAAACTTAATATATATCAAACGATTAAATAATCTAACCAGCTTAATCAGAGTAATACTCGTTTTTATTAACCGCATAAGAAACTCATTTATTGTCAGTTTGATGGTTTGTCACACAGTGATTTGATAAAGGCTTGCAGACATATGCAGATGGCTGCGTAACTGATTTGAGCTGTTAGGCACTAAAAGGAATACAGTGAACACTTATAGTCGGTCTGTAGTCATTTTTATTGTGGTTCAAAGGATTTGGCTGGTTTCGTTAGCGCTCGCGTTATTGCTTGCGATTGAGCTGTAGACTTAAATTGGTTAATTGATGGTATTTTAGCTTGACTTAGGATGCAGTTAAACTAGTATATGGACATATAGACGTCCAAACGGCTAAATTGAAAGTTAGTTAATTGGTATTGGCTCCTAAGTTTTACAGAAGTTGAAGGAATACATTATGGCTTTTCATCATGCGCAACATGCCCAGTCGTTAAATCAGAGCTTGTCTGAGCTGAATGATATTAATGTTTCTTTTGAGTTCTTCCCGCCATCAACGCCAGAGATGGAAGAGATCCTGTGGAATTCAGTTCGTCGTTTAGAGCCGTTAAACCCTAAATTTGTCTCTGTGACTTATGGTGCCAATTCCGGCGTACGTGATCGTACTCATAGCGTGATTGAACGTATTCAGAAAGAGACGAATCTTCTAGCGGCACCGCATTTAACCTTGGTTGATGCTAGTGATGAAGAGTTAGTTGAACTGGCAAAGCATTATTGGAATTCAGGTATTAGAGACATTGTCGCCTTACGTGGTGATTTGCCTGAAGGCAGCCCAAAACCAACTCGCTTTGCTAATGATTTAGTACGTTTATTACGTTCAGTGGCAGATTTTGATATTTCGGTTGCGGCGTATCCTGAGGTTCATCCAGATGCGCGTAACGCTCAGGCTGATTTAATTAACTTGAAGAAAAAAATTGATGCGGGCGCCAACCGTGCCATTACTCAGTTTTTCTTTGATGTTGAATCCTATTTACGTTTTCGCGATCGCTGTGTCACCGCTGGCATAGATGTTGAAATTATCCCTGGCATTTTGCCGGTGACTAACTTTAAGCAAACTAAACGTTTTGCTGGAATGACTAACGTGGCGATTCCACATTGGTTACATCGCCAATTTGAAGGTTTAGATGACGACCCTGCAACTCGTCAGTTAGTTGGAGCCAACGTTGCGATTGATATGGTAAAAGTATTGTCTCGTGAAGGGGTTAAAGATTTTCATTTTTATACTCTTAACCGTGCCGAATTAACTTATGCTATTTGCCATACGTTAGGTGTGCGTCCAAAGTAAACAGGCATAACGACTCTACGCCTATTTTATCGTTGCAAAAATGCTCATTCATTTAAACCATTAAATTGCGCCTTTTGCCTTGAACTAAGCGTAAATAGCTTAGCGTTGAATAGGCCGTCCTATTCAAAAAAGTTAAATTAGAATGGCTGCTAAGTCGATAGCAACAGACGCAGTGGTCATAGTCTCTAACCCCGTTAATGATTTCATTAGCGGGTTTTTTGTTTAATATTTATGGCCTTTTGTGTGAGTATTCGACGTTTGCCGTATTCTTTTTTTCATATTTATAGCCTATGGTATATTAACAACAATTAATAACTAAAAAGGTGTGATGATGAAAACATCCTTTTATGTACTCAGTGTATTGGCTGGCTTAACCATAGTTAATATTGTGCAAGCAAATGCTGCAGAACCTCAACAAGCCATTCCACCCGCCGCTCAGTTATGTACTTCTTGTCATGGTGCTCAAGGTCAAGGAATTGATATCATTGGCCCTCGTTTAGCTGGTTTATCGGCTGAATACATTACCAATCAACTCAAGTTGTTTCATGCCGGTAAACGTCAAAACCCCACCATGCTAGCAATGGCTGCCACGGTACAAGGTGATAATATTGGCCTAGTGGCACAATATTTTAGCCAACAGCCAGTTGCTGATATTTCGCTGCAATTTCGCGGTGACAAGGTTGCCATTAGTGATCCCTCTGAAAGATTAGCCTTTCAAGGCGATTGGTCGCGAACTATTCCGGCGTGTACCAGTTGTCATGGGCCATCGGCAATTGGCGGAGGCAATTTCCCTCGCTTAGCAGGCCAGCAAGCCAGTTACATCAAGACCCAACTATTAGCTTGGCAAGACGGCACTCGAACCGGTGATATTGACAATATGATGGGTAATATTGCGCGGAAATTAACAGCTGCCGAAATCGATGGTTTATCGCAGTATTTTGCCAATATAAAATAAGGACATGGCTATGAAATTATTATCGCTATTGAGCATTGGTGTCCTGTTTAGCTTGCCTTTACAGGCCAATGAAATGTTAACTGAAGTTCCTGCTACAGCTTCAGCAGCACTACCTGATCGCCAAGCGGCATTGCCTGCAGTACCTAAAAAAGTGGGTGAGAACTATCTACAACCTGCGTCATTAACCGATATTCCTGCGGGAGTTTTTGGTGACAAAGTTCGCCTAGGCTATCAATTGTTCGTGAATACTCAAACGCTTAGAGATAAGTACGTTGGTAATCAACTCAGTTGTGCTAATTGTCATATGAATGCAGGGCAACAAGCTAATTCGTCGCCTTTATGGGGGGCATATTTTGCCTATCCGGCCTATCGTAAGAAAAATGATAAAGTGAACAGCTTTCAAGAGCGTGTTCAAGGTTGTTTTACTTATTCAATGAACGGTAAAGCGCCCGAGTCTGGTTCTCCTGAGTTAGTGGCAATATCTGCTTATTCATACTGGTTAGGCATGAGTGGATTAATGGCACAATATAACGTTAGCGGCCCTGTGCCTGAGTTATCTGATGCTGAATTAGTGAAAGGTGCAATGCGGGATGATTTCCCGATGCCAGAGGCCATTGCCAAAAATTTAGATACCAAAGCGCTAAGTCAGTTACCTGGACGGGGCTTTCCTAAAGCGCCAGATCCAGAATTAGCCTATGCGCCGGAGCGCGGTATGATTGTTTATCAAGCTCATTGCCAAACTTGTCATGGCGAAGATGGTCAAGGACAAATAATCGCTGGGGTTGCTGCCTTGCCGCCATTATGGGGACCTCAAAGCTTCAACTGGGGCGCTGGAATGCATCGGGTAAATACGGCTGCTGATTTTATTTATGAAAATATGCCGTTAGGTAAAAGTGTCCAGCTTACTGTTCAGCAAGCTTGGGATGTTGCCGCTTATGTTAATTCGTTTGATCGCCCACAAGATCCTCGTTTTAATGGTGATGTGAGTAAGACTCAAGCCACATACCATCAGCACCAGGGCTATTATGGCCAATCGGTTGCTGGTAAGCCTATTTTAGGGACTGATTCGTATCCGGTTTTTCCGCTTAAAAATACAGTTAAGCCTTGATATCTATCTGAATTAAGATAAACCTATGAATGATGCCCATTGAGTGAACGCTTAATGGGCTTTTTTGTAAGTGTACACATTACTTAGACAGAGCTTATTGAGCATAGCGATCAGAAATGGCAGTATGTTGATCTTAGCTTTTATTTATTATTACCTCATAGGTTGGGCAATGACATTATTCACCTTTGCTGCACAATTGTGCCCACTGTGCCAACAAGATAATGCTTGTGCCATGGAGCAAGGATTAGCCATAGATGCATGTTGGTGCGCTAAGCAAACCGTGGATATGCCCTCCATTATTGCGCAGTTTAACGCAACATCTTCAGGGGTTGATTTACCCAATAATCAATGTGTTTGTCAGTCTTGTATGGCTAAATTAGTGCAACAATCTGATATTGATGCCGTTGAAACTTATTCACCCTAACCTTAGATTACTCATTAGCGAAATCTCAATGCTATTTGAGTGATGGTTTGTGTTACCGCTTCGAAGCGGCTTAACTTGGCATATAAACACTTAACGCCAATCAATAGCTGTTTTGATGTCCTCGTTATTGTCCTTCCCAAGTAAGTTAATATTTTTATTTATCGACCTATAAACCAATATTGGTACTTATTTATAACCGTCTCTGAATGCATATTTGTGTCATGGCAGAACAATGCGCGATTTATATTAATAGGGGGATCTTCTGATGACTTTAGGACGGTATTATTGAAGTTGGCGCTAGTCACATATACATGGTTGCTATGATTAACGAAATCGAGGTAATCTAAAATGATTGTTTTTCAACGGAGTTGGGCTGTTGAGGGGGAATCAGAAGATAATTAACCTCAGTTTTGGATAATAAACGGTTTTCAAACAGCCTGGTGAGTAAAGCACAGTGTAGGTTTGATTTTGTAGATTTGGTATGACTCCCGTTTAAACGTTTTATCCTGTCTATTATCCGCGAGGTGAGGTTAGTTAATAATAATTATAACTTTAGACATAAATCATTACTCATTATGAGGTTTTTACATGGAAGCAGTCACACAATTTGTCAATATGGTTAACGGTATAGTATGGGGTGTTCCCATGCTAATTATGATTTTAGGTGTCGGGCTATTTCTGTCGATTGGCTTAAAATTCATGCCTATTTTAAAGCTAAATCGAGGCTTTAGATTGTTATGGGCGGGTCGTCAGGTTACAGATGATAGCGAAAAGGGTGATGTCAGCCCGTTTAATGCATTAATGACCTCATTATCAGCCACTATTGGTACCGGTAACATTGCGGGTGTGGCAACGGCGATTTTTATTGGTGGTCCGGGTGCGCTATTTTGGATGTGGTGTACGGCGCTCGTGGGTATGGCGACTAAGTTTTCGGAAGCTGTTTTGGCGGTGAGGTTTCGTGAAACAGATGCTAATGGCAACCATGTTGGTGGCCCTATGTATTACATCAAAAACGGTTTAGGCAGTAAGTGGGCTTGGTTAGGTACTGCATTTGCTATTTTTGGCTCTATTGCTGGTTTTGGTATTGGTAATACCGTACAAGCTAACTCGGTTGCGGATGCGATGAGCAGTAATTTTGGCGTGCCTAGTTGGGTGACCGGCGTGGTGTTAATGGTGCTGGTTGGTGCGGTACTGATGGGCGGTATTAAGCGTATTGCTGAAGTGGCTGGTAAGCTAGTGCCATTAATGACAGTGTTTTATATTACTGCGGGTTTAGCGGTATTGATTGTTAATGCAGCGCAAGTACCCGCGGCTTTTCTGTTAATTATTGAAAGTGCTTTTAACCCGGTCGCAGCCCAAGGTGGTTTTGCAGGCGCAGCGGTATGGGCTGCAATTCGATTTGGTGTAGCGCGAGGCGTATTTTCCAATGAAGCTGGTTTAGGTAGTGCCCCGATTGCTCATGCCGCAGCACAAACTAATAATCCTGTAAAACAAGGTTTAGTCGCTATGTTAGGCACGTTTATTGACACCCTTATTGTGTGTTCAATTACCGGTTTGGCTATTGTGGTTTCTGGTGCCTGGACATCAGGTGAAAACGGCGCGGCGTTAACCTCATTGGCATTTTCAAATGCATTGCCTATGGGAAATTATATTGTGGCAATTGCATTGGCTATATTTGCCTTTACCACCATTTTAGGTTGGAGTTTTTACAGTGAAAAATGTGTCCAATACCTTTTAGGTGATAAAGCCGTCAAACCATTTCGTCTCATTTGGACCTTAGTTGTACCGATAGGTGCAGTCAGTTCGTTAGAGTTTATTTGGTTATTAGCTGACACATTAAATGCGATGATGGCGATTCCAAACTTAATTGCGTTGGTGTTGTTAAGTCCTGTGGTGTTTGGCTTAACTCGTGAGTATTTTATTAAGCAACGAGCTTTGAAAGCTAACGCTTAAACTCGTCTAGTTAACGACTCACGTTAATATTTCGCAATTGTGGTTAAGCATGTTCATTGGTAAATAGATGAACATGCTTCCTTAAAAGGATTTTTATGAAACATCTTACTTTTGCTGTATCAAGCGCAGCGTTATTGATGGTGATGCTCTTGTCCGGGTGTTCTAATCTGTCGCTGCGAACAAATGCGGGTACCATTGCGCTTGGCAATGCCAAGATAGCAGAGATTGATACTTATACCTCTGGAGAAATATCCCGGTTCAAAGCAAAGTTTCTAGGCGATGTGACCACTTCATATTGTGAAGTCTCATCGGATCCTGATAAGTTAGATGATCTCCCTAGCTTGTCTTCAATGACTAAATCGCTCAAATTACAAGTGAAACAACGTGGTGGAAATGCCATTGTTATGAAGCAATGCGGCAAAGTTAATTACCCATCGTGTGCTGTGTATTTAGAGTGTAATGGTGAGGCGTATGTCATCGACCGAGGTATTTAGATAGATTCGTTACTTAGTGTCTATTAGTGCAATATAGTGAGCGTTACCTGCATCATTTAAAAGAAGTTTATTTTTAATAGGTTAAGTGTAACTATCGCACACTTAACCTATTACATTTCCATTGTGGTTTATTCGAAATTGTTATCAAACTCTGAGTCTTCAAATAAGTCGACGGCAGAACTTGGAACAACATTTTTGAATTGGCGAGCAAAATGGCGTTGCACCCCTTTGAGGTCGATATTACCTATTCCTGAGGCAAAACCAAACCAAGCATAAAGCCCGCTAATATCTTCAAACATCGGAGGTAAATACTTAGGGTGGGCAATAATACCTTCTTGATAAGCTTGGTACAGTACCGGAATATCCTCAATGGCTAATTTGCCTAAAAATAGCATAGGGATTAACTCAGGTAGCCCAGTGCTGATGGCACTACGAATAAAGTTAATATTTTCTACATAACCGCGCACGTAAGAGATGTCTTTAGTAAAAAAGCTACCGCCGCCTACCATGCCACCACGAAATACCCGTTGAGTTACCCGATAGCTGTCTTTTGAGCTTAAATTAAGGTCTCTGAAATAGCGGTACACTTCAATAAAATCAGCCCCTTTCTCTGCCATGTCTACCGCAGAGACTCGATCGCTAATACGTCGAGCGCGGCCCGGATTTGAGCTTAAGGTGAGCATTTCCATGAGCACAGCTAAGCCTTCTTGCGAAGCGGTAACGCGTGGTGATCCAACGCTGAGCCAAGTGGCATGAGGTTGAGCACGGCCATTGAGTGTGGTGCCCACATGAACCCAGCCTTCATGCACTTCATAGATATTCAGATCAGATTCGCTGAACATGGCGCGAGTATTGAGCTTAACCGTATCGCCTCCGACGGCGGCATCGGACACAATACCATCACTCAATTTAACGTGAATTTCATCATTATGAAAATACTTCACTAAGCGTTCGCTGAGGACATTTACCGCTTCTGGTGCCGTTACAATCTTAGGATGGCGGCTATTCATGTGGCGCGCCGCTGGCAAAGAAAATATATGGCTTAAGCGATCGCCCAGTTGGCGTAATGTATGGCGATCGCCATGTAATTTGTGGCTGGCACTGCCGTAAAGCTCTTGGCTAAGTTTACCAAACATCGGCTTGCCACGATTATGCAGCATGTCTATTACTATGCGATATTGATCAATATTGGCCAGTAAAATTTTACCTAATTTATCGCGTTTACCTAAACCACGCTCAACGGCAGTTTTTAAACCTTGCAGGTCTGTTTGAGTTTGATCTGCGTTAAACGATAGCGGAATTGACTGATAAAAGTCATTACTAACGTTGGGTAATTGTTTACTTTTTTGCGCTAAAAAATCATCTTCAATTTGTCTTGGCCATTTTATTGAGTCTAAAATTTTAATTGGCGCTTGGATGCGAATTAATTCATCAGAAAAACGACGAATATCTTGTTGATAACGCAATAAAGAGTCAGACATTGTCTTTTCCTAATCTAGAGAAGTTGTTAGCAGTGCTAGCGGCCATATTAGCAGATGTTGATCATAAAACTGCAATGAAAAAATAACCATCTAGTTAGCACTATTTTAGTGCAATTTATCATGGCGTATAGCAATGTCTTAAGGGTGGTTTTTTTAAGTTACTAAAAATATTGAATTATTTTCTTGGCATTAAAACTGCTTTACCTAAAATAGTAATAATTAAAAGGAAAATTTATGGCAGCGATGAGCTATTTAAGTGTGATTGAGCGTTATCATGAATATGAGCATTTAGTGCACGAGCTACTAGAGTCTATTTTGATTGGTGTGGGCGATATTAATTTATTCGAGCAACCTATATCGGCTAAAATTTTTGAAGATATGGCGATAAGCTATCCCTTCGTGGAACTGATTTATTTATTGAATGCTCAGGGCATACAGATTTGCCCCAATATCAGCGTCATTAACCAGCAGGTTAAATTAATGAATTGCGGTGACCGTGCAGATCGAAGTCAGCGGCCTTACTTTACCCAATTGACTGCGGTTGATACTGTGCATATTACTCGACCTTATTTGTCTAATTCTGGCGGTGGCTTGTGTTTGTCTGCATCACAAATGATTAAATCTGCGTCTGGGCAAGTGGTAATTGTGGTTATTGATGTCAACTTAACGCGCTTAATTGAGTTTATGATGGGTGACAGTGCTAGACGCAAAATGTCGCCTTTTTTTAAAAGTATTTATGCTGCAATTGTACTGGGCCTTTTTGTGTTAGTGAGCGTGCTAATGTGGACTGTAGTTCGTGACATTTATACCCTTTTTAGCCAAATTTCTGCTACCCATGATCCATTGCAACCCTTCGGCATTATTATTTTTCTTACCTTGGCATTAGCCATTTTTGATTTGGGTAAAACCATTTTGGAAGAAGAAGTATTGATGCACAAAGATATTTTTCGTCACAGTTCAACTCGACGAACGATTACGCGGTTTATTTCGACCATTTTGATTGCGATTTCAATAGAAGCCCTGTTGACTATGTTTAAAGCGTCACTAGGGGAAAAGCAATATATTGAACCAGCAATTTTAATGATGTTGGCAGTCGTGGGCTTGTTGGTCGGGCTGGGAATCTATGTCTATCTAGGGGCCAAAGCCGAGCTGCTGCTCACCCAAACCCAAGCGGGTAAGCATATGCGGCGCGAACAAATTAAAAGCGTATAGTGTATTGATCAGCGCCTAACATCCACTGAGATAAAGATGATAAAACAGACTGGGATAAACGATATAAGCGTTTATCCCTATTTTTTAGAAAAAGTCATCGTCACCAATTGCTTTGCGTAATTGGGCTTGTTCGAGAAAATCTTCTAATCTTCGTTTCACTTGGCGTTTATGCTGTAAACTTTCGGCAGACTTAACGTTTCTAGGCGTCGTCATCGCATCTATTTCTGTGTCATCAGGCACTATTTCACTAATATTAGCCATCACAAAACCCTCATGTAAAATAAAAGCGTGGTATTAATTCAATGAGCATTTTCTAACTAAAAAAACGTTAATAGGGAAGTAAAATATTTTTCCTTAATTGGACAGCTATTTTTACCCTTCGTTTTGAGCTTAGCAGTAAATGTATTTCTTGCTAGTAAAACATAAAGCCAAGTGCGAAGAGTGTGTGCTTAAACTAGTATTATCTATGCCATGATGTCGCCAGATAATACTGCTTCTATCTGCTACAGATAGAAAAACGCCACCTGTTAATGAGGTGGCGTTGATATACTCATAAAGCGAGTCAGTAATGGTGTTACTCGTTATAGTGTAAACCCGTAAGAGTAGCCTAAAACAACTTTTGCATCATTGTCTGGTAAGTCAGTATCAGCCGCCATGAATGATACGGTACCTATGTCTGTTTCAGCACTTAATGTGACGTTGTAGTCTGCATAAGTGTCACCGAATAAATCTTCAACTACATCGCCTTGTGAATAACCATAGTGGAATGCGACACTGAGCTTTTCTGTTAACGGGAAGCTGGCATTGGCCTGGATATAGCTCCAATCTGTTTCGTCACTGGCACCAGAAACACCTGAATCAGCATTAATTACTTTAGAATAGCCAACATCTAGCCATTTCCATCCAAGAGTGAGCGCGACTTCACCAAAATCAATACTGCCACCAGCATCTGGGTAAGCATAATAAAGGTAGCTAATGTCGTAAGTTAAGTCTTCAGTAAAGTTACCACCATAACCGCCGTACAAATCTAACTCGTAACTGGTTTCATCACCAAAATCGACATTAGATACCCAAGTGCCAGCATAAAAACCAGAGTCATGAGCATAATCAATGCCACCTTGAACCGCAGCCGCATCATTAGTTTGTGTGGTACCACGCCATAAATAGTTTGATGTTGCGCCAATATTACCCGTAACTTCAGCAAGGGCAGAGCCACTCAGTAATAAGCCTGTTGATAATGCAATTGCTTGATATAGTGATTTTTTCATCTTCATCCCTTAACGTTTTATTATCAATGAGGCATTTATGTGTCACTAAATGAACTCAATGTTGGTTTGTCTGAAGATTAATTAGCGAATCGCATGCCAACTCTATTTTCCTATTAAAGTCAGTTGCTTATGTATTTATGGATCATTTTGTTGCATATTTGTTGCAACTTAATGATGCAAGCTCGCCCCTTTTTTGTGCAACAGTGCTCAGCATCCTAATATTCGTTGATGTTGAATTAAGAGATAATATTGTTTGCAGAGGATAAATATAAAAAGCAGGCAATAAAAAACCTCCATAAAGGAGGTTTCTAGCAAAAAAAGAGTAAACGAATAATTAATTAACGCTATCTTTTAGTGTTTTTCCAGCTTTAAACTTAGGCACTGTAGCTGCTGCGATTTGAATTTCTTTGCCAGTTTGTGGATTACGACCAGTACGCGCGGCACGTTGAGTGGTTTCAAAAGAACCAAAGCCAACAATAGAAATTTTATCACCATTTTTCATGGCTTCAGTTACCGCTTGTTCGAAAGACTTTAGAGCGCGGCCAGCTTCAGCTTTTGTTAGTTCCGCATTTTCAGCGATTTTTGCAATTAATTCACTTTTGTTCATATTGATATTCTCTGCTTTCCATAGAAGTGTTTTTTTAAAACATGATTAACATGCCACAAGCGATGCTGGTTTAAAAGCACTTTATCCCATAAATTCAGTATCTGTAATGGTTTTAAAGCAAAATTAGCACAAATAATGTCTTTATTTGCCTTGTTGTTACTCTTCTAAGAGCTGATAAAGAATTTTCTTAACTAACTGCGGCTCGAAAGGCTTGTCACAAAGCGCATTGACGCCAGCACTAAATACATTACTCAGATGAGTGTCGTTGGCTTCTGACGATACCATTAGGATTGGAATATGAGATTGTTGACTGTGGTTACGGATGTACTGAGTCAGTGCAAGTCCGTCTACCGAGGGCATATTGTAATCAGTGATCACTAAATCATACATATTGTCTTTCATTAGGCTAATCGCTTGTTCACCATCAACAGCCTCAGTAATTAGCTGTATGCCTAAATTGCCTATGGTGCGCTTAATAACATTTCGTGCCATTCGGCTATCATCAACCACCAATACTCTAATGCTGTGAACATCAAAGTGGGTTAAATCGAGCTCGTCATTGCTGAGTAAATCAATGGTTGAGTTAAGTGCCGTAGCTAAGTGTTCTGCATTAAATGGTTTTGGTAAAATAGCCACCACGCCTGATTGTCTAAAAATTTCTAGCTGCTCACGACGACACTCACTGGAAACCAGCATAAATTGAATATCACTCAATGCTGGAGTCATTTTAATGTACTGCAATAACTCAGTGGCTTCGCCATCGATAAAATGGAGTGCGCTGGCAATTAAGTCTGGTTTATGGCGATGGATTATCTCTTTAGCTTCAGCAATGGTTGCGGCAGTTTGGATGCTGCTGACACCTTCTTGCTGAAGGCGAGTAATAATGATCTTACGTTGAGTCTCTGAAGGCTCAAGTAATAGGATGGATAATTCACTTGGAGATAAGCTAGTCATAATTCACGTTCCACAGATATTTATTATTAGTATTATTTTAATGTTGCATGTGTAAGTAAATTGTACACTAAAAAAATGCTAGAGATGATAGTTCAGCTAGGCCTATAGCACTTGGTGTTTATTTTTGAGCAAGATAGTCTCTGGTCGCGTTCGACAGACCAACCCACCATTGAAACACCACCACACTTAACAGTAATAACCATAGCGGAATTAATGGAATATTATAGCCTCGAAATACCAGTTTGACGTCTTCAGGGGTGATTTGATAGGCAATCAACGCCGTTGTTGTCATTGCAACTAACCCTAGGCTTTGTAAGGCGACATAGCTGAGTAGCAGTACTTTTGTCCATGGCGCACGTATTAGTAAACCAATAAAAACCGGTATCACTCCCAGAGTTAATAAGTCAAAGGCTTCAAAGGTGATCGCGCGCCAAATAGCAACAAGAGTGAGTACAACATACAGTGAGATAAGGATCATCACTCTAACGGGCATTCGTTGGGCTGAATTTTGGTTCATATTGATCATAGTACTGGAGAATTTGAGGTAGAATATCGCACAAAACAGAGTGATGGGTATATTTTGATGACAGAAACACATTTTTGGGCGCTAGTGACCCGCGATAAACCTGAGCAGTCTTCTGCAGATCTCACCCTGAGTTTACGCCAGCAATTAGAAAACTTGGACGATGAAGCACTCAAGGCATTCGATAAAATATTAGGCCAACAATTACGTCGCAGTTATTCCTGGTCGATTTGGGGAGCAGCATACATAGTGACAGGTTGCGATTCTGATGATGCTTTTACTGAGTTTAGGTGTTTTTTATTGTCGTTAGGTCAGCAATGGTACAACAAGATTATCGCCAATCCAGATAGCTTAGGGGAATTAGAAAATTGGCCGTTAGTGGACGATTATGCTTACCCGTTTGTTGAAGATTATGATTTGATTGCAGGACAAGTCTACGAAGACCGCACTGGCTTAGAGCTGCCATTCTTACCCTCAGGACACAGTACTCCAGAGGGGAAAAAATTTAGCACTAAACCAAAAATTATGCGTCAAACCTATCCTTTATTGAGTGCGCGTTTTCCATTTTAGTGGACCGCTTGATCTTAGGCGTTGTTAAGCTTTGGTTCAGCTTATGAGGACTATAGTCAATTTATAGTGATGATAGCTTAATGGCTAACATTTGATTTGATGATAAGTATCGGCGTGCAAATATGGTCAAAGTTGCTTTAACAGAAGCTGAATAGCGTTATCTGAAGCAGCCTTGAAACCTGTGTTATCACAAGCGCCTAAGTCCCAGGAGGTCTATTATGAATGTAAAATATATAATGCTAGCTTCGGTATTAGTATCCCAAATTGTTATGGCTGAAGATGCGCCACCACCTAATCCTGTTACTGAAGTTGGGCTGGTAAAAATTGAATGGCAAAATCCAAAAGATTTCAGTGATATCAGAACTTCTAACGAGCTTCAGTCACGATTTGAAAACCGTTTATTTGACACTTTAACCAAGAATATCAATAAAGAAGCCGAAAAAACCCTCAAGCCAGGACAGACACTGCAAATGACAGTGACTAACTTTGATCTAGCGGGAGACATGCGACCAACATTTGGTGCCACGCCGGGTGATTTACGTGTTGTAAAAGATTTATACCCACCCAGAGCCACCTTTAGTTACACGATTAAAGAAGGTGACAAGGTGATTATTGTTGGTGATGAAAAAATCACAGATATGAGTTTTATGTCTAACTCACATCGCTTTAATGACCGACCATTTCAGTACGAAACAACTTTATTTACCGATTGGTTACAAAAGAGTGTCGCACCTAAACTATAGCCCTTGGCGACAGTACTTAGGATTATATCGATAAGGTTGATTTAGCGCAGGGGTTGTCTGTTTTATCTGGAGTGACTTGATGAATCGTTGTTGATAACCAAATGTGCCAGTGACGCTGGTTACGCTTGATTGTCGCCATTGGGTTTTATCAATGATTGTCGCCGCAACATGTAAAGGTCATATCAACTAAGGTTGCTCCTGCATGAAGATTCCGCAGGAGCATAAAGATTATTTAGACAGTTTAAATACTTGCAGCGTTTGCAGTAAAGTCGCAAGTTTTTTGACAAAGGCTTCGAGAGTTTCAGGTGCGACATGAGTACTACTCTGCATCGCATCAAACTCAGCTACCAATTCTTGTACATAGGGCAAGAAACGGTTGCTACTTTCCGTAAATCCTTGATCTTCAGTAAAGATAGCCACAAACTTACCATGTCCTGCTTTACGTAATTCGTCAAGGCGAGCATCAGAGTCAATCGCCTGTCTATAGGCTATTTGCAGATTTTCTTTTATCTGTAGAAAAACATTGGTGTACGGCATAATTGCCTCATAGTGCATTTGTAAACAATAAAGCTAATTATAAGGAGCCGCTATGCTGGCAACAAGGAAAAGTCCGCTTATTTTTAATATAGGGATGATTTATCGTCGTTTACAGCGATATAGCTTTAGTTTAGTGGTATTTCTACTGTGTTTTGGCTCTACATCGGCAACGGCATTGGATTCGCCAGTATTTTATAAAATTGAGTATCAACAACAGCAAGCGTATTTACTGGGTTCAATTCATATCGGTCGCCAAGATTTTTACCCATTAGGACAACATATTGAGTCGGCATTTAAACAAGCAGATGCACTCGTGGTTGAGGCCGATATTAGCCAAGGTGACACGGGAGCGCTATTACAGCAGTACGGTGCTTTGTCTGCCGATATTGTCGCAGACGTTAATGCGACACGCCAAGTTTATTGCCAAAGTCATCAAAGTTTGTGTCAGGCATTAGCACCATATGCTCCTTGGTTACAGTCAGCACAAATTAGTATGGGCCGTTATGCGCAATTAGGTTATAGCGCAGACCAAGGCGTCGATGCTTATTTTATGGCAAATCGCAGTGACAAAGCCCTAGTTGAACTTGAAAGTATGCAGTTTCAATTTGAATTAATTTCATCATTTTCAACTGCGACCCAGATGCAAATGCTGGATGATTCGATCAACGTCAGTGATGCCGAAATGCTTGATTTAATTTATGCTTGGCGCCAAGGCGATGCCAGTGCATTGGCAACCATTATGGAATCGCAAGCGGGTGATGCCGATGAATTGCTTGAAAAATTACTGTGGCAACGCAATCACACTATGACGCAAAAAATTATCCAGTTACTACAACAGCGTAATTATAAACAGCTGTTTATTGTGGTTGGAGCAGGCCATATTGTTGGTCAGCAAGCCATTCCTGACTTACTTAAACAGCAAGGTGCAACGGTCACCCTTTGTACCTTTTTGCAGTGTTAAGGAGAATGCTGTGCGTCCACAAGGGCCAATAATAGTATAACTTTATGCTTATATTGGCTTTGATTGACCAAGAAAATGAACATATCGACCTAAAGATAAATATGGCTCACGTTGTGAATAAGCCAATTCCATTTCAATAAGCTGATGTTTATCGAAGTTGGGCGGGAGATTATTTTTTAAGTAATCATTAATCACCCTAACCCCAGACTGACTGATCATCGACAGTTGCCATTGGGCAAACCAAGCGCGAACATCTGCAATATACAGGGGATGGTTGGGGGTTAATCCAACCTTCTTTTTAACCTTAAAATCACGCTTAACATAGTCAAAGTTGCCTGAAATTAAACTGTGAAAGCGCAAGGCTTCCTTATTAAAAAACATCAGCGAAAATAACCCATTCGGTTTTAGCAGGCTTAATAACCCATGCAAAGTCAATTCAGCATCAGTGAGCCATTCGGCTACAGCGTGGCATAAGATGACATCAAACTGACCAAACTGCTGCACGGTTAGTGCTTGAATAGGGCTATGCACTAACTCGATTGATAATTCTGTGTCTGAGGCGGCAATCTGTTGTTGGGCTATGGCCAACATCTGCTCAGAAATATCACATAGCACCACATCATGGCCCAACGCAGCCAGTTTTTGGCTCAAAAAACCAAATCCTCCCCCAGCATCTAAAATGCGTAATCGTGGTTTATTCAAGCGAGTTAATGCTGGGATTAAGTCTCGCCACAATACTGCAGCACGGATTTCACCTTTAGTGGTGCCATAGATGTTTTGCGCAAACTTTTGACTAAGAGTATCGAAATTTTTATCTTGCACGATTTAAGTTACATCACGTTATTGAGCCGATATGGAGTAACGTAATTGTCGCACTGTAGGCTGAAAAAGGTAAAGACAAATCAGTGATTGTGTATAGAGGGTAAATAAAAGTTTATCGATTAATCAATATAAGCAGCAATGACAACCGACTTTAAACGCATTTTATAATTAGCGGTTTAGCAACAGTAAGAGTCTAAGGTATAATGATCGACTAACCATCTTTGCAGCGCATACTTTTTGCTGCCTATTTAGGGTACAACATTGTGAGTCACGACTACGCTATCGAATTACAGGCGATGCCTTCGCTGTTGTCTTTGTATCGAAAAATCCTATTTGGTCGTAAACCGGGATGGGATCAACAACCGCTGCCGAATATTTATGTGCAAGCTTCTAATGTGGTGCTGTCGCAAGAGAAAATTCGGCAATATGCCGCTGTATGTGGTTTTGAATACGATGATAGGGTGTTACCTCCAACGTATTTATATGTGTGGGCATTTCGTTTGCATGCGATGATTTTTACTCATAAAGCCGTGACATTTCCGTTGCTTGGAATGATCCACTTAAAAAATAGTATTAGTGTATTTCGTCCTGTACGTACTGATGAAATATTGACTGTGCAGTGCGAACTTTCGGCGAGTCGCACTACAGATGCTGGACTTGAGTTTGATTTAGTTTCAAAAGTGTTGGTTGGTGAAGAGCTTGTATGGCAAGCGTTATCAACATACTTATATCGCATTGAGTCTGCTGGGCGGCGGGCTCGTCCGCCTAAAGCGTCTGAGATGGCATGGGAAAATGTCCAGCAATGGCGTTTAACCGATGACTTAGGCCGTCGTTATGCCAAAGCTTCGGGCGATTATAACTTGATCCATTTGCATCCTTTATTGTCAAAACGCTTTGGTTTTGAGCGAGTGTTGGCCCATGGCATGTGGTCTAAAGCGCGTGCATTATCTCAGTTGATGACTTATATCGGTGATCGACCTTTTCAGGTTGATGTTGAATTTAAATTACCGGTGTTTATGCCGTCTGAAGTGACATTTGCATTTGAAAGTACTGAGAATGGTAAACGTTTTCAAATACGTGATGTCAAAGGTCGTCGACCGCATTTGCAGGGTGATGTTACCTATTTATAAGCAGATAGACCTCGCTGAGGTGGCTTAAACGTCAGTGGTAAGTCAATTGCAAACATAAAAAAGCTCAGGTTAATACCTGAGCTTTTTTTATGGCAGACTTAAGGTACCGAGTGGCCCATTGCCGCTTCCCAAATGCTAAACCATTGTTGTCGATCAAGTTCAATGTTAGCTGAATTTACCGCGCTGGTGATACGTTCTAGATTACCACTGCCGATAATAGGAGCAGGGCGACTTGGATGCATACGAACCCAAGCATAAATGACTTGGCTAATGTCTTGTGCGCCAACTTGCTGAGCAATATCGTGCAGGGTATTGCGAATTCTAAGTGCTTGGGGCGTGTTCGCTGAAAGGAGATCTCCACCGCCCAAACAAGACCATGCCATTGGGGTGATGCGGTGTTGTTGACATTGATCAAGCACACCATCATGCAAGCTCTGCATGGCTAAAGGCGATATTTCAACTTGGTTAGTGATCAACGGAGCATTGAGGCGTGATTGCAGTAAATCAAATTGGCTGGTGGTAAAGTTAGATACACCAAAGTGGCTGACTTTACCTTGGGCATGCAATTGCTCGAAAGCGGCAGCCATTTCGTCAGCATTCATTAATGGATCGGGGCGATGGATGAGTAACACATCTAAGTGATCAGTTTTTAATTCAGTAAGTGAATTTTCAACACTTTGAATAATATGCGCTTTACTTGTGTCGTAATGATTAACATAACGACCATCATAGCCATCAAACAAGGGTTTAATGCCACACTTACTGATCAACTGCATTTGCTGACGTAACTGTGGTTTTAGGGCTAACGCTTCACCAAATAAGGTTTCACACTGATACATACCATATATATCAGCGTGGTCCATGGTCGTGACGCCAAGATCAAGATAATGCTCAATTAAGCCAAGCAGTTGCTGTGGCGACATATTCCAAGCATCAGCACGCCAAAATCCGGCGATAAAATCAGAAAATCTAAAAGTAGATTGGGTCATAAGTTAATTTTAACCTTAGTTAGGGGTAATAAATGCTTATTAAAGCACTTTTAGATCGGCATTAACTGATAAGCAACTCGCTATCAAAAGCCAACGAATCTTAGCAAGACAGAACAAAATCACTGAGCCAGTGTTATTTTTAGCTATTTACCTCATCCGCTAAATGGATGAGGTCAGTTAATCATTGTTGTAGCATACTTTGACACAATGTTTGACTACATTAGGCGACATAGCATGCCATTGATTTAGCTTGATTAGCTTAAGCACTGGGTTATTTTTGATAAATATGTACATCGCGTTGTGGGAACGGAATACTAATGCCTTCAGCATCAAAGCGTATTTTCACTGCACGAGTAATATCCCAGTAAACCTCCCAGTAATCATCAGGGTTAACCCAAGGCCTGACAACAAAGTCGACTGAAGATTCACCTAATGTGTGCAGTTTTACAATTGGTTCTGGATGTTCTTGCACCTTAGGGTGTTGCTCAACAATACTTTTTAAAATGGTTTCAGCATGTTCAACATTGTCGCTGTAACTAATACCAAAAATCATGTCTACGCGGCGCTGATGCTCGGCAGTAATATTGTTAATGGTATCGCCCCAAATTTTATTGTTTGGCACAATCAAGCGTTGGTTATCGAGGGTTTTGATGGTTGTTGATACTAAGCTCATGTGACTCACACGACCGTTAACATTGGCTGCATTAATTAGATCACCGACATCAAATGGACGATAGATTAAGATCATCATCCCAGATGCAAAGTTTGATAATGTGTCTTGTAATGCAAAACCAATAATCACACCGGCAATACCAAAGCCAGCGAGCAAAGGCCCAAGCTCAAACCCGAGCTGTGATAAGGCAATTAATAATCCTAATGCAAATACCACCTTACTGGACAACGAAATAAAGAAGTCTTGCAGTAATTGGCTAAATTGTAATTTTGATGCTTTTACTGTTTTCGAGATAATTTTGGTGACAATTTTGGCCACTAAACTGGCTAAAAATAAAATAAATACAAAGACTAAAATTTTGAAGGTTAAGCTAGGACCATTATTAATGGTTTGATCTTTGATGACGTTAAGCCAGCCTTGCAGCAGATTAGACGCGACACTGAAGTTCAATACATCTTGGGTAATATCACCAGACACGCTAAACAAGGTTTGTTTAAAAGCCGTGACATCTTGGCCTAGTGTTTCGAGCATTCCCGCTGATACAGCTAGGCTTGAGCTACTTTGATCTAAACGTTCTTTTAGTGCCATCACCTCTGCTTTTTGTTCGGCAGTGATATCGGCCCCAGCGCTTTCAGCTTCTGAAACGGCTTTTTGTAATTCATCTTGTGTGTAATGCACTAAACTGTCGAAATGGTCGGCGCGTTTGAGCATAAAATCGGTTAATTTCTGTTGTTGAATACTGACATCCATATTCAAGCTTTTAGCCCATTGCAGCGAGGTTAATTGTGCCTTGAGATAGTGGTCTCGTTCAAATTCTCGTTGTGATATAGCTAAGACAACCTTACTTTCATCACCTTGCTTGATATCAAGACGCATAAGCATAATTTGATCGTCTAAATAACTCCCGACACTGTTTAAAAAATCCAGCTGACTTTGAACTAAAGTGATTAGGTATTGCGGGTTTTCATCTGGAGTTTTGATCAGCTGCGCAATTATATCGCGTAATTCAGATGACTTGTTCTTAATCCTATATTCAGTAAAGTTACGTAATTCACCTTTTGCCTTAAACAGTAGGCGGGTATCTTGATCAATTGTTTGTTGTAATCGGCTGATTTTATTTTGAGTGTCGGTTAACTGACTGGTGGTGACAATCGGTGCTGTTGCATCTTGTTCTGCGCTAGCTGTTGGCGACATAAACACCACTAAGGTGAATAATATCGTAAATAAAATCCGTAGCATGAAAGGTCGTCCTTTGGCGTTGAGTTGTGCCTATAATAGTGGAAAACGCCTATAGTAGCCAAGTACAGCAATTCTTAGGGTTATTTGTTACACTTGCCGCCATTATTGAACTGAGGGAATTATCATGTCGCTGCAATGTGCTCATTGCTATAAATCTTTTTCAATTGCGAAGGTCAATGACAGTCGTGGTAAAGGTTTGTCGGTTGAGGTGCAATGCCCTCATTGTGCTGCATGGCTTGGGCATAACAAGTTGTTATCAATTGCTAAGATGTTTGGGTTTTATGGTGGTGTAGTTGCCGCTGTAGTCGGTTATTTTTTTGACAATGTAGCGTCGATCACCACGCCATTGATTATATTAGCGGTTATCATTGTTGGTTTATCGCATATTATGGACCATTTACAACTGATCGAAGCCCCTGAAAATGATCCTAGTACAGAACCTGGTGCAAAATAGGTTAATTCACCTCAATCACTTGGCTTTCTAATGAGGCTTCAACGTAGTAAATACCGCCTAGTACAACAACAGCAACAATGGCTATTACTAAAATGATGCCAATGTTTTCACGAATAAATAGTGCCATGGTGTTTGTCCTGTAATGATGATGTTTACTCATGCATTATGTTATGGGTAATAGCTTAAGACTATCTTAAAAATAACGACTTAGTTATTTGTCGGTAGTTTATGATTTTACTGTCAATATGTCGCCATGATTTATCACAATCTAAGTGTTGCTTTTTATTGGTGGTCTTTTACACTAATGGCCACTTTTATTAACCTGATGGATTTTTACTGGTGAGTTCCCGCATCAAAATAAGACAAACTATCGCAATCTGGCTTAGTGCCATTTTGATTGTGTTGTCTGTTGCTGCGTCAGCCCATTCAGTTAGACATCTCGATGACGGTGTAAAAAATCACTGTACCTTGTGTTTTCACCAACTTCATCTTAATAAAACCCTGCAGTTTTCCAGTTTTGTGTTTGCCGTTACTAAGCAAACTTTTGAACTTCAGCAGTATACTCTACCTCCTTTCTCAACGGTTTTTCATCGCTATTACCACAGTCGCGCGCCACCACAATCCCTGTAATTCAACACATTACATTTATTAATTTTTCCGTTATCGGATAGTTCATGTTGAACAGCGATAGGCGGATATTTGTTGTATTTTGGAGATTTTATGTCTGCGTTAAACACCCGTGTGTCAATTTTAGCATTAGCTTGTGCTGTGAGTTCTTATTCTGTCATGGCAGAAGATTCTAGTTTAACCAACCCTAATATAAGTGCAGTGCTCGATGGTTACTATCAAACAGGTGACCGACCATTAGCTGAGCGTGCAGAAGGTTTTGGTTTAGGTGAAACTGAGTTGGCCTTGAGTGCCAATATTGATGAAATGTTTTACGGTAAAGTGACCGCCATTATTGAGTCACATGACGGTGAAACAGAGCTTAATTTAGAAGAAGCCTTTATTCAAACATTAGCTATGCCTTATGGTTTATCGGTTCGTGCAGGTCGTTTTTTATCTGACATTGGCTATTTAAATAACCAACATTTACACACAGACTCATTTTCTGATCGTCCAGCTGCTTACCGTGCATTTTTAGGCGGACATTATTTTGATGATGGTATTCGTTTAAACTATGTCGCGCCAACCGATCTCTACTGGACTCTGGGTGTCGAAGCGTTTAAGGGAGAAAGTTTACGTGCTGCGGATGCACATGGTGAGCGCGATTTTGATAACCTTGGGGTGTACAGTGCGTTAACCAAGATGGGGGGTGATATTGGTATAGAAAGTTCTTGGCAGTTAGGCTTAAGTTATCTTCGCAATCAAAATGGTCAAGCTTATGCCGAAGATGAGCATAATGAGGAAGAAGAGGGGCATGATGAAGAACATGCTGGACATAGCCATAGTGCTTCTTATACAGGTAAAAACACCTACATTGCTGATGTTGTTTATAAGTGGGCACCTAATGGTAACTACAAATACCAAAATTTAACTGTCAGTGGTGAATATTTTAGAGTAACTGATATTTTTGCTATGGAACCTGGTCATATTATTGAGGCCGACCATGAAGATATTAGTAGTGATGACTATCACCAGGGCTGGTATGTCAGTAGTGTGTATCAATTTTCTCCTCGTTGGTCTGCTGGGATTCGTTATGGTCAAGTGGATACTTATGAAGTCCATGGCGATCACCTTCATCCACAACAATTGAAAGAGTCAGAAGTCAGTTTAGCATGGCACAGTAGTCATTTTTCGACAGTGCGCTTGCAATACACTCATCAGACTGGGACTAATTTCGATGGTTTTGAAGATGATAATATCCTTACTTTACAATATGTCATGTCATTAGGAGCTCACGGTGCGCATCAATACTAAATTGCTTTTAGCAGTGGCTTCAATGTCACTGCTGTTTACCGCGACAGCACAAGCGGAACTCAATGTGTTTGCATGTGAACCTGAATATGCAGCACTGACATTAGCGCTAGCACCCGATGCAAAAGTGTATTCGGCAACAACAGCGATGCAAGATCCACATCAAGTACAAGCAAGACCAAGCCTGATTGCGAAGATGCGTCAAGCTGATGTAGTGGTTTGTGCAGGGGCAGACTTAGAAATAGGTTGGCTGCCTATGCTGCAAATGAAGTCGGCTAATCCTCAGGTTAGGTCGACGGATAAGGGCTTATTTTTTGCTGCAGAGCATATTGATACCTTGGATAAGTTAGCCTCAGTGGATCGTTCAATGGGCGACGTTCATGCAAAGGGAAATCCCCATTTGCATCTAGATCCGCAGCGGATGTTAATAGTTGCACAGGCCTTGAGTACCAAATTTACTCAAATCGATCCTGACAATGCCAGTCTTTATCGCCAGTCGTTGGCCGATTTTAGTCAAGCTTGGCAAGCTAAAATACCGCAATGGCAACAGCAGGCTAAGGATTTAGCTGGTAAGAAGGTTATCGCCTACCATTCAAGCTTTCGTTATTTGTTCAAATGGATTGGCATTGAGCAAGTCGCCGATCTCGAGCCCAAGCCAGGTATCGCACCTACGAGTAGCCATTTAGCCTCTTTGCTTACTCGTGCGGAAAAAGGCGATGTAATGGCGATTATTGTGGCGTCATACCAAGATGAGCGTGGGGCAAAATGGTTAGGCGAACGCGCTAATCTGCCAGTATTGGTGCTACCGATATCGGTGGGTGGCAACGAAGAGAGTAAAGACCTGATTAGCTTATACGACAGCATACTTAGCCTATTGAATAAGGTGAAATAACAATATGTTTGATGTTGAGTTACTGTCTATCTTGTTGCCTGCGTTAGCGGCAGGGTTATTGGTATTATCAACCCATGTGCTGTTAGGTCAACAAGTGCTTAAGCGTGGCATTATCTTTATTGATTTGGCTATTGCTCAAGTTGCAGCCTTAGGGGCGATAGTATCGCACATTGATCATAGGCTAGAGGATTTACCCTATGCCCATGTGTGGATGCCTGCGTTGTTTGCTCTAGGCGGTGCAGGCATTATTGCTTGGATGGCAAAGCGGTTAGTCGGTGAGCTCGAGGCATTTATTGGCTGCTTTTATGTGCTCAGTGCGGTGGCGGCAATGTTGTTATTAGCCAACGACCCTCATGGTGCTGAGTTATTAAAGCAATTAATGTCGGGGCAAATATTGTGGGTGAGTTGGTCTCAGTTAGCACTACCGGCAGTGGTTTCTGCTGGTATTCTGGGGATTATTATCGCAAAACCGCAAATATTAGATGGTGCTGGGTTTTACTTTCTATTTGCCTTAGTGATTACTTTGTCGGTGGAACTCGTGGGAGTGTATTTAGTGTTTAGCACCCTAATTTTGCCAGCTTTGGCCTTAAACCAATATCATGGTAAACCCAAACTCGCTTTGGCGTATGGGGTCGGTATTGTGGGTTATATTGCTGGGTTGCTGTTGTCTGCTAGTTATGACTTACCCAGTGGTGCAGCCATAGTGGCAACATTAGCGTTAAGTGCATTTTTATTTAGAATGTTGCTAAAACTGCGATTGCCAGTATTAGCTGGTTAAGCCACTAATAATTAACTTGTTAACCAAATGGCTAATCTTTCATAGAAAGCTTGTTACTCTGCCCCTACTCACAGGGGCAGAGTATTTCAGCGTACATATGTAAACAAAACGTTGAGTCCCTAGACTAGCATCGCTATACTGACGCCAATTTTATTGCAGGAGTATGCTGTGCTGCTTATCGCTCGTTCAATCATTCTCGCCGTGCTATTATTTTTAGCCTTTATATTTTCGGTTGTCATTTGCCTATTTCGGCCTATGCATCGCGACAATGTACATTTTGTGGCCCGTTTTTTTGGTTCCGTTGCGCCAGTATTGGGCATTAAAGTCATTAAACGTGTTCACTCTGCGAGTGCTACACCGCAACCTTGTATTTACTTAGCTAATCATCAAAATAATTTTGATTTATTTACCCATACATCAGTAGTGCCTAAAGCGACAGTGAGCTTAGGTAAAAAAAGTTTGCTATGGATGCCATTATTCGGGCAAATTTATTGGTTATCGGGCAATATTCTTATTGATCGTAAAAACCGTCATAGTGCGTTTGATACTATGGCGAAAACAGTCGATAAGATGAAAAATAAACTCCTGTCAGTGTGGATATTTCCTGAAGGAACTCGTTCTCGTGGTCGTGGATTATTACCCTTTAAAGTGGGTGCTTTTCACACTGCGATAGCTGCCCAAGCACCCATAGTGCCAGTCTTAGCGTCTTGTCAGAATCATATAAACCTAAATCGTTGGAACAACGGTGTGGTGATTGTAGAAATGATGGCGCCAGTAGCCACGGCAGGTTTAGATAAAAATGATGTGAAAGCATTAAATGCTAAAGTGCATCAATTAATGTCAGCACGTTTGGTCGAATTGAATAAAGAAGCACAAGCATTAATGCTACAAGCGCAATAATATTGTTATCGGTCGCCTAACATCGCTCATAAACTCGCAACTTGTGTCAGTTTGGGTATAATTGAATAAATTTTTACAGGTCCTATTTACGGAGTAATCCATGTCTGTTGAGCGTCAGTTAAAAGAACAATTTGCTGAAAATCTTGAAATTGTTGATGCCTTACTTGCCGATGGTTCAGAGCCTGATGCGGAATATACTATTGAACATCATTTTTCAGCGACCAATTTTGATCGTTTAGAAAAAGCCGCTGTTGACGCATTTAAACTCGGTTTTGAAGTGAACGATGCCGAAGAAATGGAGCTTGAAGATGGCTCGATTATTTTCTGTTTTGATGCTATCGCTAAGCATAAGCTAGAAGTGCCTTTATTGGATAAAGCCTGTGAACAGTTAATTCAACTCGCCGCCAAGCAAAAAGTAGACTATGACGGTTGGGGAACTTACTTTGTTGGTGATGAAGTTGAAGTTGAAGGCGACGAAGAAGACGATGAATTTGAAGATGATGAATACGAAGATGACAATGACTCAGATGATAAATTTCACTAAGTAATCATTTGCTGAATACCATAAAAAACGCTCATCCATGATGAGCGTTTTTTTATGGCTGAATAGCAATTATTGATAACCTATTATTTATTAATAATGCTTTGATTACGACCTTGTTGTTTAGCAAGATATAGTGCTTTATCTGCACCGGATAACCAGGTAGAGCTATTGTCTATTTCTGAATCTAAATCATTAATCCCTATACTTATAGTGACTTTTATCAGGCGATTTTCGAATGCTATTTCAGATTCTTCAATGCGTTTTCGTAACCGTTCGGTAAAGTTCAGTGCATCTTCTGCTGTGGTTTTAGATAACACCACGCCAAACTCTTCACCACCATAACGGCCGGCACAGTCGGTTTCACGTAATGCTTGTTTTAACAGATAAGCGATATGTTGGATAACTTTATCGCCAGCAGGGTGACCATACTTGTCGTTAATCAGTTTGAAATTATCGATATCAATCATGACTAAAGATGCCGCATCACCGTAACGTGAATAGCGATCAAACTCTTTTTCCATACAATCTTGCCAGTGGCGACGGTTATGTAGCTGGGTTAAGCCATCGGTTTGGCTTAATTGCTCCAGTTGCTCATTGGCCGATTTTAATTGCAGTTTATTTACCGCTATATCGGTTACATCATAGACAATAATACTGATGTGGGTGATTTGCCCTGTTAATGAAGCTAATGGTAGTAAGGTAATGTTCTGATACATAAAATCAGCTCGTCCCGTTACTGGCCGATAGTTTTTAAACTTGAATACGTATGGACGTTGTTCCCAACTAATAAAAGTGCGATTTTTTAATACAAATACCGATTCCATTTTTTTCTTCAGCCAATCAGCCTGTAAATCTGGAAACTGTTCGAACAGATTTTTACCCTTAATGGAGTTCGGTGATACGCCGCTGTGGTTTTCCATAAAACCATTCCAAAGCTGGATATTATAGTCGCGATCGAGCACAACTAAGCCTACCTCAATGGTTTGCACCATATCGATTAGCCAGTGAAGCTCATTCATCGCACTTTGGTCATTTGACATAAAGAGTATCCAACATTAATCGAGTAAGTAGCCAAGCTTATAGTTAAGCGTAGGAATAGAGTCTTCAGTAAACAGCAGCAAAAGATCACATTGAATATTGTAATCTTCGATTCGATAGTTGATTTCCATCGCTAGAGTTCGTTGCCATTTGTCTGAGTTGTCGTGAATGAGTTCATTGACGCTGCAATGTCTGCCAAGTACAACCGGATGTGCCTGACTGAATTTCATGTCAAGTTGTTCAGATATACCATTTAGAAATGCTCCTATGAGCACGTTACCGGTATCCATCATCACTTCTATTTCTGTGGTGATGTCTTCTGGATTATCTAAGCCCATCAATTTGGCCATGTCTTCAAAGCTAGAGTCATGGAACAGCAATAACGCTTCACCAGCGATTCCTGCACCAATAAATCCTTGGCACAGCCCTGAGACAGTTGAGTTTCGCTCGGTGGCTTTTAAGGCCATGGTTAATTCACTAACTTCTAGCACGTTCACATTTGGGATTGGTAATAATACAAATACATCTAGAAGTTTAGCGAGTAAGTCTGCGGCTCTACCCATAGCGACGTTAGCGATTTCTTGGCATGCGTCACGCATATCAACTTTCATCATTGGAGTGTCGTCAGCTTTATTACCCTGAGTAAGGGTTAAAATGCCGTACTCTTGTAAAATATGGCTGATAGCTTCTGCACTAACGGGTTTTTGAATAAAGTCCAGAGCACCTAAAGCTTTGACTCGCTCATGGGCCTTAATTTGAATATCACCTGACACCACAATGATCAGCGCGGGTAAATCTTGCTGTTGTACCGCTTGGAGTACTTCATAACCATCCATGACCGGCATGTTGAGATCGAGAAAGACAATCTCACCTTTACCTGCGCGAATGACCTCAAGCCCTTCGGCACCATTGGTGGCGTAGCTAATTTCAACGTCCCAGTCTTTGGGGAGAGTTCTTGCCATTTGTTTTCTGGCGAGTGCAGAGTCGTCGCATATTAATATTGGAATGGTCATTGTTGCTGGTCTTCCTTATTTCGCCTTTAAGAAAAAAACACCCATTAATGCAACCGCGAGTGGTATGAGGCGGATAGTTATAATTATAAGACTATTTACAGCGATTTTTTGTTCGTTAGCTCATTATACGTATTTGCTTACAATATTGATAACTTAGTTTTAACATTTAATTAAGTTGGTAACATTTGTATAGCTGTTACCACAATGTCATCAATGTCATATCAATCTGGCGTTATATTTCGTGTAGAAGCATGAAGATTGGATGGTTATGCCTAAATTAATACTGTATCAGGCTAACACTCAATGGAATATTGTTCAAAATAAAGCGTGGCAACATTTTGACCAATGCTGATTATTTGTCATGTTATTACTATTCGGCAGATAGTCCAGATATGTTAGTCTAAAAACTGGACTGACCAGTAATGGGGTGCTTTATGGAAAAAGAGTTAATTAAGTTCAGGGTTGAGCATGGTATTGCCCATGTTTGCCTAAACAGACCCTGTAAAATAAATGCGCTTAATGTTGAGATGTTTACCGCGATAGATGCGCTTATTAAGCAGATCAGAGCTGATAAACAGATTAATGCGGTGATTTTATCCGGCGCCGAAGGCAATTTCTGTTCAGGCTTAGATGTGAAGAGTGTGGCGAGTTCACCCACCAGTGCCTTGAAGCTATTATTTAAGTGGTTGCCAGGTAATGCAAACTTAGCTCAGCGGGTGTCTTTGGGCTGGCAGCGTTTACCGATTCCTGTTATTGCGGTGTTAGACGGCTGTTGTTATGGCGGTGGCACCCAAATAGCTTTAGGGGCTGATATTCGTATTGCCACGCCACATTGTAAGTTGTCGATAATGGAAGCAAAGTGGGGGCTTGTGCCAGATATGGCTGGTTTGGTGGCATTAAGACAAATTATGCCGAAAGACAAAGCGTTGATGTTGACCTATACCGCGGATATTTTAACTGCTGAGCAAGCGCTTGAGCTAGGTTTGGTGACTCAAATAAGTTATAACGCTTATGAGTATGCTACGGCATTAGCTCAAAAAATTATGCGTACTTCGCCCGATGCCAATGCCGCCATTAAACGCAGTATCAATCAAAGTTGGAGTGCCTCTGTACGCAGTTTATTAGCCCGGGAATCGTTGAGCCAAATTCGATTATTATTGGGGAAAAACCGGGTGATTGCTGCGATTAGACAAACTAAAAATCCACATAAGGCCTATCGCGTTCGTCAGTCTTGGTGGTAAGTAAATCGATTAGCACCAATGTATCGATGCAATGACTATCTACCGATGGCGGTTCGGGAAAAGCCTTCAATTTGATTCAGGGCTTCTTCCCAGCCACTAGCATTGCTTAAATCTAAACTCATCTGATATTGGCGATAGTATCGAGCCGGTTTAACTTGATTGTAATTAAGTCGAGTAGGAGCTTGTTCAATCGAATTAGGGTGTGCATCAGCCGATTGAATATCGAGTATTGGAATCGACATAGTCACTAATTGCTCGGCAATTGATTTACGCTGACTTTGCGGATCAATTAAATATTCGTACTCGCGATAAGGGTTGATGATGACCAGTACATCTGGCGTAGGAATTTTTTTGTCATAGAGCAAATTGATGATCATGCCGGCGCTATCATCAAGCACAATCATAATCTTTCCGCCAGGGAACAAACTGGTGGTTGCGGGTAATTGATTTAGAGCTTCATTTAGATTGGTTTGTTGAAAATTTCTCAGTTCAAGTAACTGAGATGACTCATATTTAGGAACGCTTTTGTCACTACTTAATTGTAATTGTTCTGTGCCTGCTTTAGTAATTTCTTCAGGTTTAGTGGCATAGTTTGGTCGATATAAGCCTTTTGCTGGTGTGAGGCTAATACTCGCCCAGCCGAGGCTATTAATATTAGTTCGCAGATAGCTGGCTAAACCCGCGGCATCTGCATCTGTGTCTGACGCGGCCACAATCACCGCCGAGCCAAAGTGTTTTTTGCTCTGCCAAGACCGGACCAGAATTTCACTTTGTTTACCGTCAATAGTGATAAATTTTATTTCATCAGCAGATAGGTAAGCATAAGGTTGCTGCGCTTTTACGCTCGGCATGGCCATTAATAAGCTTACTGTTACGATTAATAACAGACTTAGTCGTCCTAATTGCACCATAACCTCTCAGTAAAAAACACTTAATATGATTAGCTTAATGTATAACGATGAGTAAAAACAATGCCCTGATAAACAGGGCATTTTTTACACGATATTATTGCAACAACGAGTTAAGCGTTATACGTGGCTAACAAGCACCATACGTATTGCATCAAGCTGTAATTGACTGTTGTCCATATAGCCCGTTAATTCGACCATTTGATTACGAATATATTCTAGTTCGTCTTCACGAATGTTCGGATTAACTGCTTTTAAGGCTTCTAGTCTTTCCAATTCGCCAGTGAGTTGCTGAGTCATTTTAGCGCGGCCATCGACCACTAACTGTGCTAGCGATTGCTTGGCAAACTCTTCACCTTTGGCCAATAAAGGGTGCAAAATAGGCTGCGATGCATTAACAAGCTTACTGGCAATATGACGGTTAACCGCACTAAGTTGCTTATCAAAGCTGGCATAATCCACTTTGTCTGCCATGTTTAAGCCATTTTTATCCAGCAACACTCTAATAGGAGTGGGTGGTAAATAACGGTATAGCTGACTCGCTTTTGGCGCCGAGGCATCGGCCATGTAAATCAATTCTAAAAACAGGGTACCTGCAGGTAGCGCCTTATTTTTTAGAATGGCCACACTGGTGGTGCCGGTATCTGAGCCGGTGATTAAATCTAAGCCAGTTTGTACTAAAGGGTGCTCTTGCGAAATAAAGGCAATGTCATCACGTGCCAACGCCGTGGTGCGATCGAAGGTGACTGTGATGCCATCTTCATGCAGTCCAGGATACGTTGGGAACATCATATGTTCACTAGGGCGTAAGATAATCGAGTTTTCACCACGATCTTCTTGATCAACACCAATAATGTCCCATAAACGGATCACTGAACCGATTAGATGGGTATCATTATCACTGTCTGACAAGCGTTTAATTAACGCATTAGCACGCTCGCCGCCATGAGAATTGATCTCTAGCAGTTTATCGCGGCCTTGCTCCATTGCTTGCTTAAGCTCTTTGTAGCGATGCTGAGTATGATTGAGTAACTGGGTCATTATCTCTTCATCATCGTCGCACAGCACGTTAATCAGCTCATCAGCAAATTCGTTAAATAACACATGTCCGCTCGGGCAAGTGAGTTCAAACGCATTCAATCCTTGATGATACCAACGCATTAATCTTTCTTGGGCGGTATCGCGCAGGTAAGGTAAATGAATTTGAATATCGTTTAGCTGACCAATACGATCTAAACGGCCAATCCGCTGCTCTAGTAAGTCAGGGTTAAGCGGCAAATCGAACAGTACTAGGTGGCTAGCAAATTGGAAATTGCGACCTTCAGAACCGATTTCAGAACAAATTAATGCCTGAGCACCGCCTTCTTCTTGGGCAAAATACGCCCCGGCTTTGTCACGTTCAATAATCGACATTTCTTCATGAAAAACTGTTGCCTGAATACCTTCGCGAGTACGTAATGCTTCTTCAAGACTTAAAGCCGTTTCAGCTTGGCTGGCAATAATCAGTACTTTTTTACTGCGGTGAGACTTTAAAAACTCAATTAACCAATCTACTCGAGGATCAAATTTCCACCAACTGGCACTGTCGCTTTCAAAAGCTTGATACAGTTTTTCAGGGCTCAATGCCTGAGCGGCTTTATCTTGTGGTTGTTTGGCGCTGCCCATCATGGCATTGACACGTTCCGCGGTAACGTATTGTGCTGGCATGTCTTGTGGGTAGGCATTAAACAAACGCTTAGGAAACCCTTTCACTGAGGCGCGACTGTTACGATAAAGAACGCGGCCGGTACCATGACGATCGAGTAATTCTTGCAGTAATTCTTGACGTGCCGCTTGCTGTGATTCGGCATCAACATCCTTTGACTGGATCAAGCGGATACTTGGCTCGATGTCTTTTTCGCTCAGCAATTCGGTTAAGCTATTAATGGCGCTGTCGGGTAATTTACTGTCTTTACTTAATGCTTCAGCGGCTTGCGCGACATCTTTATAGCTTGATTCTTCTGCTAAAAAAGCATCGTAGTCATAAAAACGATCTGGATCGAGCAAACGTAAACGGGCAAAGTGGCTTTGATGACCCAGTTGATCAGGGGTCGCGGTAAGGAGCAATACGCCAGGAACGACTTCACTTAACGCTTCAACGATTTTATAGGCACGGCTTGGCGCATCTTCTGACCATTCTAGATGGTGAGCTTCATCGACAACCATTAAGTCCCAATCGGCATCGACAGCTTGTTCAAGACGTTTTTTCTTACGCAATAAATCAAGTGAACAAATAACCAATTGTTCGGTATAGAACGGATTATCATTGTCGGCATAAGCTTCAACACAACGATCTTCATCAAACACTGAAAAACGTAAATTAAAGCGACGTAACATTTCAACTAACCACTGGTGACGTAGCGTATCGGGTACGATAATTAAAATGCGTTCAGCACGACCTGTGAGTAACTGCTGATGAATAATTAAACCCGCTTCAATGGTTTTACCTAACCCTACTTCATCGGCCAATAATACTCGCGGCGCATAGCGACTACCGACTTCATGAGCAATCCATTGTTGATGAGCAATTAAGCCAACTCGTGGGCCTTGCTGACCGAGTAAGTCTGATGTGGCTAATTTGTGGCGTAATAACTGACATTGGTAACGTACACCAAAGCGTTCTAAGCGATCAATTTGCCCAGCAAATAAACGGTCTTGGGGCTTATTGAAACGAATATTGTGGTTCAGCATCGTCTCACGAAGACTGACCTTTTCTTTGGTTTCGCTGTGGATCCCGTGATAAATCACCAATTGATTTTTTTCTTCAAGCTCTTCAATGGTGATACTCCAACCTTCACCGCTTTCGACAGTGTCTCCGGGGTTAAAAATAACCCGGGTTAAGGGAGCTTCACTGCGAGAAAACATCCGGTTTTCTCCAGTGGCAGGAAATAGCAGCGTAACCATGCGGCCTTCAACTTGAACGACTGTTCCTAATCCGAGTTCTGACTCGGTATCACTTATCCAGCGTTGACCTAAGGCAAACGGCATCTTCTACTCTCATTTATTGCGTGAAACAAAAAAGGGGGCGTATGTTAAACCAAACCCATCCAGATTGAAATTCTAGCATTGATTTATCGTGTAGATGTTCATTTTTACACCATCTTGACATGTTAGCGTCACATTGACGTCATAGTGTGAAACAAAGGCGTTAATGATGACATTGAGTTTTTCTTCAGCCAGTGGCATATTTTATGAAGGCAGCATTGTTATGGCAATGGCCTGTTTTCAATAAAGACTTTAATTATCCCTTTAATGTTATACGTTTAGCTAAGTGATACTGATTCTATTCATTGAGAGCACTCTGGAGGCACCATGCAACAAGACGACAAAAAGTTGTTTGTACTGGATACCAACGTGTTACTGCATGAACCTTTAGCGATATATTCGTTTAAAGAACATGACGTAATTATTCCCATGACTGTGTTAGAAGAGCTCGACAGTATTAAGGACAGGAAGCGAGATGTGAGTCGTGATGCTCGGGTTGCCATACGAGCATTAGAAGATATTTTGGGGGGACCCACCACTCCGGAGCAAATTTTAAAAGGCGTTCCATTACCTACTCGCGAGGAGCATGCTGAGGTATCAGGGCATTTGTCGATTTTTCCTGATCATCAAATAGATTTTATTATCGGCTCACTCCCTGGTGATAATAACGATAACCGCATTATTAATACCGCGCTGCATTTACAAAAACTTCATTTTCCCCGCACCGTAGTGCTCGTTACCAAAGACATTAACATGCGCTTAAAGGCCAAAGGCGCGGGTATTGAGCGAGTAGAAGATTATCGTACTGATCAATTGATTGATGATGTGCGCTTTCTTGCTAAAGGCTTTTACCAGTTCCCGGGTGATTTTTGGCAAAATATCGATAAAGTCTCTACCGATCGCAAAGACCGCCATACTGTTCATCAAGTACCATTGGAGCATCTTGGTAATGAAAACTTTTATCTTAATCAGTATTTAATTGACGACAGTTCCGATTTTTGCGGCCGTGTTGCCAGTAAAACAGATCAATACCTAGAGATCATTGATCGTGGCCGCGATCGCTTATTGCATCATCAAGCTTGGGGGGTTAAACCGAAGAATATTTATCAAGGCATGGCACTTGATGCCTTGCTGGATCCTGATATCGAACTGATTATTCTGACGGGGCCCGCTGGCTGCGGTAAAACACTATTAGCCATGGCGGCTGCATTAGAGCTGGTGGTTGAGCGTAAACTTTACGACAAAATCATTGTAACTCGTAACACCCCCGAAATTGCTGAGTCGATAGGTTTTTTACCTGGCACCGAGGAAGAGAAGATGACTCCCTGGCTAGCTGCAATTACCGATACCTTAGAAGTGCTCCACAAAAATGATGTTAACCCTAGCGGCAGCGTGAACTACATAATGGAAAAGGCCAACATTCAATTTAAGTCGATTAACTTTATGCGTGGTCGCTCGATTCAAAACTCAGTGGTCATTTTAGATGAATGCCAAAACCTCACCGCATCACAAATTAAGACCATGATCACTCGAATGGGTGAGGGTACTAAGCTGATCTGCAGTGGTAATTTAGCCCAAATAGATTCGACTTACTTAACCGCAGTGACGTCAGGCTTAACCTACATAGTCGAGCGTTTTAAAGACTTTGAAGGCAGCGCTAATATTTATCTCAATGGTGTGGTTCGTTCACGATTAGCTGAATTTGCTGAGGAGCATCTGTAATCGGTTAACCAATAGAAAGCGTTATCTGCACCAAAGAAGCTGATATTCTCATACATACATAAGGTTACATTGGATAACCTTATGTATTATCAATCTTTTAAATAAGTCTTAAGGTCTGTGATGTTGACTGGCCGCAGGTTGGGCAAGTCCCTTGGGCTATTAATACATGTGCTTGAGCTTATGTTCCTGATATCATAATCAATAGTTTTATATTACCGAATTTTTTGGTGTTATTCGTTCGACAGCGGGTCTTTTTTTACGCTGTATCAAGGGTGGTTAATGAAACCGACTGAGCCAGATTTACAACTAAAATCTCCTATTCAACGTAATTATAACCGAGCGGTGTTCTACACTTATATCGGGGTAATTGTGATGGCGTTACTGACGGCAGGCATTATGTTTGAACGTCAAAAAGAGCAGCAAATTCAACAGCGAGAAGAGCAGGTTGCCCGTCATGTTATGCAAATCGACTTATTGCTCGAGTCGAGTATTCGCGCAGTGAAAAGTTTACGTGATGTGGCTGTTGATCATCTACGCTTGGGTGAGTTTGTGCGTAAACAACGCTTACCAGAATATGAAAAGTTTAACGAAGATGGCCAGTATTTTACCTTAGAACCCAATTACGCTAACAGCGGCTTGCCATTTACTAACATGGGCAGGATTACTGGTGCGGGCTCACTAGAAGGACGTAGTGAGAGCTTCTACCAAGAGTTGGAAATGCTGTTTGAGCTATCATTATCTTTCCCCGTTGCCAAAGAAGCAGCCCCTAAAGCCTCATCAATTTATTATATTTCTAAACGTCGAATGATGTCATTTTACCCATGGGAAAGTAATGACTTACGCTTTAGAGATGAATTACTCAATAAGAAACAGTTTCAATTATCGACCCCTTCAATGAACCCGCAACGCAGCGTATTTTGGAGTGAGGCCTACATTGACTCAGCCCACCAAGGCTTAATTACTACGCTAGGTTTACCGGTATATTTAGACGATGAGTTTATTGGTTCGATTAATTTAGACATGACCTTATCGTCGTTAGATAAGCAAATTCGTACTTACTTTAAAATGCCTGGTACGGTGATTTTGCTTGATCAGCAAAACAATATTTTATCTCACAGTGACTTTGATTCTAATGAGATGAATAAGGTTTATCACATTAGCCAGCGCATTCCGGCAGAGTTACATTCGTTGTCTGAATCTGAGTTATTTGATGCCCACGAAGGCATTTTACGTAACGGCTATTATATTCACAGCGTTGCACTGCATAACGCCCCATGGCGCTTGCTGTATTTGCAAGATGAAGATGATTTATTTAAAGATTCGTGGGACAAGCTGCAACTGAGCTTTTTGTTAGTGGTGCTGGCCTTGTCACTGCTGGTCACTATTGTGCATTGGCAAACGCGTCGTGCATTCGTTAGCCCAGCTTCACGCTTGCTAACACATTTGGAAGCGTGTTCTCAAACACCAATCAGACCGCCGGAAAAAATGACTCATGGCTGGGAGCCGTGGTTTGCACTGGTGAGCCGTATTTTTGAAGAAAACCGCCAATATACTCATCATCTAGCCGAACAAAATAAACGCTTAGATAACTTAGTGGCGCGCCGAACTCAGCGTTTACGTGAAACGACTGAGCGCCGTGAACGTGAATTTGCACTACTGCGGTCATTAATCGACTCAATCCCTGAAGCGATTGTGTTTAAAGACAAAGAAGGTAAATATCTAGGCTGTAACAAATCAGCAGAAAGAATGCTGGGTTACCGCGAAAATGAGATTATTGGCTTAACCTCATCAGAAGTGGTTAGCCCAGAGCAGGGCCAGCGCATTGGTGAGGAAGATAACAAAGTATTGACCCAACAGCATTCATTACGTTACCAAGAGCGGGTAAATATTGAAGGTAAACCAGTATTACTCGATACCTTTAAACTGCCATTTTATAATCGCCGTGGCGACCTATTAGGTTTGATTTCCGTTTGGCGTGATATTACTCGTGAGTACGAGGCAGCTGAACAATTGCGGATGTCAGAGCAACGTTATCATCTTGCTATGGATGCGGTAGAAGATGGATTGTGGGATTGGTACATTGATTCGGAACAGATTATTTGTAATCCGGCCTTCTATTCGATGTTGGGTTATCAAGCCCATGAATTTCCGCCATTACTCGAATCAATCGATGAATTGTATCATCCTGACGATCGTGACCGGGTGCAGGAATATCGCTCTCAGTATGTGCGTGATCCGGTTGGTACTTATGAAATTGAGTTCAGAATGCGCGGTAAAAATGGCCAGTATTACTGGGTGTTATCCAGAGGTCGCGCAGTCGAATTTTCTGAGGACGGTTGCAGTAAGCGGATGCTAGGTACTCACAAAGACATTACCCGTCAGAAGAGTAACGAAGTGGCCTTGCTCGAAGCCAAACAAGATGCTGAATTGGCCAATATGTATAAGAGTGAGTTTTTGGCTAACATGAGTCATGAAATTCGCACGCCAATGAACGCGATTATTGGCATGCTGCAGTTGGCGCAACGGACTAATTTAACCCCGCAACAGCAAGATTACCTTCATAAAGCTGGCTTCTCGGCGCAGTCGTTATTGCGCATTATCAACGATATTCTAGATTTTTCTAAAATCGAAGCCGGTAAATTAGAGTTAGAAAGAGTCGCTTTCCCGCTGGATAAAGTGCTTGATCATGTTATTGATATTAATGCCATGAAAGCGCAAGAAAAAGGCGTTGAATTACTGCTGTATGCGCCAGTCACCGCAGGACTTATCCTGTACGGCGATCCGCTGCGTTTGGGCCAAGTCATCGTTAATTTATTGTCTAATGCGGTTAAATTTACCCAAACGGGTGAAGTTGAGCTGGGTTGTGAAGATGTGGGTGAGCGTGACGACCGCATTACCATGAAGTTTTGGGTACGCGATACTGGTATTGGGATCAGTAAAGATCAACAAGCAATGCTGTTTGATGCCTTTTCACAAGCCGATGGTTCAACCACACGTAAATATGGCGGCACAGGCTTAGGTTTATCGATCAGTAAACATTTAGTGTCGATGATGGGCGGCACCATGCAAGTAGAGTCCGAGCTAGGATCGGGCAGTACCTTCAGTTTTACCATTAGCTTTGAAATTGCCGAAGAACAAGTCGTCGAGCCATTAGTGGTGCCAGAACAATTAAATAATCTCACTACACTGGTGGTTGATGACAACCCAAGTGCATTACAGATTTACTCTACATTAATGACAGATTTCAGCTTTGGAGTGAATACCGCCGACAGCGGCCAAAAGGCTCTGGAGATTTTACGTAAAAAGCCGGTCGATTTATTGTTGCTAGATTGGATGATGCCAGTAATGAACGGTTGTGACGTGATTAAAGCCGTTGATCAAATGATTGAAGACGGCAGCTTAGAAAAACGTCCGATTATTATTTTAATGACAGCTTATGCCGCAGAACCATTAGACCATGAATTACAAAAAGATTCTGTTTATGCGGTATTACAAAAACCGTTCAAAGCTTCGGCCTTGTTTGATGAAATTATTAATGCTTTTGCCAAAGAGCCAAAGCTTAATGCTATGCCGGTTATTATTGAAGCCGAACCTACTAAAGCATCCGGTTTAGTGCTATTGGTTGAAGATAACTTTATTAATCAACAAGTGGCATCTGAATTACTCAAAAGTGCCGGTTATGAAGTGGTGATTGCCGATAATGGCCAAGTGGCGTTAGATGTGATCGATTCTAAGCCGTTTGATGCAGTGTTAATGGACATTCAAATGCCAATAATGGATGGATTAACCGCTACCGCAGAATTACGCAAACGTTTTAGTAAAGAACAAATGCCGATTATTGCCATGACTGCCCATGCAATGTCCGGTGATAAAGAAAAAAGTTTAGCCGCAGGCATGAATGCCCATATCACTAAGCCAATTGTGCTTACTGAATTATTTGAAACCTTATCGCATTGGATTACATATAAACACAATCATCAAGACGAGTAGTCTTTTGACGATAGGACATTACCGACAAGGAGATTAATTATGGTCCGCCGTAGTATTTCATTGGCACTGTTGCTGGCGATTACGCCAGCAACATTATTTTCTACAGCCGCAATAGCGGCTAGCGACTCAGCCCAAACAATAATCAACAATGCTGAGGCTGCAACAGGCTTTATCAATCTATTTTACGATGCTAAATCCGCTGAGTTATACCTACAAGCAGATAAACTCAATCAACCCTTTTTATTGCTGACCAGCTTACCTCATGGTGTGGGTTCAAATGATATTGGTTTAGATCGTGGCCAATTAGGCCAAACCCGCATGGTGCAGTTTGAACAGCACGGCCCTTTCATTATTTTAAAGCAGCTTAATCCTAATTTTCGCGCCTCTAGTGATAATGTCGCTGAACGCCAAGCGGTTACACAAGCCTTTGCTGAGTCGATTTTATGGCGCGGTAAAGTTGTGGCAGGTAAAACGGCAATCGTTGCAATTAATGACCTAGTGATTAATGATTTGCATGGTGTAACTGATGTGTTGGCGGCAACCAATCAAGGCACCTATAGCTTAGACAGCAGCCGTTCCGTCATTTTACCGCAAGGGATTAAATCGTTTGCACGAAATGCAGATGTTGATGTTAATTTAACCTTTACGGCTAGCAAAGCGGGTAAGCAAGTTGAGCAAGTCACTCCAGACGGTAAAATGCTGTCTGTACGGGTGCGTTATTCATTTGTACAACTGCCAGAGGCCGGTTATCAAGCCCGCAATTATCATCCTATGAGCGGTTATTTGTCTGATCAATATGCCGATTATTCTACTGCGGTTGATCAACCGCTGATACAACGTCATTTATTACGCCACCGATTACAGAAGGTCACGCCTGGGGATGCGCCTAGCAAAGTGGTTAAGCCCATTGTGTATTACCTTGATCCCGGTGTACCAGAGCCGATCCGCAGCGCCTTACTCGAAGGCGCCCGCTGGTGGGAAACGGCCTTTACTGACGCTGGCTTTATCGATGGTTTTAAGGTGGAATTACTGCCCGAAGGTGCTGACCCTCAAGATGTGCGTTATAACATGATCCAATGGGTACATCGCGCCACCCGAGGCTGGTCATATGGCGCAGCGGTTACCGATCCGCGAACGGGTGAAATTATTAAAGGTAATGTCACCTTAGGCAGTTTGAGAGTTCGCCAAGATCACCTCATCGCTAGGGGACTGATTGCTGGATGGCCAGATCGTAAAGCCGCCGCCGACGCGGCAATGGCATTATCACTTGCTCGTATTCGTCAGTTAGCCGCGCATGAGGTGGGCCATACTTTAGGACTGGATCATAACTTTGCCGCATCAACAAATGATGATGCATCGGTGATGGATTATCCGCACCCATATGCCAGTATTCAAAACGATAAAATCGATATCGCCACCCCATATCGTGAAGGTATTGGTGAGTGGGATAAATACACCATAGCGTATGGTTATGGTGATATAAAACAAACTGATGCATTGTTAACATCGACCTTGACTAAAGGTTTTCGTTATATTGGTGAAGCAGATTCTCGCAGTGTTAGCGCCAGTAATGCATATGCCAGTTTATGGGATCGTGGTAACGATGCTGTTGCTGAGTTAGTGCGTTTAGAAACCGTGCGCCGTAAAGCGATTGACGATTTTAATTCAGATGCATTATTAGCCGATGAGCCCCATGGCGAATTAGCCGATGTGTTTGTGCCTATCTACTTGCTGACTCGTTATCAAATCGACGCCGCAGCGAAGTGGATCGGCGGAACAGATTACAGTTATCAACAAGTCGGCGCTGGTGTACGTTGGAATTATATTCGCCCTGAAATGCAATTTGCTGCACTCGATACCTTGTTGACGAGTTTGCAAACCAAGAGTTTATTAGTGCCGAATAATGTATTGCAAGCTTTGGTACCTAAAGCGGGAAACTATGCTAAAACCCGTGAAAGTTTTGGATCAAACTTAGGTGTGATTACCGATCCTGCTGCGATGGCTGAAGTCATGAGCCGTCATGTTGTGACTCAACTATTAGCGCCAGAGCGTTTAAATCGAGTCAGTCAGGCCTATATGGGTGATAGTCAGCAGCTGTCGGTGGTTAAATTAGTTGATAAACTTGTTGGCGCAACCTTGTACCAAGATTTACCTAGTGGACAAGGCTTAGCAGAGCAAATGCGGGTGAACACTGTGGTGATTGATGGCCTATTAGCGACGTATCATAATTCTAAAACAGCCCCTGAAGTGAAAGCCCAGTTGGCGGCAAGAGTTGATTATATTATCAAGCAGCTTAAACGCCGCAGTAATCGTGGTAGCGATTATCAATCAGCACATTATGATTGGTTATTTCAAGGGATAACCAAAGGTATGGATGACTCAAGTTATCGACTTATTACTAAGCCTGTGGACATGCCACCTGGCTCGCCGATTTAACATAGCCCATTATTTTTACGGCAAATATTTTTAACGGCTAATAAAACGCGACCCTATCGGGTCGCGTTTTAGCTTGTGGCAGCTTTAAAACATGCTTGTTATGTGGTTAAAATATTAAAGTGGATGATGGCATATAGTTTCATCACTCATTATGCGCAACTTGATGATCAATCTTTTTAGGGTTTTTAGGATAGAAGTTATCTGCTTTACGATCAATATGGCTAAATTGACGGGTATTCTTGTAGGGCAGTTTCATGAAGCCTGAAATACCATGACCTTGAATTTTATTGGCATGAGCGATAATACGATCTAAACAGGCCCGAAACGAAGCTTGTTTACGTGGATTTAATAACCGTAAATAGCTATGAATTTTTAAGTGGTTTGGTAGCGCTTCAAAAATAATACAACCTGTGTGATGTATTTGGTTTAACCAGCCAAGTTCTGTCATGATTTCAGCTGGTAGTTCTAAGTTTTCTTCTGGATCTTTACCGTCTTCAAAATATGAATGCAGCCGAGATTTGTCTTCTAAAGTGGGCACATCACCGACTTCAAAAGGCATTTGCAGTTCACCGGTTATTTTATATTGGTGCTCAGTGCTTTTCCGCTCAAGATGTAAGGTATCTTTAGCATTGAAGAAACAAGCTTTAAATACTCCGATTCGTTTAATTCCCCGCGCCATAGTGACCATGTTATTCACCGCTAATATTAACGGTGCTTTGCTGTCGGGATCGTAAATGGCTAAATTGGAGTCAATAAACACCCCTGATTCTTGCCAATGGATCACGAGACCACCGACAATCGGATACTGTGCTAAACGGCCTACTGCAGCAATAAAGCCTTTTTCGGTATCAGCCATACCGGCCATAAAGTTACGATAATATTTATCCAGTTGCACATCATCCATTTTAGCAATGGGATCTTGAGTATTGTGCTCTTTTAAAAATGATTTTCGTGAACTATAACTCACGGTTTCAACCGTTTTTGAGCGCGGTTGAGCCCACACTGGAATGTCGGGTGTTAACGGCGGAGTCGATAATATCGGTAAATGCATTCTATGGCTGTGACGCAAACTTTTGAGGAAATAATCACCAGCAAGATTGCGCCGTTCTACATCGTCACTGAGCATTGCATCGAGTGTTTTTGCCAGTTCTATGGGCAATCCTATGCTGGTGGCTGGAATGACTTTGGTGCCGAAACGACTGATTTGGCCTGAGGCGAGTGCATACAGGGTTGCAGCTGCGCCTTGCTCGTCAAATCTTGGTGTTGATAATGCGCCACTCAGTTGCTCGTCACCAATAAAGTAAACATCTCCCATGCGAGCATTGGTATGTTGCTGATCGCTGGATAATAAAGACATAACATTGTCATCAACCGCGCGGTTGTGTTCATCTCGCTGAGCAAATACCGCAGACCCCCAATCGATTAATGATAGCTTGTCGGTTTCAATATCATAAACTAAGTTCGATGGCTTAATATCGCCGTGTACTAGAGGCTTGCCTTTGCGCAGATAATATAAAATATTAGCCAATTGCCTGGCAATACTCACCACCATTACTGGAGGCAAGGCACCTAATCGCTGACAAATTTTGTCTAAATCTTCGCCTTGAGCCCGCTCCATGACTAATATTCCCTGCTTACCAACGCGTTCAAATTTAATTGCTCCAGGCACGTTAGGATGATGCACTTGGCTGAGCATATAGGCTTCTTCTTCCAGCCTATCTTGAACACTTTGGGGTAAATTTACTCTTGAGAATTTAAACACATGCGACTGGTTAAACTCATTGACTCCTGCAAACACAAAACCATAAGCGCCTTTACCAATAAATTCAATTTGTTGATATCCCAGCTTGCTGAGCTGTTGCTTACACAGACGAACCCATGCTTTATGCTTACGGGCGTCATTAGCGCTTAGCAGGTAGATAGACTGCTCTTCGTTAATATAAAAGTGCTGCAGTTGCGGTGTTTGCAAAGATTAGCCTCCATTGACTGTTAACTCATTAAACCTTGATTAACCTTACGACGGCAAGTGCTGTTATTTAAAACATGCGATATCCATTGATATATCATAAAGTCTATTTAACCTTTTTAGCTGCAAATCACTCAAAGAGCCTATATCAGTCGCTATTTTTAACTGATTAACAGCGGCTTCCTATCTAAAAAAATCCGATATGTAAACCTTGACCTATATCAAATCAAAATGAATCAACACTGGGTATTATGGTTGCAGCAGTTAATGAATGTTTTTTGTGAGAGGTTATATGCATAATATAAATAAAGCTGAATTAATTCAGTTGTTTAATTTTCCTCGGCAGCGAATTTTACAGTCTATGGAAGTGACCCATTGTCCTCATGCGGTATTTTTTAATCAAAGTGATGAGCAATGCATAACATGTCATCAGGGTGAAGAATGTGTGTGGATTAATCATAATGATGAAATGGTCGCACTTGAGTTGAAGTCAATCGACGAATTAAAGCAGCAATTATTAATCGCAGTTGATTACATCGATTCTAATTTAAGCCCACACCATATGTCGCGAAGAAAGTGCCAATGTGAAAACTGTCGTTGGTTAAGGCAAGTACAAATGACTCTAGACGGCAAAGCCTAGGTCGCATATTGCTAAATCAGTAACGGCAGTTGCATCCCTTTTTTTTAGTCTTTAAAGTAGCCTGCACAACACTAGCAACTTGACTGAAGAATAGCATTATGGAACCCAGCTTTTGGCATGAAAAATGGCAATTACAACAAATCGGTTTTCATCTAAACCAAGTGAACCCATTTTTAGTAAAATATTGGCCGCATTTGGGCTTACCTGAAAATAGTGAGGTGTTTGTTCCTTTATGTGGTAAATCGTTAGATATGTTTTATTTGGCCGAACAGCGTCATACGGTGTTAGGCTGTGAATTAAGCTTAATCGCGGTAAAAGATTTTTTTACTGATAACGATATAGTGTATCAAGAGTCTCGTATTAATGATCACGCGGTATTCTCTGCCGAGCAAGTGACCTTATATCAAGGTGATATTTTTACTCTACCTTCCCAGTTAACATCATCGATTAGCGGCTTTTATGATCGCGCGGCACTGATTGCTTGGCCTGAAGAAATGCGCCAACAGTATGTTCATACACTAGCTGCACTAGTGCCTGCTGATGTTAGTGGTTTACTCATTACCCTTGATTACCCACAAGAAACCCTAAAAGGACCACCGTTTGCTGTGAGTCCAACCTGGATTGAAACCTACTTAACAGCTTATTTTACGGTCGAGTTACTTGAGTGTGCTGACGTGTTGGCCGATAACTCTAGGTTTGTTTATAAACAGGTGCCTTGGCTTAATGAAGCTGTGTATAAATTGACTCGAAAATCATAACAATGCCCCCAAAAACCTACCGATATACTCTGTAGGTTTTTTAGGCTCAATAGTTTGTTAAGCCATTGCAGTGGAGAGCATAAGGGTTATGCTTTCAGCGTTATCGGTGGACACAAATCGATTTCAGCGTCGGCATAAATTGCCGCTAAATTTGCCAGCTCACGGACCGAGTCTAGCTGCACAGGTAGAGTAAAAGCATAACTAAGGCCAAACCAAGGGTTAATAGCAACAGGCTAAGTCAGCTATTTTCTGTAGGCTACCACATGAATAATCAAAGGATCCGCAATGAATTTCAGTGATAAACCTGACCGCAGATGGTCAAAAGCCCATAAATGGGAAAAATACAAAGGTACAGATATATTGCCTATGTGGATTGCTGATACTGAGTTTCGCTGTGCTGAACCTATTTTATCTGCCTTACATCAGCGCATTGATGATGGTCTGTTCGGTTATACCTCACCGGCTCACGATACCGATGCCTGTGAGGCCGTTGTGGCGTGGTGTCAACGTCAATATAACTGGAAGATTGATCCCAGTTGGCTAGTGTGGACTCCGGGTATAGTGCCGGCGTTTAATGTGGCTATTAAAGCATATTGCCAAACAGGGGATACGGTTATCGTACAAACACCCAATTATCCTCCTATATTAGCTGCAGCGGGTATTAATCATCTCAACCGAACCTGTATAGGTTCGATAAAAGTGGCAGGGCGCTGGACACTCGATTTTAATGCCTTAGAAGCGGCGGCCGCGGATCCCAAAGCCAGCTTATTTATTATGTGTAATCCAATGAATCCGCTTGGAACAGTCTTAAACCAAGCAGAACTCGACACAATTGCAGCAATATGCACAAAGCATGGCGTCATGCTGTGTTCGGATGAAATACACTGTGATTTAATTTTAGATGACGTGCCACATTTACCTGCCAGTGCGCACCCAGAGTTGGCTGAGCATTCAGTGACATTGATGGCCGCGAGTAAAACCTTCAATATTGCGGGATTAGGTACGTCTTTTGCTATTATTCCCAACGCAAAATTAAGAGCAGCCTTTAACCATGCCGCCCGTGGAATTATGCCATCGGTCACTGTGACAGGCCTTACTGCCACCAATGCAGCCTTCAGACATTGTGATGAGTGGCATCAACAACAAGTGGCTTATTTAACAGAAAATCGCGATTATTTAGTCACTGAAATTAACAAAATCGACGGTTTAAAAGCTATCGCACCCGCGGCAACTTTTTTACTCTGGGTTGATGCCAGCGGGTTGCAAGTTACCGATACGCAAGCCTGGTGTGAAGCCAAAGGTGTCGGCCCATCAGCGGGCAGAGACTTTGGTGATAAAGACTGTTTTCGCTTGAATTTCGGCTGTTCACGAGATTATTTAGTCGAAGCCATTAAAAAACTGCAGGGCAGAGACGTTTAACCGCCGGCAAAACTTTTGTTTTTTTACGGGTAATATCAATATAAAGTAAAAAAATTGACCCTTCATCCAGTAGTTACTCGTATAAATGTAGAATAAGAATTAAGGGAACGTGTTCCACGATGACATTACCTATACAAAACGCTCAAGAAATGGCTAAACGATCGACAAAGTTTGTTGACTCTGGAGCATTGCGCAGAACCCCTAAACTCAACAGTGGCACCGTGGATGATAAGCGCCAAGAAATAGCGCTTTACTTCACCAACACCTTTGATACCTATACGCAACTGTTTGATTGTTTGCGCGATGATGCCGGTTTTTATCAAAAACCTATCCCCTTGCGCCACCCGCTTATTTTCTATCTTGGGCATACGGCCACTTTTTTCATCAACAAGCTACTATTGGCAAAACTGATACCCGATAGGATTAATCCTCATATGGAATCAATTTTTGCGGTGGGTGTTGATGAAATGAGCTGGGATGATCTGTCTGAAGACAGTTATGACTGGCCCAGTGTTGCTGCGGTAAAAGACTATCGCGCTAAAGTACGTGCCACAGTATTAACTTTAATTGATACCTTGGACCTGGTGCTACCCATTGATTGGGACAATACCTGGTGGCCTATCGTCATGGGTATTGAGCATGAGCGTATCCACCTTGAGACGTCATCGGTACTCATTCGCCAACATGAATTGGCCAAAGTCCAGCCATTACCTCAATGGCAAGCTTGCAAAGATACTGGCCAAGCTCCAAAAAACAAACTTATCAGCGTTGCCGCTGGCTCAGTAAATCTTGGCAAATCACTTGATAGTGCTTTCTATGGCTGGGACAACGAATATGGCCAACATCAGGCAGAGGTCGCTGAATTTAAAGCCAGCCAATATTTAGTCAGTAATCAGGAGTTTCTCGAGTTTGTTGAGGACGGTGGATATGAGCAAAATCGTTTCTGGAGCGATGAAGGCCTGGCTTGGCGGCAATTTACTGAGGCGAAACACCCAGCATTTTGGCGTTGGCATAATGGCTGGTATTTGCGCTTGATGACGGAAGAAGTTGATATGGCTTGGGACTGGCCTGCTGAAGTTAACTACCATGAAGCGAAAGCGTTTTGTGAATGGAAAACAGTAGTAACCGGGCAACAAATTCGCATGCCAACTGAAGACGAATGGTATCGCTTGTGTGCACAAGCGGGCGTCGAAGAGTTGGGAAATAGTGCCGCCAATGCTAACTTGCATCTTGACCATTTTGCCTCATGCTGCCCGGTAACGCGCTATCAACATGGTAATTGGTTTGATGTAGTGGGCAATGTATGGCAATGGACCGAAACGCCGATTTACCCGTTCGATAACTTTAAAGTACACCCATTGTATGACGATTTCACCACGCCAACTTTTGATGGTAAACACAACCTGATCAAAGGTGGTTCATGGATTTCAAGTGGTAATGAAGCACGCCTTAGTGCACGCTATGCATTTAGGCGTCACTTTTTGCAGCACGCAGGATTTCGCTATATTGCCTCTGAAGTGGAGGCAACGTCTCATAAGGCTTACTACGAAAGTAACCAGTTGTTGTCAGAATATGCAGAGTTTCACTTTGGTGACACCTGGTATGGCGTAGATAATTTCCCTAAAGCCTTAGCTGATATTGCACTTGAGGCAATGAAGGGTAAACCCACAGCTAAAGCCCTTGACTTAGGCTGTGCCTGTGGTCGAGCAAGTTTTGAGTTGGCGCGTCAGTTCGATGAAGTAGACGGTATTGATTTTTCTGCCAACTTTACTCGCCTAGCGGCTAGAATGGCACAGCAAGGTGCAGTGCGTTATGCCCGAGCGGAAGAAGGCGAATTAGTGAGCTATCATACTCGAACCCTGCAAGAACTAGGGTTGCAAGCTTATGCAAACCGTGTCGCATTTCATCAAGGTGATGCCTGTAACCTCAAACCCCAATTCACTGCTTATGATTTAGTGCTAGCAGCTAATTTGATTGATAGGCTCTACCAGCCAAGCCGTTTTCTGGCGGATATGGCACAGCGCATCAATGATGGCGGTTTGCTTATTATTGCATCGCCTTACACTTGGCTGGAAGAACATACACCCAAGGCAGAATGGATAGGGGGTTTCAAAAAAGATGGTGAAAACTACAGCACGTTAGATGGCTTGAAAGATCAACTATCAAGCCACTTTAAGTTGATCGGTGAGCCGCGCAAAGTGCCGTTTGTGATCCGTGAAACTCAGCACAAGTTTCAGCATACCTTGTCTGAACTTACGGTTTGGGAGCGCTTGCCACGCTGATAAGCGCCTCAATTTCATCAGCAATCAATTTGTGGTCTACCAGTTGTTCAAACCAACTGGTGGCCACAATATCGCTTTGCAATCCAAGCAAGGTTCCCAGCACTATGCCTCGATGTACGTTGTCGCCGCCTAAGTTAGTATTCACTCGCAGTGCTTGCCAAGGATCATGTTGGTATTTACAGGCCAGATACAAGACCACAGGCCAAGAATCTGAAATATAACATGCCCTTGAGAACACTTGGCCGACGACCTGATTGTCGGGCACATTACGTTTTAACAGACCGGCTAAATGAGTACTCGTTAAGCCTTTACTTGCTTCAAGTAAAAGTGCTTTAGCGCTGGCCTCATCGGGCCCTTCCATCAGAGCACACAAGAGTTGTACGTAGCTATCACACACCTGCATTAAGGATTCATCAGGATGGGTTAAGGCCAGATGCGCTCGGCAGGTAATCTTTATTTCGGCTTCGCTTATGCCCTTAAGTCGTTCTGAAAACACCAAAGGCGCTATGGTTACCAATGCACCAATGGATGCAGTGTCGTGAGTTATCATCCCACAATTTTCAGGCTTGCGTCCCTGTGCTAAGTTAGCAAAAAATCCTCTATGGTAGGACTCTGCATAAGTATCGGGATGAGCGGCGGGAGTCATTGTCATAAAGTCAATGTAGGCATTAACAAATGCTTGTCCGTCGTAGCGTTGTGGCGAACTCGCCAGAGTGCGCATCAGTACGCGAGCGCAATAGGCGTTAAGGGTATTTTCACCCGCCTGCATGCCTTGATGATAATGCACATTCGGTTTGTCCCAAAACTGCGCCTTATCTTTTAAAATAATATCGCCAATTACTTGCGGCGGCTGATCGTGAGCTGCATGTCCCTTAGACGACCGATCATTGGATTGTCGCCCTCCTTTGTGTTTTGAATGCAATGACATAATAGATGAAGGGTGAAACTCAGGTGCAGCTTCGAAGCGCTGAATACCACCCGTAAAAGCACGCTCGATTTCCATAGGTTGATAATACCAATGCACTGGCATAGCCAAAGCATCAGCAATAAAGCTTGTTTTAAGTGCCCAGGTAACGCGAAGTGGCTGAGATGGGTTGTGATTCATGGTAATGCCTCTTTCACATGGTATAAAAGCACTCGCATCTAGATTAGATACAGCAACAATGGATAACCAATGGATAATTTTTACGATGTGAATATTGATTAAAAACGTCTATGGTTATACTTGATACGTGATTTATACAAAACTAGACGTTTTTTTAAGGCAATAGGTTAAATTTATTTCGTAAGCATAATCTTCACCCCGACAAGTACAACCGCTTTTGAGTGTGTGGAAGATATAGAGGACGTAACAGATTATGTACAGCAATCTATGATGATATATCTGTTGATTTGGCTTTTGCTTCGGGGCTAAACTATTGCGGCTAAAAGATGAAAGGTTTATTTTTGATATCCTGCTTGTTTATAGTTTACCCAATTATCTGTACTGATATACTCAGCTTTATCTCAATTGTTACCATAATGTGTGCCAATGTCTGTAATCACTCCCAACTTACCCCGTAGCCCTAGTTTTTTGCAGTCTCTTATCTGTTTTAGCGTGATTATCATCACTATTGCAGGTGGGCTTTTTGGTCTAGGGATCAGCCTGCATACATTGATGTTCCTGTGTCTGTTGTGGGTAGGACTCAACGCTTTTAGTCTTGGTTACGGCTATATACATATACGTGAGTTGATGACTAACGCCCTCACCAGAGCCATGCCTGCCATCTATATATTTATATTGATCGGCATGGTGATTGCCAGTTTTATGCACAGTGGAACCATCGCCACGCTGATTTATTATGGCCTTAGTTGGCTGAGTCCGAGTTTGTTTCTGGCTGTCGGTTTATTACTGTGCGCCTTGATGTCGCTTGCAACTGGAACATCTTGGGGTACCGTCGGCACCTTAGGCGTGGTTTTTATTGGCATCGGTTCTGCCATGAATATTCCCCTGCCTTTGGTTGCAGGTATGATTGTCTGCGGTGCCACCTTCGGCGATAAAATGTCGCCGATTTCAGATACCACAAACCTCGCCGCTATGAGTGCTGGCACCGATCTTTATCGACATATTTATGCCATGCTGTTCACCACAACGCCGACCTTTATCCTCACTTTCTTAATATTTTTAGTGATCGGATTGAACTATGGCGAGCAAAATCTAGACTTGGCAGAGGTCACTTCAATTCAAACAGCACTTGCTAACAATTACAGCCTTACGCCGCTGATCACCTTATTACCCCTGATTTTACTCGCGGTACTGAGCATTAAAAAAGTGCCCGCTGAAGTGACTATGTCATGCAGTATTATACTTGCTGTGTTAATTGCGATTTTTTATCAGCAACAAAGTGCTATCTCTGTGCTAAATGCGCTGTGGGAAAATACGCCCGAATCAACCGGTATTGCCAGTTTAGATGCTTTGCTTGGTCGCGGTGGCATTAGCAGCATGAGCTGGACCTTACTGCTGGCGTTAATGGCTATCGCGCTAGGCGGAATTTTGCACGGCGCGGGATTTCTCAGCGCACTATTAGCCGGTATTATAAAAAGAGTGCAGCGCACCGCCACCCTTATTGCGACGACGATTATGTCCGGCTTCTTAGGTAACATTGCTATGGGTGAGGCTTATATTTCGATTATTCTAAGTTGCCAACTGTTTAAGCCCAAATATGAGCAACAAAATGTAGAGGCAGCCATTCTTTCGCGCTCAGTAGAAGAAGGGGCCACTATGACCACAGGCCTTATTCCGTGGACCACGGCCGGTGCCTTTTATACTGCCACTCTAGGGGTAAACGTACTTGACTACGCACCCTATGCTTTTTTCAACTACCTTAATGCCATCATAGCAGTGGCAATGGCCGCCTTTGGCATTGGTCTTCTCAAACCAAAAACCAAACCTGCGCTGACGTAAAGGAGATTAATCTTATATCAGTGAGTAGGGCTTTTAGGGTTAATACTGTAAATCTGGTCAATGCTTGAGTTGAATCGACCGCTGGGGTGTTTAACATGTATTGTAGAGAATATGGATTATTCCTCTTAAGCGTCACAGTGGCCTTTTTAATATAAAAGGCCTATTTTACGTTTGAAATATACAGGCTAAATAGTCAAACTCAGTTAACGTTAAGGGTGAGTTGTCTTACCTCTCTAGTTGTTTGCCCACTGTTTTAATGATGTTCACATACCCAATAAAATGACGTTAATCCATAACCGAAGAGTTAAATATTAGCGTTCAATAAGCTTAATTAGCGTCACAATGCTAATTTTATCTCTGTCTTTCATGCGGTTTTATGAATCCAACTTAACTCAATAAAGCCTAAAATATCCTCTGTTAAGCACAAGTTTGATTTTGCATAATATGGGTATTTTATAATGTTTATTTCTAATGCTACTAGCTAGACTTCGTCTTCAAAAATGCTTTCAATGGGTAAGTTAAACAATCTGGCTGCTTTAAAGGCTAATGGTAAACTGGGATCAAACTTACCGGTTTCGATCGCATTAATGGTTTGCCTAGAAACATTAAGTAAATCAGCTAGCTGTGCTTGGGTAAAGCCTTGCTCTGCTCGGAGCACTTTTAAGCGATTTTTCATTGGTACTTCCTATGACCTAGAATTATGCCAACTAAATAGCTTAGGCTCATGATAATGACCAAATGTGAAATCTCAGCATGACCGCTTATTAGGTTAGTGGTGTCTAAATTTGAGTAGCTTAAACCAACTATTAACCCCACCCCTAGACTGAGTCCCATCGCATGTAATTGAATTTTTTGCTGTAGCTCATCTAGGCCAAGTAGTTGGCGGCGGTTGGCCATAATCATCCCAATACCAATTATAAAGTTAATCCCAATGGCCAGAGCTGTGATGGCTTGTTGTTGCCACAGATATATTGGGCCAAAGTTTGCTATGGCCATAGTGATCACCCAAGCGAAGGTCCACTTTGCTAAGCGAGCAGTGTTTTGTTTGTTGGCGTTTTTCCAGTCTCGTGGATCTGATTGTGATGACATGATTAATACTCCTTTGGTCGTGTTTGTTTGTCATTAAGTAAAGTAAGCTTGACTTAAGTTAACGCAACCTCACAATAAATGTCAAGCACGCTTTACTTTTAGTCGTGGCTTAAATTGATGATAGAAGCAAAACCCTTAACTAATCGTGTTAGTGCATCACCTTATGACATTCGATTTATTAATGAACTTACTTATGGTTTTTAGCGAATGAATAAATGAGTGATTAAATATGAATGTAAGCGCATAACTGAGGGCACTTTTAGTTGCAAGTTTAGGCGATATCACACTTACATCATGATGATTTTTGTATAGTGCTAAGTCACTCATGAGCCTCTGTGTATTTATATTGGGTTAAAGTGTCGACTATCTTGTTGATATACATAGAAGTGTCTATGAGTATCATCACCAAATAGCCAGTAAAAATCATTTTAATCAATTCACCTAAATTGAGTAGGACAGCTATCCCCATGATAACTAAAATTATATTAGACACAGATCCCGGTATTGATGATGTTTTTGCGATTCTATTTGCCCAAGCGCATCCAGCAATTGAACTAAAAGCGATCACCACGGTTTATGGCAATGTGACCATTGAAAATGCGACCCATAATGCGCTTTATCTTAAGCAAAAATATCAGTTACAGGCTGATATTGTCACAGGTGCGAGTAAACCTATCGTACGATCTCCGCTAGGACCTACGGTAGTTGTTCATGGCGAAGGTGGTTTTGGTGATGTCATGGTTCCTTCTGAGGTCGAAGGGCAAGCGGATCCTCGTCCTGCATATCAATATATTATCGATACAGTAAAAGCCGAGCCAGGTGAAATTACCTTGGTAGCTATCGGTCCGTTAACTAACCTTGCACTCGCGCTTCAGGCTGATCCCACGATTGTTGATTTAGTTAAACAAGTGGTCATCATGGGTGGGGCCTTTGGTGAGAACAATCACAGTGGCAATGTGACTCCATTTGCTGAAGCCAATATTCATGATGACCCTCATGCGGCTGATATGGTTTTAACCGCCTCTTGGCCTGTGGTAGTGATTGGTTTAGATGTCACCGAGCAAAGTTTCTTTACCCGAGAGTATCTTGATAAGTTGCGCGATGATGCTGGTGAGGTAGGCCAGTTTATTTGGGATATTAGCCGGTTCTATTTACGGTTTTACAGTGAAAAAGTTGGCCTCGAGGCTTGCCATGTACACGATCCATCAGCGATTGCCTATGTGATTAATCCAGCGCTTTTTACTCTCAGAGAAGGGCCAATACGGGTCGTGACCGATGGAGTCGCTGAAGGAATGACTATTCAGAAATTAGATAACCGTGTGTATCTGCATGATGAATGGATGAGTAAGCCCTCACAAAAGGTTGGTGTTGCAGTAAAAAATTTCGAGTTGTTGGAGTTATACCGCAGCAGTATCATCGAATATGCCGCACGCTTGAAACCATCCAGTTAGTGAATTAACGTAAAAGTGCAGTTGTATTTACTCAGATAACGGCGCTGTTATTGGCTGTTTTGTGCCGGCTGAACCACTGCGATGTAAAAATTGCATAGCATGCAGACTCGTTATATTGGGTGTAACCCTCGCGACTTTTAGTTAGACGTTAGCTTATGCTGTAATGAGGGAGGCTAAGTGTTATGTGCTGGCCTCCATAGCGCTGAAGACTAACCGCCCAAATGCTAATACTAGCGCTGTAAATGAATTTCCTTCACAGGACAAGGGATAGTAATGTTTGCTGCCGTTAGCGCCTTCATAATAGCTAAGTTAGTGTGATATTTTTCTTCATAGTAACGTTGTGTTGGCACCCAGTAGCGTACGCCAATCTCAATACCGATAGCATTAAAGCCATTGATGCCGACCAAGGGTTTCTTTTCTTGATAAATCGCAGGTGAGGCGGCTAGTACAGCGTTTATTAATTGGATAATGTGATCGGCATCGGCTTGATAATCAATATTGAATTTATTCTCAACCAGCTTATAAGCGAATGAGTTATGTAAAATCTCGCCAATAATATGTTTGTTGGGGATGCTGATCTGCTCACCTTCTTCATTAGTTAAAATGGTTTGGCCTAATTTTATTGTCTCAACAACACCACTAACATCCTTAATTTCAATGGTATTGCCCACCACAAAAGGGCGGGTAACAATAATCGTAACGCCAGCAGCATAATTAGCTAGCATGCCCTGTAATGCCAAGCCAGCACCGAGAGAGGCGGCACCAATTGCAGCCACCATAGGTGTTACGCTAATTCCCAGTTTGCCTAAACAAATTACCGCGACCATTACGATAATGATTATTCTGACTAAGTTTGAGGCAAAATTACTGAGGGTGATATCAATGTTATGTTTTTGCAGTTGAGCGGCGACTATGCTGGCAGCTTTACTGGCAAGCCAAAGCCCCAATAAGAAAATAATAATTGCGCCTGCGATTTGAAAGCTATATTCAATGACAAACTCAGTGATGAGACTATAAACATTTTGCAGTTGTTGGAGCTCTTGATCTAAACTGGGTTCGTTCATTTAATGTTCCTTATTGAAGATCATTGAGTTGATATCAACCTAGATAATAACAACTTTTCATACTCAGGGCTAAATCTGAGGCGAGTGTAAAAGCCATCATAGTGAAATATTTTACCGGCTTCATGCGCATTATCTTCACGAATGACTATACTTTTAGGCACAAAAGCGAATCAATAATGCGGATAAGTGGGTTGGCAATTTAGACATTTTGATTAAATTGCTTTAAAGAATAAAAAACTACACTTCCTGCATAAAAATTCGTTGCGTAATGATTAGAAATATCGTTTACTGCGCATGTTTTTACACAATAGCATTGACACTTTTTTCGCCCAACTAACAGGAGGCACTGGCCTAATGAGCCAATTTCAATCGATTGATGTTGCAGATTATTATGACAAGGACACGTTTGACCGCATTAAGGCATTTGCTGAAGATAAGCCAACGCCATTTGTCGTTATTGACACCCAAATCGTTGCGAAACAATACGATGATATGGTTACCAATTTTCCTTTCGCAAATATTTATTATGCGGTTAAGGCAAATCCGGCCAAAGAGATTTTAACTTTATTGCGAGATAAAGGTTCAAACTTTGATATTGCATCCATTTACGAACTTGAAATGGTGACGTCGATAGGCGTTTCTACTGATCGTGTTAGCTACGGCAACACTATTAAGAAACGTGTAGATGTTCGCTCTTTCTATAAGCAAGGCGTTCGTATGTTCGCTTCAGATTCTGAAGCTGATTTACGTATGATTGCTGAAGAAGCCCCAGGTTCAAAAGTATATGTACGTATTTTAACTGAAGGTACCCACACCGCTGACTGGCCTTTATCGCGTAAGTTTGGTTGCCAAAATGAAATGGCTTATGACTTATTAGTGTTAGCAAAAGAGTTAGGCTTACAACCTCATGGTATTTCGTTCCATGTAGGTTCACAACAACGTGATATCGGTGCGTGGGATTCTGCTATCGGCAAAGTAAAAAGTATCTATGACCGTTTAAAAGAAGAACATGGCATCGTACTTAAAATGATTAACTTAGGTGGTGGTTTTCCTGCTAACTACATGGATAAAACTAATGAGTTAGGCATTTATGCACAGCAGATTAAGCATTTCCTAGAAGAAGATTTTGGTGATGAATTGCCTGAAATCATTTTAGAACCGGGTCGTTCATTACTTTCAAATGCCGGCGTATTGGTGTCTGAAGTGGTGTTGATTTCACGTAAGTCGCACACCGCTTTAGAGCGTTGGGTATTTACTGATGTGGGTAAATTCTCTGGTTTAATTGAAACCATGGACGAAGCCATTAAATTCCCTATCTACACTGACCGCAGAGGGGAGTTAGATAAGTGTGTGATTGCCGGACCAACCTGTGATAGCGCTGATATTATGTACGAGCATTACAGTTATGGTTTACCGGTTGATCTTGCTATTGGTGACCGCATGTATTGGTTAACTGCAGGTGCTTACACCACCACATACTCGGCAGTCTGTTTTAACGGTTTTCCGCCACTTAAAGATTATTACCTTTAACTGATTGGTTTTAGATATCATTCTTTGTAAGACAAAAGGACGCTAGTGCGTCCTTTATTTTTATCTGTGACCTGAACTTAGTTTTATTCCTGATGGCTTTTTAACATCTCAAATATTTGTTCTTTAAGATGTAATCGCTTAGTTTTCATTAGTTTTAGCTCTGGTGTAGCATCGCTGCTACTGTGTTTTTCTAATTCGGTAATTTCTGCATCAAGCTGATTATGTTCATTAAATTTTTTTAAAAAATGATTATCAGTTGTTTTAAGTGTTGTAATTAAATCTCGGTACTCTGGAAACATACGTGACTCCTTATAAGTTAAGTTGACAATGCCGATCTCATATCGAAAAAATTAATGGCATTATGGTAATTGACATTGATTGTATAAAATCATGAGTCCCTGCAGCAGTATCAACAGCTCTTCCAAAGATGGCATATATTAAAGCGACTATTGTATGCGCGTGACACTTTGTGATGGTGGTTAGCTTCAGCCTAGAATCATTGCTGTTAGGTTAACTTGATGTAAATCACGTTAATGCTTTTTGGGTTAGATAAATAGATTGTTGTTTATGCCTGTCCTCCATTATGCTGAAGTCCATGTATTTGGTGGGTTATGGTCATTTATTAGTAATAATTTAACGAATCAATATTATCTATTATGAATTTATATGTGATCAAGTTAACCTTATCGTTCGAAAGACTAGGTTAAAGTCTGTGATATAAGAATTTAATATTCAAAAATGAAAGGGGTTTTCATAATGTCCGATGTATTTCACTTAGGATTAACTAAAAAAATGTTAGATGGCGCAACCTTAGCAATCGTTCCTGGTGATCCAGAGCGTGTTAAGCGAATTGCCGAGCTAATGGACAATGCAACATTCTTAGCAAGTCATCGTGAATATACTAGCTATTTAGCTTATATCGATGGCAAAGCTGTGGTTGTTTGTTCAACAGGTATCGGCGGACCATCAACGTCTATTGCAGTTGAAGAATTAGCACAACTAGGTGTAAGAACATTCTTGCGCGTAGGTACCACTGGCGCCATTCAACCAAACGTCAATGTAGGTGATGTTATTGTCACTCAAGCTTCTGTACGTTTAGATGGTGCGAGCTTACATTTTGCACCGCTTGAGTTCCCAGCTGCAGCAAACTTTGAATGTACTACAGCTATGGTAGCAGCATGTCGTGATGCAGGTGTTGAACCACATGTTGGTATCACTGCTTCTTCTGACACCTTCTATCCAGGTCAAGAGCGTTACGATACTGTGTCTGGTCGCATTACTCAGCGTTTTGTTGGTTCTATGAAAGAATGGCAATCAATGGGCGTGCTGAACTATGAAATGGAATCAGCGACACTATTTACTATGTGTGCGACTCAAGGTTGGCGTGCAGCATGTGTTGCGGGTGTTATTGTTAACCGTACACAGCAAGAAATTCCTGATGAAGCAACAATGAAGAAAACTGAAGTGAGTGCTGTTTCTATTGTTGTCGCAGCAGCGAAAAAATTGCTAGCGTAAGTTAACGCTTTTAATCAGCGATTACGTAAAAATACGTATTAAAAAAGGTGCCCTAGGCACCTTTTTTGTTAGCTGATTTTTATCAATTGCTACGCGGATTAGAAATGATATTGTGCAATGATTGAATAGGTATTTTGATCAATACCAGCAACACCATATTTACTCTGCCAGTAATCATATTCAAAACCGACTAGCAGCTGGTTTTGTTTGTGATCACCAAATAAACTTTTGCCTAAGTCATATTTTATTTGCGGATTAATGTGTAGGTTTTCGTCATAGCCGTTATTGTCAGCAGAAAATACCCAATCAATAAAACCATCAACAATGATATTGGCATTACCGATAGGCATGTCGATTCTAAATACCGGGGTGAATTGCCAACCATCACTGATATTGCCATTGCTTATGGCATCACGACGGTAGGTGTTTAGCTGTAAGTAGCTAAAAAATGGTACGTCAATGTCTAAACCAATACCATAAAGCATGCTGTTAACTGGGCCTTCACCTTCTTCGAAAGTCAGTGCTAAAGAGACATCTTTTATCGCACCAAAGCCAACTGGCTGACCTAATATTTTGCTGGCACTAAAACGCGGTGAAATTTCGCCATAAGTGGTGCTATCAACACCGTTATTATTGCCATTAAAATTAATAAAATCTTGGAAGACAAACCAATCGCCATATTTCCAGCCGCCAGCGGTTTCCAGCGTAATAGTGGTTTGCCTTTCTGATGGTGCTAAGTCATAGTTTTCGCCATGCAAGACAGTTGCGCTAACATCCCACCATTGCACTAAATCATCAGCAAAAACATTTTGAGAAAGTATAAGTGTTGCTAATAGGCAGATTTTTTTCATTTTTCTTCCGGTTAGTTAAGTGGCCAAGTACGCCACAATGGAGCATTTTAGAGTTAATTGTAGCTCGCTTGAGTGTAAATTTGTGAGCTATTATTTCTGTTGGTGCACAATGGGGCGCAATATATTCAATATTGTGATAAATCACAATTAAAACTGAGCCAAATATACAGATTTCATTGTTTTCGTGGTTAATATAATAATGTAATGCTTAATAACACTGCCAATATGATGTGACACACAGCGATGATATGTTTGCACTGTTATGGTGAAGGGGACGTGTTATTTTTATACTGGTCACTGAGGCTTAATTCACTAGCTATATAAGTTAATGTTTTTCGTTTATCTGCAGGCAATGTTGAGTTGATAAGGTGCGTATCATATTTAATAAAACAAGTTAATTTGACATAATATGTCGCAATGATTCATAAAGCTGTTATAGTAAATTTAAGGTCATTCTCATTGTATGGAGGATAATATGGAACTTTCAAATCCCATTGCAGTCTGGCTAGTACTTGGGCTGTTATTAATGCTCTCGGAAATTGTCATTCCTGGGGGCATTGTTATTTTATTGGGTGCGGCTTGTGTTATCGTCGCATCAGCACTGGCTATTGGTATTGTCGAAGGCATGGTGCAAAGTCTGACACTATGGTTTATGGCCTCTATGGTGCTGTTATTGAGTTTTCGTCATGTGACCCAACGTTTGGTCGGAGGGGATTCTCATGTGGATAATACCGACGAAGAAGTGGACCTCTATAACCAGGTCGCTATCGTAAAGCAAGCCATAGGCCCAGGTCAAAAGACCGGTAGAATTAGCTGCTTAGGCTCTAATTGGACTGCATTAGGTGATGGTACTCTGATAAAAAAGGGCACCAAAGTTAGGATTATTTGTCGGGATAATATTGCTTTTGTTGTTGAGCCTATAATTGATTCAGTATAGTGATTTTGAGTATTGTGATTTGTACTTAACCAACATTTTTATTTAATAAACTAATAATATAGTGCTGTGATAGCTATTAAGCGTCATCTAGGAAAGTCAGATTAAAAGGGAGCAGATATGTTTGTGTTAACCATTGTTTTTTTATTTGTATTATTCATTTTGTACAAATTAATGTTAATCGTGCCAATGCGAGAAGTACATGTCATTGAGCGTTTAGGTAAGTTCCGTACCGTACTCGAGCCAGGGTTTCATTTTCTTGTTCCGTTTGTCGATCGCGTTGCTTATCGACACGACACGCGTGAAGAAGTGCTTGATGTGCCACCACAAAGTTGTATTTCAAAAGATAACACCCAATTAGAGGTTGATGGCTTGGTCTACCTTAAGGTGATGGACGGTAAGCTTGCCAGTTATGGTATTGAAAATTATCGCCGTGCAGCAGTTAACTTAGCGCAAACCACTATGCGTTCAGAAATTGGTAAGCTGACATTGACACAAACGTTTTCAGAGCGTGACAGTTTAAATGAATCGATTGTGCGTGAAATTGATAAAGCATCCGATCCTTGGGGGATCAAAGTCTTACGCTATGAAATAAAGAATATCTCACCTTCGCAAAAAGTGATTCATACCCTTGAAAAACAAATGGAAGCTGAGCGTCGTAAGCGAGCTGAAATCACCTTAGCCAATGCTGAAAAAGCGGCAATGATTAATATGTCGCAAGGTGAACGCCAAGAAGCGATTAATTTATCTGAAGGTCAAAAACAGAAACGTATTAATGAGGCTTTAGGTACCGGACAAGAAATTTCGATTATTGCTAATGCCAAGGCTGAAGGCATGGAAATGATCTGTAAATCTTTAACGGTTAATGGTGGCAATGATGCAATGAATATGCTGTTAAAAGAGCAGTTTATTGGTCAAGTTGGTAAGATTTTATCTGAAGCTCAAGTCTCAGTGGTGCCTGCAGAAATGGCTAAGTTAGAAGGCTTTTTTGAAGGCATGGAACAAGTGACTCATGCCGTATCCAATTCATCAGAAAAAGGAGCACGCTAATGTCGTTTAATGGAATTGATACCGATCTTATCGTGATGGCGATTTGGGGCATTATTTTTGCTATCTTTGTGCTGAAATTATTTCAATCTATTTGCCTGGTTCCGACAAAATCAGCTTATATTGTTGAGCGTTTAGGTAAATATCACAGTACTTTAGATGCAGGCTTCCATGCTCTGATCCCCTTCTTTGATAAAGTGGCTTATATCCACGACTTAAAGGAAGAAACCATTGATGTACCGCCGCAAGAGTGTTTTTCCAGTGATGAAGTGAATGTTGAAGTGGATGGGGTGATTTATATTTCGGTTACCGATCCCGTTAAAGCCAGTTATGGCATTACTGATTACCGTTATGCTGCTATTCAGCTAGCCCAAACAACAACACGTTCAGTGATCGGAACTCTAGATCTTGATCGCACCTTTGAAGAGCGTGATGTGATTTCAGCTAAAGTGGTGGAAGTGCTCGATGAAGCTGGTTCTATGTGGGGGATTCGCGTTCACCGTTATGAGATTAAAAATATTACCCCACCTGAAACGGTTAAAAATGCCATGGAAATGCAGGTGAATGCCGAACGTGAGCGTCGGGCATTGCTGGCTAAAAGTGAAGGTGATAAGCAAAGCAAAATTAACCGTTCAGAAGGTGTGATGGCGGAAACCATTAACCGCTCTGAAGGTGAAATGCAACGCCGTATCAATGAGGCCGAAGGTAAAGCTCAAGAGATTTTGACGTTAGCTAAAGCGACGGCTGAATCAATTGAGCGCTTAGCTGTGGTGATTTCATCTGAAGGTGGGCAAAGTGCTTTGCGGATGCAACTCGGTGAGCAATATATGAGACAACTCGATGGCTTAAGCAAACCTGATAGCCGCATTGTGTTACCGGGTAACTTAGTGAATTTTGAATACTGGATGGACAGTATTGGCTTGAAAGACGATCAGAAATAGTGATCTCGGTTAAGCGCTGTTGATCGCAGGGCAGTGAACATTGACACAAAAAAGGTTAGCAAATTCGCTAACCTTTTTTATGGCTTATTACATATTACCGTGAGTTGTTTAGCACTCTAACTCGCCGCCATCTCGGTAAACAAATGTTCGCAAAAGGCTTTGGCCACGGAAGATTGAGGGCTTTTGGTGGAGTATACCAAGCTGATATCAGCAAAGCCGATGCTGTGTTGCGGTAAAATGTTAATCAATTGCCCCAGCTCGACAGCTTCATCCGCGATCACATGTGGCAACAATGCGATACCCGCTCCCGCTAAACAGAAGTGATACAGGGAGTTAAAATCACTGCAAATAACTTTGTAGTGCGTGGGCACATTAGCGTGTTGAAAATGCCAAGTTTGCTCAAGTTGGCCATGGGCATCTCTAAAGCCCAATAAAGAGTGGTATTGCAGATCATCGGTATTCTCTATCAGTGATGATTTTTCTAAATAACCTGGGCTAGCATAGATTTTACGCTCAAAGGTTGTCAGTTTATGAACCGCAAGGTTGGCCCCATTGACCTCATTAGCATCAATAATCACATCGAGTCCTAAGCGATTGAGCTCTTTGCTGCCACCGGAGACAATTAATACTTCTAATTGCACTTGCGGATAAGCATGAATGAAACGAGCGATATATTTATCCATAAGCTTGTCGACAAACGGCAGTAAGCCAATGCGCAACTTGCCTTGCACTTCATCATGACGATGTTTGAACACATAACCAGCATGATTTAATTGATTCACTAAAGGTTCGATTTGAGCAAGGTATTGCCGACCCGCGGTGGTTAAAGTCATTACTCTTGTGGTGCGGGTAAATAAAGGTGCCCCGAGCTGTTTTTCTATTTCCCCAATACGACGACTGACTAATGCTCTGCGAGTATCAAATGATTTTGCAGCTTTAGAAAAACTGCCTAACTTTGCTACCGCAATGAATAACTCTAAATCTTTGATATCCAATATGACAACCTATACAGCGCATGCTGTGGGTAATAAATGCATTTTTAATCGGCTTGAGTATTAACAAGAATAGTAAACAGGTTACTTAAAATAAATAGATCCTAAACAAGCACAATTACCCAGCTTATTTACCACAAGTATAAAAAATCAATCTACTGTTTTTAGTTATCCATTAGTGCGTTTTAGCAACTATCAGAGCTATTGGCTAATACTAAAATTAATTAACACCTTTATTTGTATAGTAATTTTCGCTTACGACTTTGTCAATTTAGGCCTCATTGTCGCAGTTAAACATCACAACCCGATGATTTTAGTGGCTTTGATATTACTCCGCTGACTAGATTATCTCAGCTAGAGCAGTGAATTGTTGTTATAAAATAGCTGAAGTATTGCACGCCATTAAGCCGCTATTTAAGATATAATGTCCCGCAGATTTCTGGGAGGAAGAATGGACGTATCATCATTATTAGACGGCCTAAACGATAAGCAGCGTGAGGCAGTCGGCGCGCCACTTTCAAATATGTTGGTGTTAGCGGGTGCCGGTAGCGGTAAAACCCGTGTATTAACTCATCGTATTGCGTGGTTAATGCAAGTAGAACAACAAAGTCCATATTCTATTTTGGCAGTGACCTTTACCAATAAAGCCGCGGCAGAAATGCGTGAACGGGTTGAAAAGGTTGTGGGCACAAACATGGGGCGCATGTGGATAGGTACATTCCACGGTTTAGCTCACCGCTTACTTCGCACTCACTATCAAGATGCCAACTTACCGCAAAGCTTTCAGATTATCGATTCAGACGATCAGTTGCGTTTATTAAAACGTATTCTTAAAAGCCTTAATTTAGACGAGAAGCAATATCCTCCTCGTCAGGCCCAAGGCTATATTAACGGTAAAAAAGACCAAGGTTTACGCCCTAAGCATATTGATGCGGGTGGTTTTCCGATTGAGCAAAATTTACTGAATATTTATAAGGTTTACCAAGAGTCTTGCGATCGCGCGGGCTTGGTCGACTTTGCTGAGATTTTATTGCGTGCTCACGAGTTATGGCTCAATAAGCCACACTTACTGGCCCATTACCAAGAGCGCTTCCGTCATATTTTAGTCGATGAGTTTCAAGATACTAACGCGATTCAATATGCGTGGATCCGGGTGTTAGCCGGTAATACTGCCAATGTGATGATAGTTGGTGATGACGATCAGTCAATTTACGGCTGGCGTGGTGCGCAAATAGAAAACTTACATCGTTTCTTAAAAGATTTTTCCGGTGCGACTACCATTCGTTTAGAGCAAAATTATCGTTCAACCGCGAATATTTTGAATGCTTCTAACGCGGTTATCTCTAATAACCCTGACCGTCTGGGCAAAGAGTTATGGACTGAAGATAAAGATGGTGAGCCGATTTCGGTTTATTGCGCCTTTAATGAGATGGATGAAGCCAAGTTTATTGTCGGTCGCATTAGCGACTGGCATGACAAAGGCGGTAGTTTGAGCGAATGCGCTATTTTATATCGTTCAAATGCGCAATCGCGGGTATTAGAAGAGGCTTTTTTACACAAAGGGTTAGCGTACCGTATTTACGGTGGTTTACGCTTTTTCGAGCGCCAAGAAATTAAAGATGCGATGGGCTATATGCGTCTGATTAATAACCAAAATGATGATGCGGCATTTGAGCGTGTGGTGAATACCCCAGCTCGTGGTATCGGCGATCGTACTTTGGATATTATCCGCTCAACCGCAAGACAGCATGAGCTGACTCTGTGGCAAGCTTGCGTGAGTTTAATTGAAGAAAAGGTCCTTGCTGGACGTGCGGCTAATGCCATCAATGGCTTTATGGAACTGATTATTGCAATGCGTACGGATACGGCAGATATGTTGCTGTACCGTATGGCAGATAGCGTGATTGATCGTTCTGGCTTGCGTACCATGTACGAGGCTGAAAAAGGCGAGAAAGCCCAAGCGCGAATTGAAAACTTAAATGAATTAGTCACCGCCGCGCGCAGTTTCGAAATGCCTGAAGAGCTTGAAGACATGGGCGAGTTAAATGCCTTTTTGTCTCATGCTGCATTAGAAGCTGGCGAAGGTCAGGCTGACGCCTTTACCGATGCAGTTCAGTTAATGACTTTGCATTCTGCTAAAGGACTTGAGTTTCCAATGGTGTTTATGGCGGGCGTTGAAGAAGGATTATTCCCGAGCAAGATGGCGTTAGACGAAGGCGATCGTTTAGATGAAGAACGCCGTTTGTGTTATGTCGGTATGACCCGTGCCATGCAAAAACTGTATATCAGTTATGCTGAATCTCGTCGTATTTACGGTCGTGAAGATTATGCCAGCCCATCGCGGTTCATTAATGAGATTCCTGAAAAGTTTGTTGAACAAATTCGCATTCGTGCGCAGGTCACGCCATCAATTAGTCAGCGTTTCCCTGCTCGTGCAGCTGCGGTTACTGTGACTAAAAAACCTCATGGTTTTAATGACACAGGCCATAAAGTGGGTTCTAAAGTGAAGCACTTTAAGTTTGGCGAAGGGGTTGTGACTAGCTTTGAAGGTTCTGGTGAAAAGGGCCGTGTACAAGTTAATTTTGTCGATTTTGGCAGTAAATGGCTGTTAGTGTCATTAGCAAAATTAGAGCGTTGTTAAGGTGTTTCGCTGGCAAAATCAGGGAGAGATGAAACCAATGTTATTGCAAGACAAGCTGCATGCTTATGCGCGACTGATGCGGATTGATAGACCTATTGGCACCTTACTTCTGCTCTGGCCATGTTTAATGGCCTTAGTGTTAGCTGCTCAAGGGTTACCAGATACTAAGGTACTGGTGATTTTCGTGGTTGGCGTAGTCATTATGCGTGCTAATGGCTGCATTATTAATGATTTTGCTGATCGCAATTTAGATGCTCATGTTGAGCGCACCAGTATGCGTCCTTTAGTATCGGGCGAAGTGTCTGTTAAAGAGGCGCTGAGCTTATTTACTGTCTTAGGTTTGGTTGCGTTTAGCTTAGTGTTATTACTCAATCCATTAGTCGTGCAGTTATCTGTGGTCGGGATTGTGCTAACAGTGATGTATCCGTTTATGAAACGGGTGACCAACATGCCACAGATGTTTTTAGGTATTGTGTGGAGTTGGTCTATTCCGATGGCCTATGCCGCTCAACTTGGTGAAGTGCCAGTGGAAGCTTGGTGGTTATTTATGGCGAATTGGTGTTGGACGGTAGCGTACGACACTATGTATGCCATAGTCGATCGTGACGATGACTTAAAAGTCGGCATTAAATCAACCGCCATCTTGTTTGGTCGCTTTGATCGACAGATTATCGGCATATTTCAACTTGCTGCCCTAGGGTGTTTTGTTATGGCTGGGCTGGTGGCCGATCGTGGAGTTATTTATGGCTTGGGCATTATCAGCTTCATTGGGTTTGGTGTGTACCAGCAACGATTAATCTTTGGTCGTGAACGTGCACCATGTTTTAAAGCCTTTTTAAATAATAACTGGGCAGGCATGGTAGTGTTTATTGCACTTGCACTGGATTATATGATTTAAGGTTTGTGGTTTATTATCTTGTGGCAGGGATGCATGAAAACAACTGTTTGGTTAATCGTCGCGATAATGTGTTGTTGGTTATCCCTCGCCAGTGCGTCAACTCACAATGATGCTGTACTGGCTGGCTTACCAAACAACACTGCTGATGTGCATTCTTCTGCTGCGCTAGTTAATATTCCTCGTACCCGTCAATTTGTGCTTGAAGATGGTGATCGCCACTATCAAGTGATGATCAAATTGCCAAAAGATTATCGCCACAATAGTACTCATCGTTACCCTGTCGTCTATATGACGGATTCTATGTATAGCTTGCAAGTGGTGTCTGGTGCGACGCGATTTCCAATGAACACCAATATGATGCAGCAAGCTATTTTGGTCGCTATTGGCTATCAGAGGCCAAGTAAAGGTTCGGCGAGTCGGATCCGCGACTATACCCCAAGTCACGATGCGAGTTGGAAACTACCTACTGGCGAGGCTAAGCGCCACGTTGCCTTTATCAGCCAGGTTGTTATGCCCTTTATTGAAAAAAACTATCGAGTCGACACCCAACAAAACACCTTTGTGGGTAATTCGTTAGGCGGGTTACTCGGCGCATATATTTTATTAGAACAGCCAAAGCTATTTGCGTATTACGTGTTGGGTAGCCCATCTCTATGGTTCGATAATAAACAATTATTGCAGCAGTTTGCTCAGCGTTTCCAGCAAACGCCAGCAATATCTGCCAAGGTGTTTATTGGCATTGGCGAATTAGAAAAACCACCTTACACCCATGATGGTCATCAGATGGTTACCGATGCGCGCGCTTTTTTTAAACTACTCCAATCTCACCCTTCTGCTCAAGCAGGTACATTACAGCTTAAATTTTTGCTTATCCCTGAAGCGGACCATTCAATGGCTTTTCCAACCACGGCAATACACGGTTTATCTTGGCTGTTTAAACGAAGCATCTAGCTAAGTCCACTGTCGATCCTTTATATCCTGTAATCATTTCCTGTAACCATTTTTGTGGCAATCAATCTGCGTACAATGCATTTTTGCTGATATGTTAATAACTTGTTTTATTTTTATTTACCCCCATATCAATTTCTACAGTGCAGCATTAATTAAACTGAGATTACCCAAGGATGAGTATTGAATGAGAGCAACAGTTAAGTATCGGTTAGTTTTTTTAGTGTTAATGCTATGCAGTTTTTTCTTAGGCGTTCAGTTAACCCCAGAGTCGTTAACGAGCCATGCTGACAAGTTGATGCTGGGTATTATTTCAGCGCTTTATTTTGTGTTGCTACCACTGTGTTATTGGTATTGCATTATTAAAATGGGCGCTCAGAAACTGTGGAAAATAATTGTTATTTTCAGTTTAAGCAGCTTGGTTGCACGGCTAAGTTTTCCTGCAGAAATTGCCCATTACTTTGAGTTTGTGGCCTGGCTGCGCTACCCAATTATTGCCGTGTTATTAGTGATCCAACTGTACTTAATTGTCAGCGTAGCTCGTGGCTTGATTAAGGTACGAAAGTTAAAGGGCGATCCTCGAGTCGGTGCGGTGGAAACCTATCGAGATGGTGATGATAAAAGCTTAACTATCGCGCTTATTATGGCCAGTGAAGCGACTAACTGGTTTTATTCTATCCCATGGTTTTCACGTCATCATCCACCAGTAATTGCCAATATCAATCTTGTTAGCGCTACACGCTGGCATGTGTGGTTAATGCTTATCGGTTGTGTTGGAGCGTCGAGTCTGAGTTACGTATTACTGGCATCGTGGAGTGAGTGGGTGGCGATTATTGTCTCAAGCATCATTGCCTATACCTTGATGTCTATCGTGGCTAACCATCGACTGTCACGCTATTACTCTTTATATTTTATGCGAGACAACCTAGTTATCAATAACTCCTTGTGGGGATTTATGGTGGTAAGCATGGCCGATATAGCCAGTGTGGCACATCAAGAATCAATCGAATTAAATAAAGATCAAGCAGAAACGATTATGATTGGCCGCGGACAATGTAATGTCATTATTACTCTAAACCGTGCGGTTATTTATCATGGTGGTATGGGTCAGTTACCTGAACCCATGAAAACGGTGTATTTGAGTGTGGATAGTCCGCAGCGGTTCATTCAGGCGCTTAACAATAGTAGAGTTACTGTGGCTGAGTAATCTTCAAAAACACATAAAAAATGCGCTGATGAAAGCGCATTTTTTTGTGAGTAAATCAGTACTGGCGAACTAAGCCCACGAGCTAATTTGTCGATTAGTCTCGCACTAATGTGGTTAAGTCAGCCGGGCGGTAATAAACTGACTTTAATACCTTACCTTGACGAACCACTTTACCGGCCATATCAACGTCTTTAGCGCATTTAGCGATAATAAACTCACCTTTAGTACTACCAACAATTTCAACACCTTGTTTGGCATAGTGGGCAATGGTTTCAGCTAATTCTTGCTGGTTGCGGCACACTTTGCTCATGTTGCTTGAATGCACTTCATTCCAACATTTAATAAAGTCTATTTCACGGTTCTTAGCCACGTTAAGCAATAAATCGACAAGATAGCTTATCTCTAAACGATCGCTTACCTGAGCCGCTCCTAAGTGCACTAAACGGCCCATTAACACGTAGACAGAATCAACAATAGCATCAGCTTGTTCAATACGAGAATCCGCTTCGGCAAGCTCGGTCATTTCTTCGATAATCAGTGATGTATGCAAAGTGTCTGCTTTGTGATCAAGACTGGTCTCGTCGTTGACGGGTAAGTCAAATGTGCTGCGAAACTCAAAGATGTCGCGGTATAAGTGATCGTAAATCGGTTGAGTTAATTGGCTGAGTTGCATGGGCTTACCTGCGAAAAATAATGTGGGCTAATTTTAAAGAATTGATCAGCAGAATACAAAAAATTGCCTAATGTTTTTTGCAGTAGGCAATCATTTTTTATACTCTGAAAGTGTGGCGGAGTTCTTTGGCTTTATCTGCGTGAGTTTTAATATTTAATGCAGCAACTTCAATCACATTTAAGCTTGCCAAGTTACTGTTGCTTAATTCTGTAATCGTATGGATATTATGGGTTACCTCTGCGGTAACCCGTTTTTGTTGCTCTGCTGCAACAGTATTTTGTTGTGTAAATTGGTTTATCTCATTCACGCTTTGATAGATATCTTCAAATTTTGTCGAGGCAAATCCTATGTCCCTTGCGCACGTATCAGCCTGAAGTTTACTGGCTTGCATTTCGTCGGTCCAATTAATAAGCATAGCATGCATAGATTGCACGCTTTTAGAGATGAGCTCTGTTGAGAGCTGAGTTCTACTTGATAAGGTTCGAACTTCATCTGCTACGACGGCAAATCCACGCCCCTGCTCGCCAGCACGTGCGGCTTCAATGGCAGCATTAAGTGCAAGCAAATTAGTTTGCTCAGCAATGCTTTGAATTTCTTGCATGGCATTAGAGACATTATCTGCTTCTTTATTTAATAAGTGCGCATTCGATGCCGCTGCCGAAACTGAAGTCGCTAATCGCTCAATACTATTACGGTTAGCGTGCATTTCCGTTCTACTTTCAAGACACACTTGCTGTGCCTTGTTTACATGATCTGAGGTCGATATCGCATGTTGGGCTATCTCTGCAACAGAGGAGTTCATCGCTTCAATTGCGCTGGCGATTTCATCAATTTTATTTTTTTGTTGCTCAATACTATGATTAGCTTCTTGAGCAGAATGAACCAGTTCATTGGCGATATGATGTAAGTTGTTACCTTGATCTTGTGAGCGGCCAAGTACCCCTTGCATTTTCGCCTGATTCAGAACCTGTTGAAATTCCAATACTGAAATACTGTCGTTACCACAATAGACTAATCGACTAACTGAATCATATTGTTGTTGATATTGGTTGATCTTATTCGGCAGTGAAAAGAGTTCTTTGGTAAATAATAGTGTATTAACCAGTGCTAAAGAGAAGATCACTGCTGCCATGGTCCAATTAAAAACTACACCACAGCCAATGATTGCAGCCAAGGTTATTGACGCGCCTAACCAGCGTTTATGTTGGCTAGTCATGACATAACTGGCCGTTTTTCCTTGTTTTATTTGGCTGTAAAGTTTTTGGGCATTAGTAATGTATTCAGGCTTTGCTTTAATGCGTACCGATTGGTATCCAGTAATTTGGCCCTTTTCATACAGGGGAGAGACAAAGGCATCAACCCAATAGTAGCTTCCATCTTTACAGCGATTTTTAACAATTCCACGCCACGATTCACCAGCTTTGAGTTTATCCCATAATTCTTTGAAAGCTTCTGCTGGCATGTCGGGATGTCTGACAATATTGTGATTATGAGTGACGAGTTCTTGCTCACTGAACCCTGAGATTTTAATGAACGTCTCATTGGCGTAAGTAATGATGCCGCGTTTGTCTGTAATTGATACCAGCTCGTCATTAGCATTAAGACTGACTTCTTTATCGATTACGTCCTTGTGTCTCATGGGCATACTTCCATTATTGTTCGACTTTTAACGGGAAAGTCATTGTGCTGCTTTCCTCACAATTATAGTGGATATCAAGATATAGATCATATTAGTAAATAGCTATTATCATTACCAGAGATTAAATAAATATTTAATTTGGCAATAAAAAAACCGACATCTATGTCGGTTTTAGTATTGAGCTATGGATTCAATTTTGCATAAATGCTGGTATTGAAATTAAGCCTATTTTATAAATGCGAAAGCATCACCATACAAATGGGCTTCTTCAATCCCAAGCTCACGGAACAATTCTCGTGCCGTGCCAACCATATCAAAACGGCCAGCAATGTAGATGTCGTAGCCATTCAAACTGACAAAGTCCTGCTTAATCTGCTCGAGTAAATTGGCTTTTTTACCTTCCCAGTTACCGTCAGCAAGTTCTACTACTGGAATAAACTCTAACCAAGAATGCTCGGCATGCCATTGACGGGCGATGTCTTGATAGTACATGGCTTCTTCGTTACGGCAGCCCCAATACAATTTAGTCTGAATGGTTTCGCCGTTGGCAATCTGTGCTTCAACGATACTTTTGATATATGAAAATCCAGTACCACCCGCAATTAAGATCCGCGGTCTGTGGCTTTCGCTACGTAAAAATGCGTCGCCAGCAGGTGCTTCAATATCAATATGGCTTGCCGTTTGTAGTCGTTCAACGACTTGCATGGGATAACTTTCACTCACAGCAGCACCAATATGCAATTCTATTAAGGCAGCATTTGGGGCAGAAGCAATGGAAAAAGGACGTTTGTCTTTTTCACCCATGACCACAGATAAGTATTGGCCAGCTTTAAAATCAAAGGCTGCTTCGGGTTTAAGGAACACTTGATATACAGCGTCATTAAACGGGGTGACTTTTTCAATCTGACAACGAATGGTTTTCATCTAACGTCCTTTAAACCCTTTTATAATTTTTTATCAATCAGTTAATTATAGCTATTTACGACCTAACCGGATCACTATGGTTACAATGTTGGCACATCTTCTATGCCGAGATCATCCCAAATTTGGTCGATTCTTTGTTTTGTTGTCTCATCCATCACAATGGGAGTACCCCATTCTCTGGTGGTTTCGCCTGGCCATTTATTGGTGGCATCTAAACCCATTTTCGATCCTAAACCGGCAACGGGTGATGCAAAGTCAAGGTAATCGATAGGGGTATTATCCACCATCATGGTATCGCGAGTAGGATCCATCCGTGTGGTAATAGCCCAAATAACATCCTGCCAATTACGGCAATTGACATCCTCATCAACCACAACAATAAATTTGGTGTACATAAATTGGCGAAGGAATGACCATGCTCCCATCATGACACGCTTGGCATGACCCGGATATTGTTTACGGATTGAAATGATTGCCATACGATAAGAGCAGCCTTCAGGCGGCAGATAAAAGTCAATAATTTCAGGGTATTGTTTACGTAGGATAGGAACAAATACTTCATTTAATGCCACGCCTAACATAGCCGGTTCATCTGGTGGACGGCCGGTATAGGTACTATGATAGATGGCATCTTTACGGTGAGTAATATGGGTCACGGTAAATACTGGGAATGAGTCTGTTTCGTTATAGTAACCCGTGTGATCGCCGTATGGACCTTCTACTGCGGTTTCATCAGGATCGATATAGCCTTCAAGAATAATTTCGCTGGTGGCTGGTACTTCAAGATCGCAGCTAATGGCTTTACAGACCTCGGTACGTTCGCCGCGCAACAAGCCTGCAAAGGCATATTCACTCATCGAATCTGGCACTGGGGTTACAGCACCCAAAATAGTCACAGGATCGCTACCTAATGCCACTACGACAGGATAACGTTCACCTGGATGAAGCTGTTTAAAGTCTTTAAAGTCTAGGGCTCCGCCACGGTGGTCCAGCCAGCGCATGATCAGTTTATTTTTACTTAATAACTGTTGGCGATAAATACCTAGATTTTGTCTTTTTTGTCGCGGCCCTTTGGTGATGGTTAATCCCCAAGTGACTAATGGTGCCACATCGCCTGGCCAGCAGTGCTGGATTGGCAACGCGGTTAAGTCGACATCATCACCGCTTTTGACTACTTGCTGACAAGGTGGATTGCGCACTGTTTTCGGCGGCATATTTAACGCTTGCCTAAACATTGGTATTTTAGCTATGGCATCTTTAAAGCCACTCGGTGGTTCTGGTTCTTTTAAGAATGCTAATAATTCACCGACTTCACGTAATGCTAAAGGGTCATCTTTTCCCAATGCCATAGCAACACGTTTAGGCGTACCAAATAAGTTAACCAGTACCGGCATGGTATGGTTGGTCGGATTTTCAAATAACAGCGCGGGGCCACCTGATCGTAAAACTCGATCAGCAATCTCTGTCATCTCTAAATGAGGATCAACAGGATAGCTAATGCGCTTTAACTCTCCATTTGCTTCTAAATGATCGATGAAGCTGCGTAAATCTTTAAAACTCATGTTTACCGCCTGTAAATCAAATCCAAACCACTATGGCGCGCACTATAGCATTTTTCTAATATAGGGTTAAGCCATTTGATAGACCTATATTGTTGATATCGACTTTAGTGATACTTAGCGTAAACTGGATGTTGTGAACCAGATTGTGGAGGTGACTTATGTGGGTGAACAAACCGTGGGTTTTGATGCCGTTATTAGGGCTTAGTGCAAGTGTAACCTTAACTGTGATGAGTTTGGTCAGTTCTCAGCCGCTGTTAGCGAACGAGTATTCTCAGCGTGTTTCTCATTCTGTCGGCTCTCAACATAATAACCATCGCCAACATTATAATCATTATCGACATCGTGACCCTTGGCGTTGGGGGATCGGTTGGGATCAAGGCTGGAGAGGTAACCAATATTGGGGACCGAGTATTGGCGTTAGTTGGGGCAATGCTAATAACTTGCTATACAATTCGGTTTGGAGAAATAATGATTATCCTAGTAGCCAATCTGGTTTTTACCCCTATCAAAATCAGTTGAACGCAGTCTACCAGTCACAAGCTCTCGAGGTTTTAGAGCCTGTTGCAGTCGCGCCACGGCAACAAACTACAACCAGCATTCAATATGCTCAAGGTTTGAATCATTTACCCGAGAATGCCAAAGTGATTCAGCGTGACAATGGTACTGTTTATGAGTGGCAAGGGGTAGAATATTATTTTGATTGGAATACTCAAACCTATGAAGTAGCCAAAGCGGATACTCGATGATCATCAGTATAGAAACAAAATTCAGTCCTGTGGTCAGCCTTAGCTTGATACATAGCCGTATCAGCCGCACTGATAAGTTCACGACTGTTTAAACCATCATAAGGCAGTACACTAATACCAATACTCGCCCCAACTTGTAAAGTGTGCTCGCCGATGGTTATGGGTTGCTTAATACTGCTCAATAATTGGTTTATTTTGTTTTTGATATCGATAGGTTCGGTGATCATATCGAGCCAAATGATAAACTCATCGCCTCCCAATCTACCGACAATATCAGTAGTACGCAGATTATTAACCAAACGATTAGCGATGGTCATGATCACTTCGTCACCAATGCTATGACCCAGAGAATCATTAATCTCTTTAAATTTATTAAGATCAATAAACAGTAATGCAGCTTGCTGTTCTCCGCGTAAATCACGTGCTATTGCGGCATCAATTTGCTTAATAAATGCGCGGCGATTATAAATCCCCGTGAGTTCGTCATGTTCGGCTAAAAAAATAAGCTTATCTTGTTGTTCAATCAATTTGCGGGTTTGAATATCAACTTCTTGTTTCAATTTTTCTTTTTTTATCGTGATTTGGGCTAATGATTGTTTCATTTCATTAAAATCATCCGCGAGTGCAGATAATTCATCGGTATCAAAAGAATTAATTTGACTGACGAGATCGCCTGCTGCGAGCGCTTCCATACCGATCCTGAGTGAGGCGAGCCCTTTCTTAAACCTAATTAGTGTCATAATAGACCAAGCTGTTACCATAATCGCTAACAGAAATAAGACCATTCCGACCATTAATAATAATGTTTGTTGTTTTTGACTCGCTTTTCTTATCGAGAATTGATGAAGCCGAAACATTTCTTCGGTCATTTCTTCAATAATCATGCTGTATTTCGCTTTAAATAATCGTTCAGCAGTCAGTGTTGATGCCACATTAACTTGTTTGCTGTGGAAGTCATGTTGAGTATTAATCAGTGATCTTATATTGGTATTTAATCTATTGATGTTGCTAATGATGAGTTTTTGCTGTGTCGCCCACTGAATATCTTCGGAGAGATCTTTGGCCAATTCGGCTTGGCGTAGATTAAGCTCTGAAAGCCCTCGATCATCGCTATACTCTTGGTAAAGCCATAGCTGACTGCGAAGACTATCAATGCTGACTTGCAACTTCATTGAGTAATTGAGTTGCCGGTATATTTGTTGTTGATAATGGTGAGCTTGTATCAGCGATAAGCCGACGATCAATGTCAGTAATGAGCAAAGTGCAGCGGTTAGTTTAAGACGCTTAGATAACATCATAACTTACCATCCTGCCTCTAAGCTCATGAAGGTTTCAAATAATTTTCGATCGAAAATCTGTCTAAAATCGACACTGTTTTCTTCATCTACCAGTTGATTATCAATAGCCCATTGGCTTTGAGTTTGGATGTTAGAAAATAGTGCATTGCTGAGTGATAATCTAAAAGTATAGTCATTCCATGAGTAACGGAGTTGCGATGGATCGATATTCAAAATACGACTAATATTTTGCTGAGCAAGTTCTGGGTTAGTATGGATATAGTCAGTGGCATCACTAATTGATTTAAGTATAGCCAACCTTTCGGTGGTGGATAACGTCGTCTCTTTAAGCTCAATTAAGTTAAAGGATAAGTGATATAGGCCGCGGCTATTAATGACGCTGGTATCTGAGGTTACTTGTTGTGTTAATAAATAACTTAATGGCTCCCAAGCTGAAATAATATCAACCTCATTATTTAATAATGCTGGAATAAGTTCATCTGACCGCAAATATACTCGCGTGATAGGCTGTGCCGTTTTATTGTACATGATCAGTAAACTATCAAAGAAAAACTCACTAGCGCTGTCTTTGACTATGCCTATTCTGGCGTGCTGCAGGTTATTCAGCCGATGATATTTTTGTGGCGTTAGACTGAGTAATTTAAGATCATTATCTGATTCCACAAAGCTGGTTAATACTGAAAAGTTGCTTTGTTTAAAGCTATTAAACATGACGACAGTTTCCGAGGCGGTAGCCAGGTCGACTTGCTTATCATTAAGGGCGTTAAAGCATTTTACCCCGCTGTCGTATTTAACTAATTCAACGTTAACACCATTCGCTTCAAAGTAACCAAGTTGTTTGGCAATAAAAACAGGCGACGAAAGTGGCGTGCTAGAAACCGCAATTTTAATGGATGCTTTATATGTAGGTGAAATCTTAGTGGATTGATGTGTTCTCTGTTCGCAACTGATGATGCTGGTTATGATAAAGATAAAAAAACAAATGCTTAACACCTTGGCCATAGGGACACTTCAATAATGAGTTAATGATACTAAGTGTAGTGAATTTATAACTATTTGATTGGGAATGTGACAAAAAAAGCCGTTTTTTTATCGTATCAGTCGATAGTTTTACTTTTTTAGTTTTAACGATAAGTGACAATTAAGAGGTATGTTGTGAACGGGTAAGGGAATATTTTCTTTTTTTAATCTTTATTTTTTAATTCAATAAGTTATTACATCTAAATTCAAGATGAATTTATGGGGCAGACAACTCAGCTAAAATCAGCATATTTAGCCGATTCTATATCAAAGTGCTCATTTTCCGTTCGTAATAGGCTGCGGTATAAACCGCTAATCGAGTACACGTTAATGTAATGATATTAGTTTTTAAGTTACCATTTTATATGATTATGAAGTTATTTTAAGGTTGTTTAGCTAAGTCTGGGTCATCCTATATGAAAAGGCCCCATTGCATCCTTTGCTTTGGGGCCTTTGTTTGCATTGTCTGTTATTGTTTTTATGTTTGCTGTTGTAAAACCAACCCTGAGTTGGAGATTATTATTCTTTTGAGCTTGTCAGCCACAGGGTGGAATAAAAATGACGTTATTGGATAATAGAGTCTGGGGACCCAATAACGCCTTAACTGTAATGTTAGCCAATATCCTTAATGGCTAACGGTGAAACAATAAAGCGGCAAGGATGCAAGTATTTTGCGCTTATTATTAGAATGATTGTTGCTGTGATAACAACTTGCTGGGGGACGAGTTGTTATCATGGTCAAACATCCTTGCCAAAACGGTTTTGATCGTTAGCTCTGCTAATGGTTGCAGAAGCGCCGTCAATGGCGAAAGCTAAAAACCTGGATAAAAATGACGTTATTGGATAATAGAGTCTGGGGATCCAATAACGCCTTAACTGTAATATTAGCCAATATCCTTAATGGCTAATGGTGAAACAATAAAGCGGCAAGGATGCAAGTATTTTGCGCTTATTATTAGAATGATTGTTGCTGTGATAACAACTTGCTGGGGGACGAGTTGTTATCATGGTCAAACATCCTTGCCAAAACGGTT